>NZ_JAEMTF010000046.1:31671-35508 GCF_016462415.1 Williamsia sp. | reverse complement strand
ACCGACACTTGGCGGATTTTAAGTCCGCTGCCTCTGCCAATTGGGCTATGGGGGCGTTCGACTCGCAGCATCTCGCGTAGCCGACAACCAGAATCTCACGGTCGCCCATCGACCCACCGGCGAGGTGAGAGACTGTCGGGCGTGACATCGGATGCGGTGAGTCGACCCGACGATGTCCGTCGCACCCGCGGCCGCCCGCCGGGACCCGGCGTGGACCTTCTCGCCCGGCGCGAAACACTCCTCGACGCCGCCGAGTCGGCGATCAGCGCGAGCGGCAACGAGTTCAGCCTCGGTCAGGTCGCCGACCTCGCCGGCCTGACGCGATCAGCCGTCTACGCGGTCTTCGACGACAAGAGCGACCTCATCGCGTCGCTGACGCGACGACACACAGCCCGGATCACCCATCACCTCGGCGCCGCGGTCACCGGCGCGCCCGACCTGCAGGCGGCGACGCGCGCGGCGGTCGAGGTCCTGGTCGAGTGGGTCGAGAACGAGTCGTCGCTGGCGCCGGTTCTGATGCCGCAGATGCATCGAGGAGTGGGTCACTCGGCGATCGCCGGATACCTGGAGACGTTGCTGGAACAGGGGTTCGCGACCCTGGGAAGCGATGTCCGTGCGGCCGGGCCCTGGGCGCGTGCTCTGATCGGCGCGATCTCGGTCACTGTGGGATGGTGGGTTCGCGAGCGCACCATGGATCGCGACGAACTCGTCGACCACCTGACCAGCCTGCTCTGGTCCGGCTTCCAGGGAGCGCAACCATCCCCCGACCCTTGACTCCCGACCACGAAATAGACACCATGTCTTTTGTGCCTCTCGTACGCGCGACCGACCTCTGTCTGCGGTGAGGCGCCATGACGCGTATCGATGTGGCCACGCAGCTGGCCTGTAGCGCCGAGCAGGCCTGGGGGCTGCTCACCGATCCCGATCTGAAGACCATCTGGTCCGCGGCACCGTTCCACGTCGAGGATGTCGGCGAGGACGACCGGTGTGATCGTGCCGGGGCGCTGCGGGAGGTGGAGATCTCCGCGCCGCTGCGCACCCGGGTGCACGAGGTGGTGACGGTGGCCGACGAGCCTCACCGGCTCGACTACATGGTCTACAAGGGCGCCCCGCTGCTCCGAGATCACCACGGCCGCATCGATATCGAGCCGACACCCTCGGGGTGCGCCGTCCGATGGACCGTCGATGTGTCGTTCACGACGAAGCTCGGGAAGATCGCGACGCCGACCCTGCGGCGTGAGATGGAGAAGTCCCTCGCCGGGCTCTCCGAACAGTCCAAGCTCATGCCGCCGCCCGCGCCGACCCCCTCCCGGCGCTCGCGCCCGGCCCGGCCGCATCGTTCGGTGGCGTCGGTCCTGCGACCCGAGGTCGACCGGCAGCTCGGTCACCAACGACTGATTGCCGACGAGTTCGCGCGGACCGGTGACCCGAAGTACTGGCTGGCCCGGAGCCACGTGCTGGCGAACGAGGAGGCACTGGCGCTCATCGACGCGCGTGTCATCGAGAATCCCGACTGGCTGCTCCACGTGATGTCGAACCTGCACCGTCGGTACGTGTCGAATCTGCACGCCTACCGCACCGGCGGCCCGATCTCCCAGAAGTGGCGTTCGGCGTGGGCGCGGTGCGAGGAGACGTCGCCGAACCGGGCCTTCGGGGGAGTGCTCGCCGGTATCCGGGCGGGTTCTCGGGCCCATCTCGCCGAAGACACCCCTGCGGCTCTCGCGGAGGTGTGGCACGTGAACTACCGCGACACCAGGCACTACAAGGAGTTCCGGGCCGACTTCATCCGGATGGCGAGCCTGCACGGTACGTGCGCCGACCGGCTCCTCGCGGAGTTGCCTGCCGACCTCGTCCCTCGTTCGCTACGGCTGTCTCGGCTGCTGTCGCCAGAGCTACGCGACATGGTCGTCCGACGGGTCTATTACGACATCGAGGTGGACCGGATGCGGGCGTTCGACCGTGGTTACGACATCGCCCGGCGGACCTTCTGACGTCGCAGTGTTAACTTGACGCCGTCCACCCGTGTCGGCGCCGAAGGAGCACCCCGATGCTCTCCCGTCTGACCAAGGGCGTCATCGCCGCACCGCGCCGGGTCCTTCTCGTCACGCTGGCGATCATGGTCGTCTGTGGGGCGTTGGGTTTCGGGGTCGGGTCGGCCCTCTCGGCCGGTGGCTACAGCGATCCCACGTCGGAATCCGCCCGCGCCGGTGCGCAACTCGGTGAGACGTTCAACCGCGGCGGCCTCCAGGTGGTCATCGCGCTCCGACTCCCCACCGATGACGACATCTCCCAGGACCCGACGGCCATCGGAGTCGCACGCCAGATCACCGACACCCTGGAGACCGAGACGTTCGTCCAGCAACCGGTGCTGTCGTTGTGGCGCAACTCCGATCTGGCGCCCGCCTTGCAGAGCACCGAGGGGTCGACCGGTCTGATCGTCTTCACCGTGTCGGGCGGCGAACGTGACGGGGCCCTGCACGCGCAGGCCATCGACGACGAGTTCGCCGGGGTCCGCTCGGGGATCACCGTGACCGTGGGCGGAGAGGCCCTGGTCTACCAACAGATCAACGACCAGACCTCACGCGACCTCGCCATCGCCGAAGCCATCGCCATCCCCATCAGTTTCTGCCTGTTGATCTGGGTGTTCGGCGGGCTCGTCGCGGCCGCCATCCCCGTGGTCATCGGTCTGATCGCCATCATCGGTGCGGCTGCGATCCTGCGGATGATGACGTTGTTCACCGACGTGTCCGTCTTCGCCTTGAACCTGGCCACCGCGCTCGGACTGGCCCTGGCCATCGATTACACCCTGCTCATCATCAGCCGGTACCGCGAGGAGCTGGCCGCGGGCCGGAGTCGTGAGAACGCCTTGATCCGTACGATCAGCACCGCGGGTCGAACGGTGTTGTTCTCGGCGGTCACGGTGGGGTTGTCGTTGTGCGCCATGGCCATCTTCCCCATGTACTTCCTGCGATCGTTCGCCTACGCGGGCATCGGTGTGATCGTCGTCGCGGCCGCCGCCGCGCTCATCGTGACCCCGGCGATCCTGTTCGCGCTCGGCGATCGTGTCGACGCGCTCGACGTCCGCCGCCCGATCCGTCGACTGCTGCGCAAACCACCACCGGTGGCCACCGCCCCGGAGGACTCCGCGTTCTACCGGTCGACGAAATTCGTCTTCCGACACCACATCGTGGTCGGGGTGTCGATCATCGCTTTCCTGCTGTTGCTCGGTGCCCCCTTCTTCGGGATGAAGGTGGGGTTCCCCGACGAACGGGTCCTGCCCGCCTCGGCGTCGTCGTACCAGATCGGGTCGCAGCTACGAGAGGCTTTCCCGCAGAACGCGAGTGTGTCGATCACGGCCGTACTGCCCGACGTCGGCGGCGACGCCGCGGCCGATTCGGCCGTCGCCGCCTATGCCGACACGATGTCACGGATTGCCGATGTCAACGGGGTGACGACCGCGCAGGCCGCCTTCGTCGACGGCCAGCAGTTCGACCGCGGCGACCCGGGCGCGAGCGTCGACCGCGCGCAGTTCGTCACCATCGCGACATCTCTGGATCCGTTGTCGCGCAAGGGGGCCGACCAGCTCGACGCACTGCGTGCGGTGCCGACACCCGGCGGGACGCAGGTGCTGTTCACCGGATTGGCCCAGCAGAACCGTGACAACGTCGACGCCATCGTCGACCGGCTCCCGCTGGTGCTCGGGCTGATCGCCGTGACCACCTTCATCCTGCTGTTCCTGCTCAGCGGCAGTGTCCTGCTGCCGCTGAAGGCGTTGGTGCTCAACGCGTTCTCTCTCAGCGCGACGTTCGGTGCGATGGTGTGGATCTTCCAGGACGG
>NZ_JAEMTF010000046.1:3360-31571 GCF_016462415.1 Williamsia sp. | reverse complement strand
CTCGGGCTGATGCTCGCCGTGCTCGTCGACGCCACGCTCGTCCGAGTGCTGCTGGTACCCGCGTTCATGCGGCTGGCCGGTCGGGCCAACTGGTGGGCACCGGGACCACTGCGCCGATTCCACGATCGTTTCGGACTGACCGAATCCGACGATGCCGCGGTCGCTGCGGCAATGGTCAAGAGTAGGTAAAGTCGACCTCGGAACTCGGACACCGTGTCGATCGTTGACGTGACAGTCGCTCACGGTGACACCGGACGCCATTGACGGCCATGGGCAGTGTGGACGAATTGATCGAGCCGATCGAACTTAGTGAAGGGACCAGACGGTGCGAGAAAGTAGCAATCCGGTCATGCGGGGCGTACTCCGCGACAACCAGAAGAATGGTGGTTACGCCGGGTTCGGAACCGGGATGGCCGGGGCCGGCCAGGGCGCCGTGATGGGCCAGCAGCTGGGCCAGCCTCAGCAGACCGACCCGTACGCCCGCCCCGGACAGCCGGTCGGCGCACGGTCGATGACCATCGACGATGTAGTCACCAAGACCGCGTCGACCCTGGGCGTGCTCATCGTCACCGCCCTCATCTCCTACTTCCTGATCCACCAGAACGAGGGCCTGGCGATGCCACTGCTGCTCGTCGGTGGCCTCGGCGGTTTCGTCCTCGTCATGATCGCGACCTTCGGTCGCAAGCAGGACAACCCCGCGATCGTGCTCTCGTACGCGGCGCTCGAGGGACTGTTCGTCGGTGCGATCTCGTTCGTGTTCGCCAACTTCGTGGTGGCGGGCGACATCTCGGCCGGGATGCTCATCGGGCAGGCCGTACTCGGCACGTTCGGCGTGTTCGGCGGGATGTTGATCGTCTACAAGACGGGCGCCATCCGCGTCACCCCGCGCTTCACCCGCATGCTGTTCGCCGGTCTCGTCGGCGTCATCGTGCTGATCCTGGCCAACCTGGTCGTCGGGTTCTTCAACGGCGGTGAGGGCCTGGGTCTGCGCAGCGGTGGTCCGATCGCGATCATCTTCTCGCTCGTCTGCATCGGTCTGGCCGCGTTCAGCTTCCTGATCGACTTCGACTCGGCCGACCGTCTCATCCGCGCCGGTGCACCGGCCAAGGCCGCCTGGGGCATCGCCCTCGGCCTGACCGTGACCCTGGTCTGGCTCTACGTCGAGATCCTGCGACTGCTCAGCTACTTCAACTCCGACTAGTCACCGGACACCACGTAGTAGACCTCAGCGGCCCCACACCTTCGGGTGTGGGGCCGCTGTCGTGAGCCGCGATTATTTTCCTTGCGTGCGCGAGTCATACCCGGCGACACTGCTTCCAGCGCACGAAGAGGAGACCCATGACCATCACGCGTACCGACGCGACCGACCGGCTGGCGCGCGACCATGTGCTCGTGATCGGTCTGCTCCTGGTCGCGACGTTCGTCGTGATCCTCAACGAGACGGTCATGAGCGTCGCGATCCCGGTGCTCCAGGAGCAACTCGGCGTCCCACCGAGCGTCGGTCAGTGGCTCACGACGGTGTTCATGCTGACCATGGCGGTCGTGATCCCGCTGACCGGTTTCCTGATCCAGCGGATCGGCACCCGACCGCTGTTCATCACGGCGATGTCGTCCTTCACCGCAGGCACGATCCTCGCGTTCGTCGCACCCGGTTTCGAGGTGCTCCTCGTCGCGCGAGTCGTCCAGGCGGTGGGCACGGCGATCATGTTGCCGCTGCTGATGACCACCGTCATGACGCTGGTCCCGGAGAGCCGCCGGGGCGTGATGATGGGCAACATCTCCGTCGTCATCGCGGTGGCACCCGCACTGGGCCCCACGCTCTCGGGACTGGTTCTCGATCACCTGGGGTGGCGGTGGATCTTCGGCGTGATGATCCCGATCGCCGGTGCCGCACTGGTCGTCGGCGCGGTCTGCGTACGCTCGGTGTCGCCGACGGTGAGCGTGCCGATCGACGTGGTGTCGGTGCCGATGGCGATTCTCGGCTTCGGTGGTCTGGTCTACGGTCTGGTCGGTATCGGTGAGGCCGCCGACCACGGCTCGGCCGTACCCGTGTGGATCCCGTTCACGGTCGGCGTGATCGGGCTGTGCGCCTTCGTCGCCCGGCAGTTGCTGCTGCAGCGGACCGACCGCGCGCTGCTCGACCTCCGCGTGTTCGCCTCCTTCCAGTTCTCGTTGGCGATCGTGGCGATGGTCGTCGCGATGTCCACCATGATGGGCACGTTCATCGTGGTGCCGTACTTCGCCCAGGCCGTCCTCGGCTTCAGTCCGTTGTCGACGGGTCTGCTGACCCTGCCCGGCGGTCTGCTGATGGGCATCGCCGGACCCGTGGTCGGACGGATCTACGATCTGCGCGGGCCGCGCGTGCTCGTGATGCCCGGTGCGGTGTTGATCACCGCCGGGGTGTGGTTGCTCACCACCGTCGACACGACGACCTCGGCCTGGCTGCTGACCGGCGCCAACATGACCCTGTGCCTCGGCCTGGCGGCGACCTTCACCCCACTGATGACATCGGCTCTGGGATCGGTTGCACCGCATCGCTACTCACACGCGTCGGCTGCGCTCGGCACGTTCCAACAGGTCGCCGGCGCCGCCGGAACCGCGCTGTTCATCACGGTGATGACCGTGGTCGCGGCCGACGGTCGGGCTGCGGGCGTGGCGAACGCGGAGGCGATCACCGACGGTGTGCGGACCGTCTTCACCGTGGCCGGTGTCCTGGGCCTGGTGTTGATCGTGATCGTCGCGTTCGTGAGGGCGCCGAAGGCGTCGGTGCACCCCGACATGGTCGACCCCGACGAGACGAGCCCTGCGCCCAAGATCTCGGTGCAGGGCTCGTCGGAGGCGTTGACGCGACTCAGCTGAGGCGCTCGAGCACCATCGCCATACCCTGTCCGCCACCGACACACATCGACTCGATGCCGAAGGTCTTGTCGTGGGTACGCAGGTTGTTGATCAGCGTGGTGGTGATGCGGGCGCCGGTCATGCCGAACGGGTGCCCCAGCGCGATCGCGCCGCCGGAGACGTTCAGCTTGTCGTGGTCGATGCCCAGCTCGGCGGCCGAGCCGAGCACCTGCACGGCGAACGCCTCGTTGATCTCGACCAGGTCGATGTCGGAGATGGTCTTGCCCGACAGGCGCAGCACCTTGCGGATGGCCTCGATCGGGCCGAGACCCATGATCTCCGGCGACAGACCGGTGGCCGCGGTGGCGACGATGCGCGCGAGCGGCGTGAGGCCGAGCTCCTTTGCCTTGGTGTCGCTCATGATGACCAGTGCGGCGGCGCCGTCGTTGAGCGGGCAGGCGTTACCCGCGGTGATCGTGCCGTCGGGACGGAACACCGGCTTGAGCTGCGACACCTTCTCGTAGGTGGTGCCGGCGCGGGGGCCGTCATCGGTGGACACCACGGTGCCGTCGGGCAGTGTGACCGGATCGATCTCGCGCTCGAAGAAGCCCGAGTTGATGGCGGCCTCGGCGCGGTTCTGGCTCTGCACGCCCCAGCGGTCCTGGTCTTCTCGGGAGATGCCGGTGAAGCTGGCGACGTTCTCGGCCGTCTGGCCCATCGGGATGTAGACGTCGGGGATCAGCCCCTCCGCGCGGGGATCGGTCCAGACCGGTGCGCCGCCCTGCGAGTTCTTCTCGGTGCGGGCCTGCGCGTCGGCGTAGATCGGGTTCTTGCTGTTGGGCCATCCGTCGGAATTGCCCAGAATTCCGTAGCTCGAGACGCTCTCCACGCCTGCGGAGATGAAGACGTCACCCTCGCCCGCGCGGATGGCGTGCAGCGCCATGCGGGTGGTCTGCAGCGACGACGAGCAGTAGCGGTTGACGGTCACGCCGGGGACGTGGTCGAGACCGAGCTGGACCGCGACGACGCGGGCGATGTTGAAGCCACCGCCACCGCCGGGCTGGCCGATGCCGAGGTGGATGTCCTCGACGTCGGCGCGATCGAGCTCGGGGACCTTGTCGAGAGCGACCTGGACCATCTGCGCGGCGAGATCGTCGGGGCGGAGGTCCTTGAGCGATCCCTTGACCGCCCGTCCGATGGGAGATCGTGCGGTCGAGACGATGACGGCTTCGGGCATGACGTGACTCCTCGTGTGTGCACAACAAGATTGCGAACCGGACGTTACGCCATGCTCCGACCGGCAGAGCGATCGCTACCGACGGTCGCGTCAGCACGTCGGCGGCGCAATCGGACGGGTATCCCGAGGCGCCGACGGACCCGGACGACCAGGCGGTTGTTCTCGGCGAACTCCGAGACCTCCGGGGGGTCGGGGAGCGGCCCGGTACCCCACTCGCCCAGCGACGCGAGAACCTCGGGCAGCAGGGTCTCGGCGGCGAGCTGATACCCCGCCGCCGACGGGTGGTAGTTGTCCGACGAGAACATTCGGTCGGGCGACGCGAGGAACACCGGCGACAGCAGGTCGGCCAACGGCACCGGGCGCCCGCCCGCGGCCCGCACCTCGTGGGTCTGGGCGGCGGCGAGCCGGAAGCCCCACTGACGCAGAACCGAGCGCAACGGCTGCGGGATGGCCGTCACCACCCCGAGGTCCGGGCACGTGCCGACGATGACCTTGGCGTCGACCTCCACCAGACGACGGACCGCCGCTCCGACCCGCTTCGCGGCGGGGGAGGGCGCGTTGACCGCGGTGATGTCGTTGGCGCCGATCAGGATGACCGCGACATCCGGCGGCCTACCCGCGATGAGCATCGCGTCGACCTGGCCGGACAAACCGCGCGATGTCGCACCGACGATGGCCTTCGTGCTCAACCGGACCGACCGGCCGGTCTCGCGCACCACCATCCGCGTCAGGGCGACGCCGGGGGTCTCGTCGGCCGATTCCGCACCGAGCCCGGCGGCGGTGGAGTCGCCGAACACCATCATGTGGATGTCGGCGCCCACGCTCGGGGTGACCCGGATCGGGCCCGACCCGTCGGGTCGGTAGATGCCGTCACCGTTGGGCGCGTTGTCGGTGCGATGGGGGATGACCGCGCGTGCCGCGCGTGCCTGACCGTTGAGGAAATTCCACGCCGCCCACCCGGCCCCGGCACTGCCCGCGGTGGCCGCGATGGACGCGGTCACGTCGCGGACCACTCGCCGTCGGGATGCTGGCACACCCCGAGCCTATCGGTGCGGGAGAAAGTTCAGCGGGACGCCGCAACCGCGTCGGCGCCGATCTGGAACGATGGGGACATGCGCATCGCAAATCACGTCGTCGACCTCGTCGGCGGCACCCCGCTGGTCCGTCTGAACTCGGTGGTCACGCCGGGGTCGGGACTGGTCGCCGCCAAGGTCGAATACCTCAATCCGGGTGGGTCGTCGAAAGACCGCATCGCCGTCAAGATGGTCGACGCGGCCGAGGCCTCCGGGGAGCTCAAGCCCGGCGGCACCATCGTCGAACCGACCTCGGGCAACACCGGTGTGGGACTGGCGCTCGTCGCCCAGCAGCGTGGTTATCACTGCGTGTTCGTGTGCCCCGACAAGGTCGGCGAGGACAAGCGCAACGTCCTCAAGGCGTACGGCGCCGAGGTCGTGGTGTGCCCGACCGCGGTGGCGCCGGAGGATCCGGGCAGCTACTACAGCGTCTCCGACCGGCTGGTGCGCGAGATCGACGGTGCGTGGAAGCCGAACCAGTACGCCAATCCGGCCGGGCCGCAGAGCCACTACGAGACCACCGGACCGGAGATCTGGGCCGACACCGACGGGAAAGTGACGCATTTCGTCGCGGGCGTGGGCACCGGCGGCACCATCACCGGTACCGGTCGCTACCTCAAGGAGATGTCCGACGGACGCGTGAAGATCATCGGCGCCGACCCCGAGGGATCGGTCTACTCCGGTGGTACCGGTCGGCCGTACCTCGTCGAAGGTGTCGGTGAGGACTTCTGGCCCAGCGCGTACGACCCGTCCATCCCGGACGAGATCATCGCGGTCTCCGACGCCGACTCGTTCGACATGACCCGTCGCCTCGCCCGTGAGGAGGGTCTGCTCGTGGGTGGATCCTGCGGGATGGCGATGGTGGCCGCGCTCAAGGTCGCCGAGCGCGAGGGTCCCGACGCGATCGTCGTGGTCCTGCTGCCCGACGGTGGCCGCGGCTACATGGGCAAGATCTTCAACGACAAGTGGATGAGCAGCTACGGATTCCTGCGCACCCCGCTCGACGGCAAGGACAAGGGCGACCCGTCGGTCGGCGACGTGCTGCGCGGGAAGTCCGGCGCCCTGCCCGACTTCGTGCACACCCATCCGTCGGAGACCCTGCGCGACGCCATCGAGATCCTCCGCGAGTTCGAGGTCTCGCAGATGCCGGTCGTCGGCGCCGAGCCGCCGATCATGGCCGGCGAGGTCGCAGGTGCGGTGACCGAGCGCGAACTGCTCAGCGCCGTGTTCGAGGGTCGCGCGAGTCTCGCCGACCCGGTGTCGTCGTTCATGGGCGAGCCGTTCCCGCTGATCGGCGCCGGTGAGCCGGTGTCCGCGGCGACCAAGGCGCTGTCGGAGTCCGACGCGCTGATGGTGGTCGAGGACGGCAAGCCGATCGGTGTCATCACCCGGCACGACCTGCTCGCCTTCGTCAGTTCCTCCCCCCGGATCGGAGCCTCGTCATGAGTGAACAGCGCAGCCGTGTCGACGCCAGCAGCTGGCAGGGCTTCGGCACCAAGGCCATCCACGCGGGTTACGAACCCGACCCGCTGACCGGTGCGGTCAACGTCCCGATCTACGCCAGTTCCACCTTCGCGCAGGACGGCGTCGGCGGTATGCGCGGCGGGTTCGAGTACGCCCGTACCGGCAACCCCACCCGACAGGCGCTCGAGGGCAACCTCGCCGCGATCGAGAACGGTTCCTACGGTCGCGGTTTCGCCTCCGGCATGGCCGCGACCGACGCGCTGCTGCGGGCCACCCTGCGCCCCGGCGACCACCTCGTGATCCCCAACGACGCCTACGGAGGCACGTTCCGCCTGATCGACAAGGTGTTCACCCAGTGGGGGATCACCTACTCGGTGGCCGCGGTCTCCGACGTCGACGCGGTGCGAGCGGCCATCACACCTGCCACCAAGCTCGTGTGGGTCGAGACGCCCACCAACCCGCTGCTCAACATCGGCGACATCGAGGCGCTGGCCGGCGTCGCGCACGAGGCAGGCACCAAGCTGGTGGTCGACAACACCTTCGCCTCGCCCTACCTGCAGCAGCCGCTGCGGTTGGGCGCCGACGTCGTGCTGCACTCGACGACCAAGTACCTCGGCGGACACTCCGATGTGGTCGGCGGTGCTCTGGTCACCGACGACGAGCAGCTCGACGCCGACCTCGCGTTCCTGCAGAACGGGGCCGGGGCGGTCCCCGGACCGTTCGACGCCTACCTCACCATGCGGGGCATCAAGACCCTCGCGGTGCGGATGGACCGGCACAGTGACAACGCCGAGAAGATCGTCGACTACCTGCAGTCGCATCCCAAGATCGAGTCGGTGCTCTACCCCGGCCTCGAGTCGCACCCGAACCACGCGGTCGCGGCGAAGCAGATGAAGCGGTTCGGGGGCATGATCTCGGTGCTGGTCGCCGGTGGTGCCCCGGCCGCGCAGGAGTTCTGCGCGCGGACCGAGATCTTCACCCTCGCCGAGTCGCTGGGTGGCATCGAGTCGCTGATCGAGCATCCCGCTGCGATGACGCATGCCTCGACCGCCGGGTCGCTGCTCGAGGTCCCCGCGAACCTCGTGCGCCTCTCGGTCGGGATCGAGGACATCGACGACCTGCTCGGCGACGTGGAGAACGCGCTCGGCTGATCTGATCGTGTGCGCGCCGTACGGCTGCGCGACAAGCCCCCCGCGATGCTGAGAAAATGCTTAGAATCCGCGGGTGGAGTACCGACTTCTCGGACACATGGTGGTGCGCGCCGACGGGCGCGACCTCGCCGTGGGCGGGATCAAGCAGCGGGCGGTGCTCGCGATCCTGCTGCTGAACGCCGGGTCCGGCGTCGACCTCGACACCCTCGTCGACCTGGTGTGGGACGACACGCCACCGGCCAAGCCGATCTCCTCGGTGCGCGCCTACGTCGCGAACCTGCGCCGCACCCTCGCCGACGGCGACCCGACAGGTGCGCGGGCGCTGGTGACGGACGCGACCGGCTACCGCCTCGACGTCGCCCCCGACGAACTGGACATCGCGACGTTCGAGCGCCTGACGACCGAAGGTCGACAGGCACTGACCGTCGGTGACGCCACGCGGGCCGAGGAATCGTTGCGTGTCGCGCTCGATCTGTGGCGCGGACCCGCTCTGTTCGACTTCCGCGACCACCGGTTCGCCGACGCCGCGGTCCACCGCTTCAGTGCTCTGCGAACGATGGCCGCCGAGGGCCTCTACGAGGCGGGACTGCAGCTCGGGCGCGACGCCGAGCTGATCCCAGGACTCGAGGAGCAGGTGCGCATCGACCCGTTGCACGAACGACTGTGGGGTCAGCTGATGGTCGCGCTGTACCGGTCCGGGCGGCGCGCGGAGGCGCTGGCGACCTATCAGCGCGCCCGGACGGTGCTCGACGACGAACTCGGGGTCGCGCCGGGAGCCGCACTCGAACACCTTCGGCGCGAGATCACCAGGGAGTCCGCGGAACTCGACTACGCACCACTGCGACTGGAACTCCGGACCGCGGTCGTCGACACCCCGCGCAACCATCGCATCGTCGGCCGCGACCGCGAGTTGTCGGTGCTGGCCGAACTGGTGGCGACGACGCCACGCGGACACGGCGCGATGACGGTCATCCGAGGTGACTCCGGCACCGGTAAATCGTCGATGGCCGCGGCAGTGGTCGACGACGCCCTCGAGCAGGGGTTCGTCTTCGCGTGGTCGACACAGACCGACGGTGTCCGCGAGCCACCCATGTGGACCTGGGTGCACATCGTCGACCGTCTCGTCGAGTACGCCGATCCCGACGACGTCGCACGAGCGCGTGTGTTCGCCCCTGAGATCCTCTCCACCCGTGGCCCGGCATCGGTGGGTGCGACGACGGATCCCACGGTGGGCTCCCGTTTCGAGGACGCCGAGAAGATCGCGACGGTGATCGTCACGCTGGTCGGCGCGACCCCGACCGTCCTGGTCCTCGACGACCTGCACCGCGCGGATCGGCCGACCCGTGAGGTCCTGGAGGTGTTGTCACATCGCCTTCGCGAGGTCCCGCTGCTCGTCGTGGTCACCTGGCAGGACGCCGGACCGGATCGCCCGCTGCGCCCCAGGGCCTTCGACCGCCTGCTGAGCAGATCGGACACGGTGACCATCCGACTCGGACCACTCGCCCCCGATGCCGTCGGTGAACTGGTCACCGTCGAGACGCGCGTACGGGCTCATCCCGATCTGGTCGCGGCCATCCACGAACGCACCGGCGGTAACCCGTTCCACACCCGCGAGCTGGCCCGGTTGCTGCACACCGGCGGACACCTCGACGCCGACACCCGGCGTATCGACATCGACGTCCCCCCGGACGCGGTGGCCGGGGTGGTACGTCGACGCCTGGCCGGATTGTCGCGACGCACCCGGGACGCGTTGGGCATCGGCGCGCTCCTCGGGGTCGTCGTCGAGTCGGCGTTGCTCGCCGAGGTGCTCGACCTCAGCGACTCCGAGCTCCGCGAACGCCTCGGTCCGGCGTGCCGGATCGGCATCCTCACCCCGAGTGCCCAGGCGCCGCAACGGTACTGGTTCACCCACGCGGTGATCCGGCACGTTTCCGCCGACGACCTGCCCGTCGACCGCCGCGAGTGGGGCCACGCACGCATCGCCGGCGCGTACGCCGCACGGGCCGACGTCGGCGCCTACGACCAGACCATCGCCGCCGCCGATCACGCGTGGCGGGCCGGGGAACAACTCCAACCCGAGGTCGCGGCGGGGCTCATCGATCGTGCCCTGCAGCACTCGGTGACACGCGCCGAATACCAGGACATCGCCGATCTCACCGAACACGCCCTCGACATGGCGCAGCGGTTGCCGCGCAGTGATTCCCGGCTCGAACGCGAGGCCCGACACTGGATGCAGCGGGCGTCGGTGCTCGCAGTCCTCGAAGGGCACACGTCGACCGAGGCCGCCGAAGCCCTGGCGCGGGCATTCGAGGTCGGTTCGGCCATGTCGCCGACGTCGCTGTTCACCTCCGCGGTCGCGCTGCGCTGCGCGATGCTGGTGGGTACCGCCGCTCATCGCGAGGCGGCTGCTCTCGGAGAGGGACTCATCGCCAAGTTCGACGCCGACGGCGATCCGGCGGCCGGGGCGGCGGGGTACTACGTTCGCGCCGTCGCCGAACTGATGCGCGGGGAACCCGCTGCGGCGATAGCGACCGTCGACCGGCTGCACGCCCGGGTGCCCGCGGTTCCCGCCCGCGACAACCTGCTGCTGTTCGACGTCCGCGCGTTCGGTGTCGCGGCCCTGGCCCACGCCACCCTCGGCGACGCCGCGACCGGACGGGCCATGGCGCACAACGGGATCGCGCTGGCCCGGTCCCGGTCCAACGCGTTCGCCGAGGCCATCATCTCGGTCAACGCCCTGCAGGTGAACGCGTTCTGCGGTGTCGTGGCCGGCACCGCAGCCGAGGCCGAGCAGCTGATCGAGACACTGAACCGGGCTGGCGCGAAAGACCTTCTCGGCTCGACGCAGATCATCGCCGAGTGGGCCCGCGGTATGGCCGTCGGCGGTCCGGACACGACCGTCGGTGTCAGGGACGGCATCGCGCTCCACACCTCCGGCGGCATGCGGATCTTCGCCCCGTTCTACCTCCGGCTGCTGGCCGAGGTCGAGAACGTGCACGGTCACCTCGACGACGCTCGCGCCTCGATCCACCGCGCCGAACTCATGGCCCGCACCACCGGTGAGATCGCATGGGAGAAACGGCCGTCGGTGAACCGGGGGCTCCGGTCCACCGACGGCCGCGTCGTCGACGGTCACTTCAGCGGCAACGCCGGCTGAGGCGGACCGCTCGCCCTACTGCGAGATGGTCGCCGCGTCGATCGCCTTGGCGGCCGCACCGAGGATCTCGGCCTGCGCCTGATCGCTCGTGCCGTTCAGCTGCAGGATGTACATCACGCCGTCGCCGGGGATGACCACCGTCTTCTGGGCGCTCAATGCCTCGGTGCCCTCGAGGTCGTAGGTGGCCGCGATGTCGTACGCGGGATAACCCGACAGGGTGGTCGTGCGTTGGTCGACGACTTCGGCGTCCTTGAGGTTCTTCACCTCGCCGGGTGCCAGGTCGATCAGCTTCTGCGGATCGACGTCACCCTCGAGTCGCGACAGCAGGGCGACGAAATTCGGGGTGTAGGACGCCGACGACGCGTCGGGTCCGGTGTATTCGATTGCGGCGTAGGCGTAGTCCGGGGTCTTGTCGCCTGCAGGGGTCCAGCCCTCCGGGATCGGGAGGTCGATGGTGGGTGCGGTCGTGTCGCCCATCTTGATCGGCGTCTCGGTGATGTTGTTCTGTTTGATGTAGTCGGCGATGGTCGCGTTCGCGCCGGTGGCGTCGACCGGTCGAGGGGTGATCTCGCCGGTGGACGGCGCCGCCGAGCTCGAGGTCGAGCTCGGGGCAGATGCGGACGTGGACGATTCCGACGCGGAGTCGGAGCTGCTCGAGCAGCCGGCGAGTACGAGGGTGAGCGCTGCGCCGACGACGACGGTCGCCGATCCGATCTTCGTGAGTTTCATGAACGCAAGATAAAGATCGCGAATTGGAAACCGATTGGATCCTCGCCACCGGGAGGTCCATGAATTCTTCAATCCCGCCTTGATTGACTGCGCGACATGCGTCTGACCCGAGTTCGACCCGCCGTCGTCATCATCGCGGCGATCGTCACGATCGCGACCGCGTGCTCCTCCGGACCGACCGGCGGCCAAGGCCCCCAGACGTCCTCGTCGTCGTCGAACGCCCCCTCGGTACCGATCAACGGTGACCGCTCCGACCCCGTCAACGTACTGGTGGCGCGTGCGATCGCGAACATCCAGGGCTACTGGACGACCGAGTACCCGCAGGTCTACGACGGAGCTGCGTATGAACCCGTCACCGGCGGCTTCTACGCGGTCGATCCAGGGACGGGTCCGCTGCCGCCGTGTGCCGAGTCGGCGTCGGACATCGCGGGCAACGCCTTCTACTGCGCGACGAAAGACGTCGTCGCCTGGGATGTGAAGGGATTACTGCCCGACCTACGAAGGACCTATGGCGACTTCGTGATCCCGGTGGTGCTCGCCCACGAGTGGGGCCATGCCCTGCAGGCGCGGTCGGACTTCGAGGGCATGACCGTCACGCGGGAGATACAGGCCGATTGCTTTTCCGGGGCGTGGAGCAGGCACGCCATCGATTCCGATGAGTACCAGGTCTCCAGTGTCGACCTCGACCGCGCACTCGCCGGGTTCCTGTCCCTGCGTGACGAACCCGGTACCGCCGCGGACGACCCATCGGCGCACGGGAGCGGGTTCGACCGCATCAACGCATTCCAGAACGGGTACGAGAACGGACCGACCACGTGCGCCGGCTATCGCGACGGTGCGCCCGCGGTCGTCGAGTTGCCGTTCAGCAGTGCCGCCGACGCGGCCGCCGGCGGGGACGCGCCGTACGAGGACATCATCGCCGGCGTGCCGGTGGATCTCGAGGACTACTGGTCGCAGGTCTATCCCGAGCTGACCGGGAAGCAGTGGACGCCGGTGCGACGCGTCGTCCCGTTCGGGTCACAGGCCCCGGCGTGCGGCGACACCTCGGCGGAGGGGTACCTGCTGTTCTATTGCGTGCCGGACAACTATGTCGGCTTCGAGAACGACTCGATGCAGGGCTTCTACGACGAGGGTGGTGATTTCGCCGTCGCCGCGCTGTTGGCGACGCAGTGGGGGATCGCGGCGTTGACGCAGATGGGGGACTCCTCCGACGAGGCGACGAGCTCCCAGCGTGCGGACTGTCTCGCCGGCGCCTGGACCGCGAGTGTGCTGCTGCAGAACCGGAACGCGACGAGCGGCTACTCGCTGTCGCCCGGCGACCTCGACGAGGCCATCAAGGCCCTGCTGACGTTCCGCGGACCCGGCGACGCCGACCGGCAGGGTGCGGGGTTCGTCCGGACCGAGGCCTACCGCAGCGGCGTCATCGACGGCGCGAAGCCCTGCCTACCGACGTCCTGACGTCGGCGGGTCGCGAGACGGGTGGTCCGGGGGCCGTGGGTTCCCGCGGGCGGTCGCGGTAGCGGTTACCGTCGACAGATGTTGATCACCGCCGAGCAGATCGATCGGGCTGTGGCCCTGCTGGCACCCGTCATGCGACGCACGCCGATGGTCGCCTCGCGCGCGCTATCGGACGCCTGCGGGCATGAGGTGTGGCTCAAGTGCGAGAACCTGCAACGCACCGGGTCGTTCAAACCCCGCGGAGCCTACGTGCGCATCTCGGGGCTGTCCGACGAACAGCGTGCCGGCGGGGTCGTCGCCGCGAGTGCGGGCAACCACGCGCAGGGTGTGGCGTGGTCGGCCTCGACGTTGGGTATCAGTTCCCGCGTGTACATGCCGACCGGTGCATCGCTGCCCAAGGTCACCGCCACCCGCGCCTACGGCGCCGAGGTCGTGTTGGCCGGGGAGATCATCGACGAGAGTCTGGCGCACGCACAGCAATTCGCCGACGAGACCGGTGCGACCCTCATCCATCCGTTCGACCACGAGGACATCGTCGCCGGGCAGGCGTCGGTGGGCGTGGAGATCGCCGCGCAGATGCCGGATGTGGGGACGGTCGTCGTGCCCCTCGGTGGTGGTGGTCTGCTGGCGGGACTCGCCATCGCGATCAAGATGGCGAAACCGGACGTACGGGTGATCGGTGTGCAGGCCGAACAGGCTGCGGCGTGGCCGGATTCGCTCTCCGCAGGCACGCCCACCCGGGCGACGTCGATGAGCACGATGGCCGACGGGATAGCGGTGGCGATGCCCGGCGCGGTGACGTTCACCCATGTGGCGGAGTTCGTCGATCAGGTGGTGACGGTCAGTGAGGACGCGATCAGCCGGGCGGTCCTGATGATGTTGGAGCGCGCGAAATTGCTGGTGGAGCCGGCCGGTGCCGCTGCGGTGGCGGCGATGATGAACCCGGTCGGACTGGGGTTGGTGGGACCGGTCTGTGCCGTGCTCTCGGGCGGGAACGTCGACCCACTGCTGCTGTCACATCTGACAACCCACGGACTGCAGGCCGCGGGACGTTATCTGACCGTGGCCGTGACGGTTCCCGATCGCCCGGGCGGGTTGGCGTCGTTGCTGGAACTGCTGCGGGACACCGGCGCGAGTGTGGTCGACGTCATCCATTCGCGGGTGTCGGGCGAGCTGCGACTGGGGGAGGTGCAGGTGACGGTGAGCGTGGAGACGCGTGGTCCCGACCACCAACATCTGGTGCGCACCGCGCTCGCGGAAGCGGGCTATCCGGCGGAGTGAGTAAGGCGGCGGCGAATCAGGCGACGGCGCTGTGATGCGGGACCGTGCGGCCGTGGGCGGGTCGGACCGGAAGGCGGTGTACCGACGCGATCTCGTCGGTGGCACCGGTCTTCTCGGCCTCGATGATCACGTCCGCGGGCCCCATCATCTCTTCGGCGAGGGCTCGCAGGCGGACCGCCTCGGCGGGGTCGGCCATGTCGCCGACGAAGACCGCCGCGCGTCCGGCACCGTAACCTCGGACGGCGTCGAGCAGGGCAGCCAGATCCGGTCCGAGGACCGCGACGCGGCACCCCCGGCGGAGCAGTCGCTGCGCCAGGGTGCCGGCGTCGGAGTCGGGGTTGATCGTGAGAATCACTGTGGTGGTCATGAATTCCATGACACTCGCGGTGTCTAAAGATTCTCTGTTGCCCCGGTGAAAAGAGGGCCACGAAACTCTGTCATGCGGCCACAGGATGATCGGCGGCACGGCCGATGGCGTGCAGACGCCACGGGGTCGAGCCGAACGCGCCGCCCGGGTCGGTCATCACCGTCACCGGTCCGAGCCTGCGCTCGACGCGGTTGATCATCGACCGCACCTGCCCCGGGTCGGAGAGGTCGGCGACGATCGCCATGGTGTTGTCCACGCGGCCGGTGACGAGCGGTACGAGGTCGGCGGCCGACGTACCGGCGACGGCGACGCGGTGACCGCGCCCGATCAGATCGCGGGCCAGTTCGGAGCTCGGGTGATCGACGACGGCGACGACGATGACGTCGTCGGCGTCGGGAAGGTAGGCGGTTGTCATGGTGGTGTTCCTCTCGTGGGGTGAATTGCTCACCTCACCGAACACCGACCGACTGTGGACGGTCTGCGCGCCAGCTGTGTGTTTCGCGCACAACGCAATCGGTAGCCGGTGTTCTGTGCAGAACGCCGGCTACCGATTGCGGGTGGATCAGGAGTGGTACGGCTCCGCGCTCACGAGCGTCACCTTGACGGTGGCGCCGCTGGGCACGGTGTACTCACGGGTGTCGCCGACGGAGGCGTCGATCAGCGCGCCACCGAGCGGCGAACTGGGCGAGTAGACCTCGAGCGTCTCGGCCTCGGCCCCCTGCTCACGGGTGGCGATGAGGAACGTCTCGGTGTCGGACTCGTCGTCGTCGTAGTAGACCTTGACGACCGATCCGGGGAGGGCGACGCCCGACTGCGTCGGCGTCTCGCCGACCTTGGCGTTGTTCAGCAGTTCCTGGAGCTGGCGGATGCGAGCTTCCTGCTGGCCCTGCTCATCGCGCGCGGCGTGGTATCCGCCGTTCTCCTTCAGATCGCCCTCTTCGCGACGCTCGTTGATCTCGGCGGCGATGATCGGACGGTTGGCGATGAGCGAATCGAGTTCGTCCTTGAGCCGATCGTGGGACTCCTGGGTCAGCCAGGTCACCTGTGTATCGGTCATCGGTGTCACTCCTTCTATCGTCTTCGCCCGCGAATCGGGCCGCAGTGCCCATCGCCTGCAGGCACCTGCAAAATGCAGCAACACGGCCCCTCGCGGGACCGTGTGTCGATCCATACTACCAGCTCTGCCGGGTGACGACTGTGTTCTGTCGTCTGATCGGGCCCGGCGGGCGCACCGACTCAGGCCTTCGACGGCGTGCGCCCCAACGCTTCCTGATAGCTCGGTTCCGCGCGTTTGAGGGCGGCCACCACGGCGTAGGTGACGGGCATGACGACCAACTCCACGAGTGTCTTCCAGACGAATCCGATGACGGTGTAGTTGACGAAGTCCTCCCAGGTCGAGATCCCCAGGGCGGTGGCGGCGATGGAGCAGAACACGAGGGTGTCGAAGAACTCGCCCACGACGGTCGACCCGATCAGGCGGGCCCACAGACGTTTCTCGCCGCTGCGCTTCTTCATGGCGACGAGCACGTAGGAGTTGAGGAACTCACCGACGACGTATCCGGCGAGTCCGGCGAGGAGGAACTGGGGGACCACCCCGGCGACGGTCTTGAACGACTCCTGGCCGTCGTAGAACGGTGCGGCGGGGAGTTCGATGGTGATCCAGAAGCAGATGGATGCGATGAGCAGGACCGCGAAGCCGCTGAGGATGACCCGACGCATGGCGCGGAATCCGTATACCTCGCTGATCACGTCCCCGAGTACGTAGGCGAGGGGGAACAGGTAGAAGGCGCCGTCGGTGACGAGGCCGTGGACGGCCAACGGGCCGATGTCGAAGTTCAGAGAAGGGAACAGCAGCACCCCCTTGGTGCCGGTGATGTTGCTGATGATCATCACGCCGACGAACAGCGCGACGAGCATGGGGAAGTAGTGGCTGGAGAGGGAGGCGAAGGCCGGTTCCGCCGGGCGTGCTGCCCGCTGATCACTGTCAGATCGCGAAACCGGCTGCCCAGACTTGGCAGTGGTCATGGTGGCCAAGTATGCCGTGCCGACGAACCGTGAATCCTCCCCGCGTCAGCACTGCCCCAGCGTGACGCCATAGGGCAGGGAGCCGTCCATGACGACCTCGGAGCCGTTCCACCGGAAAGTGACCGTCGCCGACCCGCTCGGGCGTGCGCTGATGTCGTCTCCCTGCAGGTATCGGTACCGGACCTGGATCGAGTCCGGCGTCGAGGCCAGGACGGTCTGGTAGCCCGCGTTGCACTTGATGCCGGTCCCCTGGAAGTAGCCGTTGTGGTAGATCAGCAGCTGCATCGGCGACGATGCGGTGGCGCCGTTGGTGTCGAGACTCACCCAGCTCAGACCCGGGCAGCGGGTACCGCCCGACTCGCCCTGCACCCAGTACGCACCCCGGGTGTTGCGGAGCGGTCCGGCGATCCGGCCGATGTCGCCGGCCACGTCGGGCGTCGCGCAGTCGGGTGTGGCCGGTGTGGCGACGGGATCCACTGTGGGGGTGGATTTCTCGGTGTCGTCGGACGGGTCCGATGTCGTCGCCGGGCTCGACGTCGGTGCCGCGGTGATCGTCGAGGTGACCGTCGGCGTCTGCGCGGCGGGTGTGTCGCTGCCGCAGGCGGCGAGCATCGCCGCCACGCCGAGCCCGAGAAGTGCTGTGGTGAACCGAATCATGGAACGCATGGGGTCTCCTGTCGAACGAAATCGGATGGTCGGCATGTCAACACTTCCCTTCGGTGAACGCATACGGCAGGACGCCGTCCATGACGACGCGAGAACCGTTCCAGCGGAATGTGACCACTGCTTCGCCCAGGGGGCTCTGCGTGTTCCGTTGCTCCGGGTTCGCGACGTCGACGTAGCTGTAGCGGACGGTGATGGCGTCGCGGGTGGTGGCGAGGACGTACTGCCCATGCCGCGCGTCGCAGGTGATCCCGGTGCCCTGAAACCGTCCCGCGTGATAGATCAACAACTGGTGCGGTCGGACCGGACCCCCGCCCACCGGGGTGTCGAGTTCGATCCAACTGAGTCCCGGGCACCACAGGCCGCCCGAGTTGTACGCGCGCCACCGTCCCTGCGGTCGAGGTGCGGGGATCGTCGCGATGTCGCGTTCGGCCGCGGCCGCCGTGCCGATCTCGGGAGCGCACGACGCGCCGTCGACAGGCGTTGTCGAACCGCTCCCGACCTGGACCGTCTCGGTCGCCGACAGCGGCGGGAGTTCGGTGGTCGACGGGGCGACCGACCTGGGTGCGGGGTCCGCTGCGACCGACACGCTCGCCTCGGACGCGCGCGGTAAAGATCCATCCGTGCCGCAGGCGGCGAGGATTGCGACGGCCATGATGACGACGGCCGAGAACAGGGAGATCGAGGTCGTCCGTCGCGGGAAACCGGGTGGATCGACCATGTTCGATGTCCTCTACGTCCGAAGCGCCAGGGGTGATGCTGGTATTTCGGAGTACCACTGAGCTTTGTTAGCGCACAGAAAGGACTGAGATCAATCCGTTATCGAACGTCGGCCGAACGGACTACACGCGACGGATCAGGAGGTCGGGGCCCGCAGATAAGCGGGCACGTTTTCGGTGCAACCGAACACCTCGCCGATCGCCGGTGGCGCAGAGGTTCGGACCTGCGACCTGACCCCGGTCTGCTGGGCGTTGCTGCCCGGGATGAGCACCTCGCGACGACCGGTCTCCGCCCCGTCGCGCGAGCGCGCGCGGATCACGCACGCAGCGGGTCGACGCGGATCGCTGCGGGTGACGGTGAACTGCACGTCGACCGTCGACTCGTCGATGACCTGGTATCCGGTGGCCTCACCCGAGACCGCGGGATCGGCGAACTTCGAGTAGCCGAGGTAGGCGATGGCCACCCCCGCGACCACGACGAGCACCGACAACCCGATGAGCCAGCGCCGACGATTACCCGCCGATCGCTCGGTGGGGTACCGGCCGGGGGGAAGCGTCAGACCGGTGCTCATGGATCAATACCTACCATGAGATGCGACGGTCGCATCCCGCCACCACACCGGGCAGGCGTCGGTGCGAGGATTGACCGGTCGAGGGAATGAGCACGCCCAGGGGCTCGTCCGATGGCACGAAGGTGAGGACGTTACAGGTGAGTGGACTTCGGCTCATGGCGGTGCACGCGCATCCCGACGACGAGTCCAGCAAAGGTGCCGGGACGATGGCCAAGTACTCCAGTGAGGGGCACGAGGTTCTCGTGGTCACCCTCACCGGTGGTGAGCGCGGCGACATCCTGAACCCGGCGATGGACCTCCCCGGCATCAAGGACCGCATGCCGGAGGTGCGCAAGGAGGAGATGGCCAAGGCCGCCGCCGCACTCGGCGTCTCGCAGGTCTGGCTGGGGTACGTCGATTCCGGCCTGCCCGAGGGTGATCCGCTGCCGCCGCTGCCCGAGGGCTGCTTCGCGCTGGTGCCGCTCGAGGAGTCGACCGAGGCCCTGGTGAAGGTCGTCCGTGAGTTCAAGCCGCACGTGATGATCACCTACGACGAGCGGGGCGGGTACCCGCATCCCGACCACATCCGGTGCCACGAGGTGTCGATGGCCGCGTACGAGGCGGCGGGCGACCCGGAACGGTTCCCGGACGCAGGCGAGCCCTGGACGGTCTCGAAGGTCTACTACACGCACGGTTTCATCCGCGACCGGATGGTGCGCTTCTCCGACGAGTTCGAGCTCCACGGACAGGAGAGCCCGTACAAGGAGTGGCTGTCGAACTGGGATCCCAGCCGCGGCGACCTGATGGGTCGTGTGACGACGCAGGTGACGTGCGGCGATTTCTTTCCCCAGCGTGACGAGGCGCTGCGCGCCCACGCGACCCAGATCGACCCGAACGGTGTCTTCTTCGCGGTGCCCATGGACTGGCAGCAGCGTCTGTGGCCGACCGAGGAGTTCGAGTTGGCGAAGACCCGGGTGACCACGGCCATCCCCGAGACCGACCTGTTCGCGGGTCTCGATGACCACGCGGCGACATCATGACCTCCGCGACCCTGGCGGTCACCGAGATCCTCGCGCGCGACGCCGACGGACCGGAATTCGGCAAGGCCTCGCCGCTGGGGCTGCTGCTGGTCCTGCTCCTGCTGGTCGGAACCGTCTTCCTCATCCGCTCGATGAACAAGCACCTGCGCAAGCTGCCCAGCTCGTTCATGCGTGGCGAGCCCGGTCCTGATCAGGCCGCCGACGAGGGCACCGACAGCGCCGGGCTGTTACCGGAACAACCTGCCGACGGCACGCCCGCCACCGATGACGCTCCGCCCCCGGGGCGCGACGAGGCCGGCCGGAACCCGACCGGCTGAGCGATCCACCACACGGCGATGCCCCCTCGATTTCTCGAGGGGGCATCGTCGTCGTGCGTGGGGGATCAGGACAGGGTGAAGGCCGGGTTCGGCTGGACCGACAGGCTGTTGATCTTGCAGTTGCCCGAGAGCGACTGATCGGTCGAGGTCAGCGTGTTGGTCAGGTTGTCGAACGATCCGGCCAGCGTGGCCGGTCCGCAGTTGGAACCGAGGATGGAGAACCCGACGTTCGAGACCTCGCCGGTGGTGGCGCTGGTGGGCGTCAGCGTCCACGGCAGACCCTTGATGACCGGCACGTTGCAGAGACGGTTGGTGCCACTCACCGCGGCGGCGGTGATGGTCGCCGAGGCGCCGTCGGCAGCGGTGGAGCCGGTCAGCGTGATCGAGCAGGACACCGGGACGTTGAACGAGGCGGGCGAGGTGACGACGATCGTTCCGGGGGCGGTGAACGCGGTGTTCGCCGGCGAGATGGTTGCGGCGCCGGCGGTGCCGGCTCCCAGCGTTGCGCCGATCACCGCGACGGTGGCCGCTGCGGTTCCGATAGCGGTCGCGAACGTGCGCGAGCGAGCTGAGGTGTTGAACGTCATCTTCGGTGTCCTCCATGTGCGAGAAGAGCTCTGACGGCGACCGGTTGTCCGACCGCCGACTCGGACGTTAGGGCAACGAAGTAGGGCATTATTCCGAATTCAAACTTCTTTATGACAAATAACGAATAGGGCCCCCCAGAAATCGGATGTGGCACGGGCGTCCGATCGGGTGCTACTTTCGACAGCATGATCTCCGTGACGCGCGCGTATCGCTGGCGTCGTTTTATCGAGGCTCCGGGTGGAGCCGACGATGGAGCGCGCCGCTGACGCACGCGTGAGATCACACCCCCCGGAGCCCCGAGCAGCGACCACACGGTCGCTGCTCTCCTGTTTTTCAGGGCACCGGACGACTCTCGCGCGTGTGCCCTTCCTCGAGAAAGGCACACCATGACCAGCGGACTCACCACCGCGCCCGACACCGGGACCTCCGACCGACGAATCCGGTCCTTCCGCACCCTCGGATCGCCGGACACCCTGCGCAGCGAGTTGCCCCTCTCTGCGGGGCAGGCGCACGCCGTGCGACGCGACCGCGCCGAGATCGCCGACATCCTCGCCGGCCGCGACGACCGCCTCCTGGTCGTGGTGGGTCCGTGCTCGGTCCACGACCCCGTCGCCGCCCTCGACTACGCGCGCCGCCTCGCGCGCGTCGCCGAGCAGCACGTCGATCAGCTCAAGATCGTCATGCGCGTCTACTTCGAGAAGCCACGGACCACGGTCGGGTGGAAGGGGCTCATCAACGACCCGGGGATGGACGGTAGCTTCGACATCGAGCGCGGATTGCGCACCGCCCGTGCACTTCTGCTCGACGTCATCGATCTCGGGTTGCCGGTCGGGTGCGAGTTCCTCGAACCGACCAGTCCGCAGTACATCGCCGACACGGTCTCGTGGGGGGCCATCGGCGCCCGGACCACGGAGTCGCAGGTGCACCGACAGCTGGCCTCCGGGTTGTCGATGCCGATCGGTTTCAAGAACGGGACCGACGGCGACGTCCAGGCGGCGATCGACGGGGTGCGTGCGGCCGCGGCCGAACACGTCTTCTTCGGTGTCGACGACGCAGGGTCGGCCGCGGTGGTCGCGACGATGGGCAACGGCGACTGCCATGTCATCCTGCGCGGTGGTCGGGCCGGGACGAACTACGACGCCGAATCGGTCGCCGACGCGGCGGGTCGGCTCGCCGCGGACGGGTTGCCCGCCCGGCTGATGGTCGACTGCTCACACGCCAATTCACACAAGGATCATCGGCGGCAGGCCGTCGTGGCCCGGGAGGTGGCCGAGCTGATCGGAGGCGGGCAGGCGGCGATCTCGGGGGTGATGCTGGAGAGCTTCCTCGTCGCCGGGGCCCAGTCACTCGACGGCGGGGCCCCGCTGGTCTACGGGCAGTCGGTCACCGACAAGTGCATGGACTTCGCCGCGACGGTCGAGGTGATCGACGCGTTGGCGAGCGCGGTCGCGACGAGGTCGGCCAGCGCGGTGACGTCGGCCTGAAACCGGTGCTCGGGTGGCGTCGAGAACCCGACGACGATGCCCCCGGACGGCAGCGGTGCGGCGTCGGGATGCCGGAACCCGTCGAGGCCGGCAACGACAAATCCCTGGGCGGCGGCCGCGCGCAGAACCTCCGGCTCGGCGACAGCGGGGACTGAGAGCACCGCGTGCAACCCGGCTGATATCCCGGTCACCTCGATGCCCCGGGCGCGCATGATCTCGGAGAGCACGTCGCGGCGTGCCCGATAGTGGGAACGGCTGCGCCGCACGTGCCGGTCGTAGGCGCCTGACTCGATCAGGTCGGCGAGGACCATCTGGTCGAGGATGCTCGCGGTCGATTCGCGAGGTCCTTTGGCGCGCAGCACGTCGGCGAGCAGGCGGTCGGGAACGACCATCCATCCGATGCGCACTGCGGGGGAGAGTGACTTGCTGGCCGACCCGAGGTAGACGACGTCGTCGGGTGCGAGCCCCTGCACCGCGCCGACCGGATCGCGGTCGTAACGCAGTTCGCCGTCGTAGTCGTCCTCGACGATGACACCGCCGTGGTCGCGCGCCCAGTCCACCAGCTTCGCGCGCCGTCGAGGGTCGAGAGCATGACCGGTGGGGAACTGATGGCTCGGGGTGACGACGACCTCGGTCATCGACGACGCCGCGAGTCGATCGACGTCGAGACCGTCGGCGTCGATCGGAATCGGCTCGACCCGGGTGTCGAAGCGCTCGATGACCTCGCGATGAAAGGGGAGTCCGTGGCTCTCCACCGCGATGGTGTCGCCGAACACGCAGCGCGAGAGCAGTTCCAACGATTGCGATACCGCCGTGGTCAGGACGATGTGGTGTTCGTCGGTCCGCACGCCGCGGACCCGCGCCAGGTAACCGGCGAGCGCACGTCGTGTCGCGAGATGCCCCTGGGGATCGCCGACGCCGAAGGTGGCGTGCGGCGCGTCGGTGAGCACACGACGCGTGCTGCGGATCCAGTCCGACCTCGGGAACAGCGCCGATTGCGGCTGGCCGAGACAGAAGTCGTGCGCCGGCTCCGGAGGTGGTTCCGGACGTACCCGCGGCGTCGACACCTGGCGAGCGACGTCCGCGACGCGGGTGGCCGAGCCGACGCGCGCGACGAGCCACCCTTCGGCGATCAGCTCCTGGTACACGCCCGCGACGGTGCCACGGGCCATGTGCAGATCGGCGGCCAGCGAGCGATAGGGCGGAAGTGCCCTGCCCGGTGTGAGACGGCCGTCGGTGATCGCCGAGCGCAGAGCGGTCGCCAGCGCGGCCCGCCGCCCGCGTGCGCCCGGAGTTGACTCGACGTCGAGCAGGAGGTCCACGCCCAGTCGACCCGCCAGATCGGCCCATGAATTCGTCATCGAATTGGACTCTACTGCGGGTCAATCGAGTTCTAGCGTTGTTGCCATGACCACCGACACGCACCGCTCATCCACCCAGCGCCTCACCGTCCCGTCGACCAACCCGAAGGTCTACAAGGCACTCGTCGCGCTTCAGATGGCCGCCGCGGCCGACTTCGACGCCGAACTCGCCGAGCTCATCAAGATCCGCGCATCGCAGATCAACGGGTGTGCCTACTGCCTGCACATGCACGTCTCCGACGCCACCGCGATGGGCATCTCCGACCTGAAACTGCACATGGTCGCCGTGTGGCGAGAGGCCCGGAACTTCTTCTCCGACCGGGAGCAGGCCGTGCTCGAGTTCACCGAGGCCGTCACCCGTCTCGGCGAACACGGCGTCGATGACGACGTCTACGCCCGGGCGGCAGAGCACTTCGACGAGTTCGGCATGGGGCAGTTGTTGGCCACCGTGATCATGATCAACGCGTGGAATCGGGTGGCCGTCACCAGTCGCTATCCGGCGGGCGCAGACGAGCGACGGTCCTGACCCGGGCTCAACTGGCGGTGAAGACCACCAGCCACACCGCCACGTAGTGCACCAACGCGGCGATCACGGTCGCACTGTGGAAGAACTCGTGGTGTCCGAAGGTCGACGGCCACGGGTTGGGCCAGCGCGTCGCGTACAGGACGGCACCCACGGTGTAGAACAGGCCGCCGACGGCGAGCAGCACCATCACCGCGACGCCGGCACGCGCGGTCAGTTCCGGTGCGACGAACACGATCGTCCACCCCAGGATCATGTACAGCGGGACGCCGAGCCAGCGTGGCGCGCCCGGCCAGATCATCTTCAGGGTGACCCCGGCGAGCGCTCCGCTCCAGACCACCGCGAGGACGACCCACTTCTCCGGAGCCGGCAGGGCCAACACGCAGAACGGGGTGTAGCTGCCCGCGATGAAGATGAAGATCATCGAGTGGTCGGCGCGCTTCATCCAGGTGCGCGCGGCCACCGTCGACCAGTGCACGCGATGGTAGGTCGCACTCACCCCGAACACGCCGCAGACGGTCAACGCATAGATGCCGCAGGCCAACGCCGCGACGGGCCCGGTCAGTGCCCACGCGACGGCGACCAGGGTGACGCCGGTGACGATGGCGACGAAGCCGGAGTACAGGTGGATCCACCCGCGCATCCGGGGGCGGAGATCGGCGAGCACCGAGAGCTCTGCGAGATCCTGTTTGCTCGTCTCGATGACGATCGCACTCACCTCCGAGAGGGGCCGGACTTCTTCGGACAGAACCTACGCTACCGTAGGTTCTGCCCATGGGTCCTGAACCAGCGGTGAATTCACGAGTATCCTCTCGTTGCGTGGCCGAAGTCCGAGAACGCGCCGATCCTGGGGAGCCCATCCGGTGAAATTGATCCCCGGACAGTTCCGCATCCCGCTCTACCGGGTCTACGAGACACGGTTGGTCCAACTGATGGACCCCGAGCGAATGCCCCGACACATCGCGATCATCTGTGACGGGAATCGACGCTGGGCGCGCGAGGCCGGATTCGAGGACGTGAGCCACGGACACCGCGTCGGAGCGCAGAAGATCGCCGAGATGCTGCGCTGGTGCACCGAGCTGTCGATCGAGACGGTGACGATCTACCTGTTGTCCACGGAGAACCTGCAGCGCGCGTCCGACGAGCTCGATGCGTTGATGCAGATCGTCCCCGACATCGTCGACGAGATCGCCGCGCCCGGTCAGGACTGGAAGGTCCACATCGTCGGCACCCTCGACCAGTTGCCCGAGCCCGTGGCGCGCCGACTGGAGACCGCGCAGGAACGTACCGTCGACAACACCGGGATGCACGTGAACGTCGCGGTCGGCTACGGCGGTCGTCAGGAGATCGTCGACGCGGTGCGGTCGCTGTTGGTCGACCGGCTGCGGTCCGGCGGCGACGCCGACGATCTCGTGGAGGCGGTGTCGGTGGACGCGATCGACGCGCACCTCTACACCAAGGGGCAGGCCGACCCGGATCTGGTCATCAGAACCTCGGGCGAACAACGACTCTCGGGCTTCCTGCTGTGGCAGAGCGCCTACTCCGAGATCTGGTTCACCGACGCCTACTGGCCCGAGTTCCGACGGGTCGATTTCCTGCGCGCACTGCGCGACTACGGGGCACGCAGCCGCCGGTTCGGCCGCTAGGGTCGCCCCGGTCAGATCTTCCGCAGCCGCACGCGGTTGATCGCGTGGTCGGCGTCCTTGCGCAGCACCAACGTGGCGCGCGGCCTGGTCGGCAGGATGTTCTGCACGAGGTTGGGCAGATTGATCCCGTGCCAGATGTCCCGGGCCGCCGCGGTCGCGTCGTGATCGCCCAACGACGAATAGCTGTGGAAGTGCGACTCGGGATCGGCGAACGCAGTGGACCGCATCGCGAGGAATCGGTGCACGTACCAGTCCTCGATGTCCTCGATGCGGGCGTCGACATAGACGGAGAAGTCGAACAGATCCGACACCATCAGTCGTGGCCCGGTCTGGAGCACGTTGAGACCCTCGAGGATGAGGATGTCCGGTTGTTCCACATGGTGTTCCACGCCGCGGACGATGTCGTAGCTCAGATGCGAGTAGACCGGCGCCGAGACGTCGATGGCGCCGGCCTTGACCTCGGTCACGAAGCGCAGCAACGCCCGTCGGTTGTAGGACTCGGGAAAACCCTTGCGGTGCATGATCCCTCGCCGTTCGAGCTCGGCGGTGGGGTAGAGGAAGCCGTCGGTGGTCACCAGGTCGACCTTGGGGTGGGCGTCCCACCGGGCGAGCAGCGCCTGCAAGACGCGTGCGGTCGTCGACTTGCCGACCGCCACGCTGCCCGCGACGCCGATGACGAAGGGCACCTGACGTTCGGGCTGGCGCTCGCCGAGGAAGGTCGAGGTGGCGGCGAACAGACGTTGCCGGGCCGCGACCTGCAGGTGGATCAGCCGCGACAACGGCAGGTAGACGTCGGCGACCTCGGACAGGTCGATCTGCTCGCCCAGCCCGCGCAGGCCGCGAAGCTCTTCCTCGTTCATCACCAGCGGGACCGACTGACGCAGCTTTCGCCACTGCGCGCGATCGAGCTCGATATACGGGCTCGGTTCGGCTACCCGGGACATATGGGCCTCTCGGCCGGACATGCGGGTCGTTCGGCAGGCTCCGGCGACATGGCACATAGTCTCGCCAATCGGCGCGGGATCCGAAACTCGGGGGTCGTTTGGGTAGCGTCGACGGGGTGGATTCCGAGTCGTTGATCACCGATTACCTGCGCGCCGGTCTGGCGTTCGACCGGCTCGAGGAGGGGTTTGTCGACGCGTTCACCGGTGACCCCCGCCTGCGCGCCGAATCCGTGAACGATCCGGCCCCCGATCCGGCGGAACTGGCGCGACGGATCCGGGGCCTGCGCGGTGACGTCGCCGGATCCGACCTGCCGCAGCAGCGTCGTGATTTCGTCGCCGCGCATCTGAGCGCCATGGAGTGCTCGGCACGGCGGTTCGCGGGCGAGGAGATCGGATTCGTCGACGAGGTACGGCAGTACTTCGACGTCGACATCGAACTCGGCGATCCGGAGGACTACCGGCGTGCGCACGCGGCGTTGTCCGATGTGCTCGGCGGATCCGGAGACCTCGCCGCCCGGTACGCCGCACACCGCACCGCCGACGAGATCCCCGGCGACCGGGTCGCCGACTGCGTTGCCGCGTTCTCGTCCGCGCTGCGCGAACGCGTCCGGGCGACCCACCCGCTGCCCGACACCGAGATCGTCGAATTCGAGGTGGTCACCGACAAACCGTGGTCGGGGTTCAACTACTACCTCGGTGACTTCCGATCGCGGGTCGCCATCAACGTCGACCTCACCCAGCACATGGCGTCGCTGCCGCACCTGATCGCGCACGAGGCCTACCCAGGTCACCACACCGAACACTGCCGCAAAGAGGAGATCCTGGTGGCGGGCGGTCAACGGGAGCAGAGCATCTTCCTGGTCAACACCCCGCAGTGCCTGATGGCGGAGGGGTTGGCCGACCACGCGCTGGAATCGGCCATCGGCCCCGACTGGGGGCTCTGGGCCCAGGAGATCTACGCCGACCTCGGTCTGCGTTTCGACGGCGACCGCGCTCAGCGGATCTCTCGTGCCACCGGCGGACTCCTCGGCGTCCGTCAGGACGCTGCACTGCTCCTGCACGATCGCGGCGCCGATCACGACACCGTCGCCGAGTACCTCCAGACGTGGCTGCTGGCCTCCCAGCCCCGGGCCCGCCAGATGCTCCGATTCCTCTCGTCGCCGTTGTGGCGCGCCTACATCACCACCTACGTGGAGGGCTATCGGCTCCTGGGTACATGGCTCGACGCCGGCGCGGACGGGTCGTCCGCGTCGAGCCGATCCACCCGGTTCGGGCGGCTGCTCGACGAGCCGCTGACCCCGGCGGCGCTGCGGACGGAATTGGCGCAATAGACTGGTCCACATGACCGCGCAGGATCTCAACACCGCGTCCCTGGCCGAGCTCGATCCCGACGTCGCCGCCGCGATGAACGGTGAGCTGAGCCGACAGCGCGACACCCTCGAGATGATCGCCTCGGAGAACTTCGTCCCCCGGGCGGTTCTGCAGGCGCAGGGCAGCGTGCTGACCAACAAGTACGCAGAGGGTTATCCGGGCCGGCGCTACTACGGGGGCTGCGAGTACGTCGACGTCGTGGAGAACATCGCCCGCGAACGCGC
>NZ_JAEMTF010000046.1:0-3260 GCF_016462415.1 Williamsia sp. | reverse complement strand
ACTACGGGGGCTGCGAGTACGTCGACGTCGTGGAGAACATCGCCCGCGAACGCGCAAAGTCGCTGTTCGGGGCGGATTTCGCCAACGTGCAGCCGCATTCCGGCGCGCAGGCCAACGCCGCCGTCCTGATGGCACTGATGAACCCGGGCGAGAAGTTGCTCGGTCTCGATCTCGCACACGGCGGGCACCTCACCCACGGCATGCGACTGAATTTCTCCGGGAAGCTCTACGACACCGCCGCCTACGGGGTGAGCAAAGAGGACTACCGCATCGACATGGACGAGGTCCGGTCGATCGCGATCGCCGAGAAGCCCAAGGTGATCGTCGCCGGCTGGTCGGCCTACCCACGCACCCTCGACTTCGAGGCGTTCCGCTCCATCGCCGATGAGGTCGGTGCGTACCTGTGGGTCGACATGGCGCACTTCGCCGGACTCGTCGCCGCCGGACTGCACCCCTCGCCGGTGCCCTACGCCGACGTGGTCACCAGCACCGTGCACAAGACGCTCGGTGGTCCGCGCTCCGGCATCATCCTGGCCAAGCAGGAGTGGGCCAAGAAGCTCAACTCGGCGGTGTTCCCCGGCCAGCAGGGTGGGCCGTTGATGCATGTGATCGCGGCCAAGGCCGTCGCCCTGAAGATCGCGGCCACCGAGGAGTTCGTCGACCGGCAGCGCCGCACGATCGAGGGTGCGCAGCTGCTCGCCGACCGGCTCACCGGCTCGGACGTGTCCGCGGCGGGCGTGTCCGTCCTCACCGGCGGCACCGACGTCCACCTGGTGCTCGCCGATCTGCGCAACAGCGAGATGGACGGTCAGCAGGCCGAGGATCTGCTGCACCAGGTCGGTATCACGGTCAACCGCAACGCCGTTCCGTTCGACCCGCGTCCCCCGATGGTGACCTCCGGGTTGCGCATCGGTACGCCCGCCCTGGCGACCCGTGGTTTCTCGGCGACCGAGTTCACCGAGGTCGCCGACATCATCGGTACCGCGCTTGCCGCCGGCACGTCCGCCGACGTGGCCGCGTTGCGCGGACGGGTCTCGCAGCTCGCCCTGGATTTCCCGCTCTACGAGGGGCTCGAGGAGTGGGGCATGCTGAGCACCGGGGTGCACGCGTGAAAACGGCATTCGTTGGCTTCCGTCCCGCCGAGTCTCTATCGTGTTCCGCGTGAAGAACATTGCCTACGACGACCTGATCCTGGCTCTGGAGAAGGCTCTGCCGGAGATCGCCGCCGCGCACGAGGAGGATTCCATCACGTGGAATCCGCACGATCTGGTGCCGTGGGACGAGGGACGCAACTTCGCGTTCCTGGGTGGATCCGACTGGGACGCCGCCGAGTCGACGATGTCGGCAGAGGTCCGTGCGGCCGTTCTCGCGCTGCTCCTCACGAAGGAGAACCTGCCGTCGTTCCACCGCGTGCTGGGGCTGCATTTCCCGCCGTTCTCGGAGTGGCGTGATCTGGTCGGTCGCTGGACCGCGGAGGACAACCGGCACTCGATCGCGCTGCGCGACCACCTGGTGGTCACCCGGCAGATCGATCCCGAGGCGCTCGAGGCCCTGCGCCTGTCGCATGTGACCCAGGGCTACCAGCAGAACAGCGATTTCCGCGAGTCCACCGGACCCGCGTTGGCGCTGGCGCTGATGGCTGTGCACGAGCTGCAGGCGTCACGGTTCGCCCGCGCGCTCGCCGAGAAGGTCGAGACGAAGAGCCTGGCCGACATGCTCGGTCTCGTGGCCAAGGACGACGAGGTGCAGGCCGCCACGTTCATCGCGTTCCTCAACGCCGCACTCAACGCCGAACCCGACGACACGGTCCTCGCGGTTGCCGCGGCGGTCAACGCCGCGGTGCCGATCGGCGCCGACATCGCGAACTTCGAGCAGGAGTATGCGCTGCTCGGCGAGTACACCGACTCGTCGGTTCTCAGCAGTGTCGCCACGAGCCTGATCTCCTCGCTGGGTCTGAAGTCCCTCGACGGTCTCGGTGCGGATGCCGAAGCCGCCCGCCAGGAACTCTTCGCCCGCGCGAACGCATAGCTCAATCCACAGAGGTCACCTCTGGTGCACGGTCGGGACGATGAGTCCGGATGAGTGCGCAGAGGTGACCTTTGTGTTGACAATTTCGCTCAGACGGAGACGTCGGCCTGGGGTCGTCCGTCGGGGATGGTGACGACCGCCCTGCGATGCAGCGGGTTCTGCGGGTCGGCGATCGAGTCGGCGACCCGGAACTCGGCCTGCCACTGCGTCCGGGTGACGCGGTTGAGGACGTAGCCACGCTGGGCGTTGCCGAAGCGGACGTGCGGTGAAGCGGCCTTGAGCGCCTTGTCGCTCGCGTCGCTGTCGGCGCCATCCTTGCCCGACGCGATCGAGGTCCCCGCCAGTTCGACACCGACGGTGGGGGATTCGCGGGTGTAGGTGGACCGGAGGTCGGACACCACGCTGCGGTGGATGTCGCCGACGATCGAGACCAGGTTGCGGACCCGACGCTCACGGGCTCCGTCGAGTATGCGCGCACGCGACGCCTCGTAGCCGCTCCACCCGTCCATGCTGACCTTGCGCTCGCCGCCGGTCTCGCGGGCGAGGTCGGCGATGGTCGTCTGGTGTGCCAACACATTCCAGCGCCGACGACTGGATCCGAGGCTGTCGAGGATCCATCGTTCCTGCCGGGCGCCGGTGATGGTCCGCCGCGGATCGGCGGTCTGCGCGTCCTGCGGGGAGTCCATGTCCCCGTTGACCTGATCGCTGCGGTACTGCCGTGTGTCGAGGACGTCGAACCGTGCGAGGTCGCCGAAATCGAAGCGGCGGTAGGCCTGGACGTCGGGTCCGAGCGGTCGCTGGGCCGCACGCACCGGGGTGTTCTCCCACCATGCCTTCATCGCCTGGGCGCGTCGCGCCAGGAACTGCGGGATCGGGGCGTTGTCCTCGGAGATGGCGCCCGCCCAGTTGTTCTCGACCTCGTGGTCGTCGAAAACGGTGATGAACGGGCTCACGCGGTGGGCGTGCTGCAGCTGTGGGTCGAGCTTGTAGAGCGCGTAACGGTCGCGGTAGTCGTCGAGCGTCATCATCTCGGTCAGGCAGGAGGCGGGCATTGCGGCGGTGTTACGTCGACCGCCTCCGGCCGGGATCCCCTTCTCGTAGACGTAGTCACCGAGATGGAAGACGACGTCGGGTGCGAACGACGCCATGTCCTCGTAGGCGTTGAAGAACCCGTCACCCCACGACTGGCAGGAGGCCCACGCGAAGGTCAGCGCGGCCAGTGGGGACCCGGC
>NZ_JAEMTF010000045.1:6639-35668 GCF_016462415.1 Williamsia sp. | reverse complement strand
TCGCAAGCCACGACGAGCAGGCCCGATTCAATGCCCATTGCGACCAACTTCTTCTACGCGCTCGTCATCATGAACCTGCTGTTCGTGAGCACTGCCTGGTGCCTGGCGCGCCCGAGTCTGCGGGCGTCAGCGGTGGTGGTCGTGGTCGCGGTGATGTGGGCGCTGTGCAATGGGCCGATCGAGGGCCACATCCTCATCAGTGTGAATCTCGAGCACGGGGTCACCGAGTCCGACCTGCTGTCGGTGGCGGCCGTACTCATCGCCGCGGTGAGTGCGTGGCGAGTGCGCAGGCGGTAGCTGCGATAGGACGCGGAATGCGCGGTCGGTCAGTAGACCCCGCCGGCGCGGATACGCAGCACCTCGTCGACACGTGCGACGACGTGACTTCGGTCCACCTCGCCGAGGGTGCTGAGGTTGCCGATCGGTTCGGTGGCGTGTTTGCACACGTCGGAGACGGTCAGTGCATCCTTCGGCACCACGCTCCGACGCATGAGGTCGTCGATTGCGGCGACGATCTGCGCCGCGTGGTGCTCGACGTGGTGTTGCTCCATGGGCATCTCCCTAATCACTCGAGGGTAACCCCGACTCGTGCAGATGCACTTATAGATCATTCGGAGCGGAGGCGGCGACGGCTCGTAACGCTTCGGGCGCATTTCCTACGTAAGTCAAGTTATGGTGGATGCGGCCTCGGTCGCGATGTGCGCGTCGGGCAAGATCGACGACGACGTCGAGGAAGGGCGGTTCGCGTGAAGATCGGTATGGGCATCAACTACGCCGGAGATTTCAGCGAGACGATCAACAACCTGCTGGAGTTCGAGAAGGCCGGGCTGGATCGCGTCGCGGTCCCCGAGGCGTATAGCTACGACGCGGTGAGTCAGCTGGGGTTCATCGCCGCGAAGTCGACGACCCTCGAGCTCGCGACCGGCATCCTGCCGCTGTTCACGCGCACGCCCACCAACATCGCGATGACCGCCGCCGGTCTCGACTACATCTCCGGTGGCCGCGCGGTGCTCGGCATCGGCGCGTCCGGGCCGCAGGTCATCGAGGGTTTCCACGGCGTGAAGTACGACGCCCCGCTCGGCCGGGCCCGCGAGTACGCCGACATCTGCCGCAAGGTGTGGCGCCGTGAGCGCCTCGAGTACGACGGCAAGTACTACAAGCTCCCGCTGAACAAGGAAGACGGCGGCACCGGCCTCGGCAAGCCGCTCAAGCTCATCAACCACCCCATTCGCGAGCGCATCCCGATGGCGCTGGCCGCGATCGGTCCCAAGAACGTCGCGCTGGCCGCGGAGAAGTTCGAGGAGTGGCAGCCGATCTTCTTCCACCCCGATCACGTCGACGCCGCGTTCGGCGAACCGCTCAAGGCCGGAAAGGCCAAGCGTGAGGCCGAGCTGGGTGACCTGCAGATCTCGGTGACCACCGCGCTGCTCATCAGCGACGACGAAACCGCCAAGGACAACGCGCGCACGCTGGTCTCGCACCAGGTGGCGCTGTACGTGGGCGGCATGGGTGCCCGCGGCAAGAACTTCTACAACGACCTCGCCGTGCGCTACGGCTACGTCGACGAGGCCAAGACCATCCAGGACCTCTACCTCGACGGCAAGAAGGACGAGGCCGCGGCCGCCGTTCCCGACGATCTCGTCCGCCAGATCTCGCTCATCGGCTCGGCCGACGAGGTCAAGGATCGAGTACAGGCATTCGAGGCCGGTGGCGTGACCATGGCGCTGGCGACCCCGATGGCCGCCGACCACGCCGCGAACGTCGAGCAGATCCGTCTTCTCAAGGAGATGATCAGCTAGACGCCGTGGGCGACATGCGATACCTGCAGTAGTGCTGCAGTGCGGGCAGCAAACGCGCGCTAAGGATGCTTAGCTGTGGTGACTCACTGACCGCGAAGGATCACCATGCCGTCACCGTTCGATCCGGTATTGCGCACGTACGCCGAAGACCGCGCCATCCACGGCACGTATCCCTGGAAGCTGCGGATGCTGCAGCGCGCAAAGACGATCGTGAAGAAGGCGATAGCCACCGGCGCCCCGGTCGAGCCGTTCGACGAGCCGTACACGGTGGTCGCGATCCTCGGTCAGTCCAACGCCGCGGGCGCAGGTATCGAGGCGCCGGGTGTCGCTGCGCGGGAACCGGATCCGCGTGTGCACCAGTGGCCCGGGTGCGGCCGCTACCGTGGGCGCAAGCCGCTCGAGGCGCGTGACCCGCTGCTCCACGAGGTGCCGACCAGCGGCGTCGGATTCGCGACCGAGTTCGGCTCGTTGGTGGCCGAGGCGAGCGGCACACCGGTGTTGCTGGTGCCGACCGCTCGCGGTGACACGTCGTTCTATCCGAAGAACGGCTACTCCTGGGATCCGGGCAACACCGACGTGCGGGTCAACCTGTTCCGCTACGCGTGCAAGCAGATCGATTCCGCTCTGGCGTTCAGTGGCCAGCCCCTGTCGGCGATCCTGTGGCATCAGGGCGAGTCCGACGGCCCGCTGACCCCGTCTGACGAATACCAGGCCCAGTTCGACCTGCTGATCGCGTCACTGCGAGTCCGTTACGGACCGGTGCCGTTCATACTCGGACAGCTCAGCCCGGAGTACATGCGCAAGGGTCCGCCCAAGCTCGCGGGTATCGACGCCGTGCACCAGGACACCCCGAACCGCTTCGCGCACGCGCGATTCGTCCCATCACCGGACGGCATGCTCAACGGTGGAGAGGACCCGCACTTCAACGCCGAGGCGGGACGTGAGATCGGCCGGCGCATGTACGCGGCCTACGCGGAGATGGTCGGAAAGTAGCCCCTGGTCGGGGCCGCTCCGAGACGTCGATCAGGAGAGTCGGAACACCCGTGCCGGTACGTGCGTGATGCCCATCCGGCGCGCGGCCCACAGACGATGCGCCCCGTTCACGATCAGCAGCGTGCCGTCGTCGGCGATGTCGGTGGTGATGGCCATGTCGCCGAAGAACCAGCGGTAGGCACTGGTCATGCTGCGAAATCCGGTGCGGCCCTGCCTGTTGTCGAACTCCTGCAGCAGGCGCTCGGCGTCGCCCTTCTGCGCGACACGGGGCAGGACCTCTTCGTACATCGCCTTCACGGCCCAGGCGACGTCCTCGGGAGACCGGCCTTTCGCGAAGTCGGACGTGGTGATCGTGCGCATGCCACCGCATTTGGCCACCGGAACCAGCTCGAGCTCCGAGGGGAGCTCGTCCAGCGGCACGAGGTAACCGGCGGAGAAGCGGCCCGCGCGGAGTTCGTCGCCGCTGCGGGCGAACACCCGATCCAGTTCGGAATCACTACCGCTCGCAGCGGTGTTCCCGGTGCAACCGACGAACGTCTGCGCCGAACTCAACCCCGCCACCGTCCGGCGATGCGACGACCGTGAGCGCTGCCGTTCGAGACTCGTCAGAGTCATGTAGTCGATTGTCACCGAACCCCCGAATGTGCGGAGCAACCTGCCCCAGAAAATTGACTGAACCGGGTTGTAGCTTAGAACACAGTCTGAACATTTTCACACCCTGTGAGCGAGCCGACTCGCCCCGACGCGGCGCCACCGGCTCTTACTTCCACGCTATTCATCCGTTTGATCTACGTGATCGAGACTCTCGTCGATCTTGTTGGCGGAGAGTAAATCTCGACTTTGCTGCAGCGGTGGACCCGGGTCCACCATGACGTACAAGGATTGTTTCCCGCAGTAAGATCTTTGTATTCAACAATCATTCACGATCACATTGTTCTGCTTCATATTTCGCATCCCTCAACAAAGGATCCGATCGAGGGAGAATATATTCCGTCCGCGTGGTGCGGGACCTACCTGCGTGCGGCCGCATCGAGTGGCGAGGCCGGGGGTGCGATCGCAGGGACGCCGACATCCACCAACATCTCTCGCAGCGCGGCAGCAAGGAGTCGGTGGCCGGCCGGGGTCGGGTGGAGGCGGTCTGCGCCGATGATCTGACCGGCGCGATCGGGCGTGATCATCGACCGCGCATCGATGAAACGCCACTGGGCGGCCGCGGCCGCGCGCGCGATGGCGTCGGTGATCGCCAGGCGCTTGCCGCTCAGGATCCCGGACTCGTCGGGCGTGACCCCCAGTGCCACCGGGACGGCGTCGGGATAACGCGCCCGCAGCGTGCGCATCACCCAGTTGGCATTGAGCTGCACCAGACGGGGATCGACGTCGACTATCGCGTCGTTGATGCCGCCCTCGAGAACGATGACCTTGATGGCTTCCGTCGGTAGATTCGACAGCGAGTCGTCGCTCACCTGGCTGACGTAGTTGGGCCACCCGTCGATGTGGGACCCCGTCACGTATCCGGTGGCGCCGTGCCCCCTGATGGCGACCGAGTATCCGAGGCTGTTCAAGGCCAGTCGGCCGAAGGTCTGAGCCTGGGTCACGTCCTGCGACCCGGTGAAATACGAGTCCCCGAACGCGAGTGCGTACGACTGCCCGTGGCCGGGATCCATCAGAGCGGCCACCTCCCGAACCGGACGATCGGTGTCGGGTTGCGGCTCCGGATTGCCCGCGACGGCGACACCCGCTGCCAGGATGGCGACGCCGACGACGACCGAGACCCGGGCGGTCACGGTCGATCTCGGTGTCGAGCGGAGCATGCGTGCATCTTGGCTCACGAGTCGACACCCCGCAGCGCGGCGGTGCCGACGAGTTGAGTGTCCCGCCGGCGATCGAGGCGTCTCACGACCTACGCCAGAACGCCCCTGACCCGTCGATGTCGACGATCTCGTCGTCGATCCCGTGGTCGCGGCGGTAGTCGCGGACCGCCTTACCGGCCTGCGACGAATGGCTGCCGTAGTCGTCGATGATGCAGAAACCACCCGGCGACAGCTTTGGGTACAGCGAGTCGAGCGCCTGAATCGTGGATTCGTACATGTCGCCGTCGAGTCGCATCACGGCGAGGGACTCGATCGGAGCGGTGGGGAGGGTGTCCTTGAACCAACCGACCAGGAACCTCACCCGGTCATCGAGCAAACCGTAGCGATCAAAGTTGTGTCGGACCTGTTGTGCGCCAACGGCGAGCCCGCCGAGTTCATGGTTTCGGTCGCCCGTGTCCGCCGGATATCGCGTCGCGTCCGGTGGCGGGAGCCCCTCGAACGAGTCGGCGACCCAGAGCGTTCGCGTGGTGTCGTTCCACGCCCGCAGGTTGGCCTTCATGTAGATCGTCGCGCCACCACGCCAGACGCCGGTCTCGATGAGATCGCCCTCGACCTCATCGGTGATCACGGCCCGGATGCATTCCTCGATATTCGTCATCCGACGTAACCCGATCATCGATTCGGCTCGCGACGGCCAATCGAGACCGGCTTCCCGACGCTCTGCGTCGTACGGCCTCTTGATGGCGATCTCGACGTCGAAACGATCGGCGAAACCGGCAACGGCATTCGCAAGTCGTTTTATTCGGGAAGGATTTCCTTTCCACCTGACCCCACCCAGAACCGAGTCATTGTCTTCTGCCAGCGCGCCCGTGAGGCTGCGCTTGACGATCTCGAGGTAGAGCCGTCGAATTTCGGCAATTTCGGTGCTCGGGTCGTTCATCGAAACTATCCTAGCAACGAAAGTGGCCATCCACGTCGCTTGGCGGAGAACCTTGCCGAGAACTCATGTTGCCACCGCGTCAACGGAATTGGATACATCGAGCCGCAAGTTATCGCTCGTCGCGCGCTTCCGATAATGGAATTCGGCGTCGGTGATCGCGGAATGGTCTCCGTCGCCCCTCGGAAGCCGATGTTCGGTCGTATGCTTGCTCAAACAGCCAATTCGGCGGGTTTGTCCGTCCGATACCTGCACTGCATGTTGTCCCGGAGAGAAGTCGTTGTGCGGAGAAGGATCGCGGAGGAAATCGTGCGATGAAGCCGTCGGTTGTGATAATCGGATCTCGCGGTTACCCGAGCTATTACGGCGGCTTCGAGACCCTTGTCCGCCACCTGGCGCCATACCTCGCCGACTGGGGATGGGACGTCGCGGTTTATGGGCGACGTCGGGATCTGGAAGAATTCGCGGAGACCGATCGCCGCGTGGAACAGATACACACCCGCGGTATCGAAAGTCGTTCGCTCAGCACACTGACTTTCGGTGCGACCGCGACCGCCAATGCGGCCAGGCGTGCACCGGATGTCGCGTTGGTGCTCAACGTGGCCAACGGATTCTGGTTGCCCCTGCTCCGATCCCGCTCCATTCCGACCGTCGTGAACGTCGACGGGATCGAATGGGAACGCGACAAGTGGGGTGCGTTGGCCAAGACGACGTTCCGGGCCGGGGCGCGGATGACCGCGACGTTCGCCGATCACCTGATCTGCGACGCGCACGAGATCGACGCGTACTGGCAGAACGTCATGGGACGAGGCGGCACGTACATCCCGTACGGGGCCACCGCGCCCGAGCGGCTGCCGCCGCCTCCGGAATTGGAGGGCAGGCCGTATGTGCTCATGGTTGCGAGGTTCGTCCCCGAGAACACGGTCGGTGAGTTCATCGCGGCGGTCGATGAGCTGAGCGCCGAGTGCGACGTCGTCATCGTGGGTTCCTCCGGGTACGGGGGGCCGATCGAGGACTCGGTTCGAGCGCTGCGCGACCGCAATCCGCGGGTGCAGTGGTTCGGACACATCTCGGATGATCGACGCCTGTTCGCGTTGTGGCAGAACGCGGCCGTCTACTTCCACGGGCACAGCGTCGGCGGCACCAACCCCGCCCTCGTCCAGGCGATGGCATGCGGTGCACCGATAGTCGCGCGCGACACCGTCTTCAACCGCGAGGTGCTGGCGGACGCGGCCGTGTTCTGCCAGCCGACCCCGACAGCCATAGCCGCCGAGCTGTCCGCCGTGATCCACGATCACCAGACGCGTGAGTTCCTGGGCGCACGCGCGGCGGAGCGAGCTCGTACCTCGTTCACCTGGGACAGCGTGTGCTCGGCGTACGAGGCGATCCTCGCCAAGGCGGCCGGTCGTGACGCGGCACGCTGAGGGGCCGACCCGTTCGGTCTGGACGATCGATGAGCGGTTCACCTCGACCCCGTCGGCGTCGTCCGGCGGCCGCCACCACCGCATCTCACCGAGACCGCGGGAACCTGCGCCTGTCCGGCCGAGACCGGCTGACGAGAGACATCGCCTCCCGTTTCGGTCGGCGATCGTCCCATCAGTTCTCCTCTTCGCGATGGCGGTGATCCTGGGTGGCTGTCTCGGGGTCGTGCACGCCCGCACCACGCCCGCATCGCACTCGGTGGCGATGTCGGTGTACGTCGCCGCGCAGGCGCGCAACGACGTGCAGTTCGCCGAGGCGGTCGGCGGGTCGGCGGCGCGCGTGCCGTCCTACGTCGACCTGCTCCGCAGCCGGGCATTCGCCCAACGGTTGAGCGCGACGTACGGACTCGCCGCATCCCCAGCGGACATCAGCAGGCGGCTGCAGGTGCGGGCCGCGCCCGGATCCGCGGTCATCGACATCACCGTCGTGAACCGGGATCGCGCAGGCGCGACCGCTCTCGCGAGGGCGGTCTTCGCCGAGTTCGAGGATCTGGTCACCGAACTCGAGACGCCGCAGGATGGAGGACGACCGGCCGCGACGGTGGTTCTCGTCGACCAACCGCATGACGTGCGCGGCGCGGCGTCGGACAGTCGCGAGGCCGCATGGGGGGCGGCCTTCGCGGGCGGCGCCATGCTGGTGATCCTCGCGATGCGCGGCTGGCTGCTGGGCTGGGCGTATCGCGCACCTCGCCGGTTCGCACCCAGGCCACAGTGGGCGGTCGTGGGTGACGGGGCGCCCACCGACGCCGCGCTCCTCGTGGTCGCCCTCGCGGTCGCAGGGTCCGGGCTCGTGATGCCGACGGCGACCTTGATCGCGGCAGCGATCATCGGGGTGATCGCCGTCATCGCGCTGTGTACCTACTCGCTGCGGGCGGCGTGGGTGGTCTTCTTCGTGGCGATCTGCGCCAACGGCGTGCTCGTCTCACCCGGTGGGCTCACGGTCCGTCCCGAGTACTTCGCGGCACCGCTGCTCGTCGCGTCGCTGCTCGCCAATCGTGCGCCCGTCCGCCGGATCCGCCACCTCCACGCGATCATTCTCGGCCTCGCCGGGTGGGTTGCAGTCGGCATCGTCTCCAGCATGTTCTTCGCGGTCGACGCCGGAGCGAGTCTTCGTATGTGTGTGCAGCTCATCGCCGCATTGCTCGTGGTGGTACCTCTGCTGACGCGCCTCGACTCGATCCGGTTCGCCGTCACCAGCGGTACCTACACACTCTCGGCCATCTGCGTGGTCTCGATACTGCTCTGGATCCCCGATCCGAGCAGCCGGCTGCGCGGACTGGCGTTCGAGTACAACGTGATGGGCGCGATGTGCGTCGGGTGGCTGGGCGTCTTGTTCTTCTGCGCGAAGGGCACCCGGCTTGACCTGTCGAACCGGGTCTACCTGGCTGCGATCCCCATCCCGGTCGCGACCATCCTGACCACGACACGTGCGGCGTGGCTCGGCCTGGTGGTCCTGGCGGTGTTCTATCTGCTCCGCAACCTCCGGCGGAACCCCCTCGTCACCGGCGGTGTCGGTGCGGTTCTCCTCCTGGCGGCGGTTGTCGTTCTCGGCCAGGGGCCCACCGACGACACCGACAGCATCCTGTGGCGACTGACCCACGTCACCGACCTCGGGTCGGGCACCGGGGCCTATCGGTTGGACATCTGGAAGACCGCGATCTCGGAGATCGCGCAGCGTGACTTCCTGGCCCTGGCCGGATCCGGGCTCAACTCGTTCTCGCAGACCCACCTCGTGGACATCACGGGGGTGGGCGCGACGTATCTGAGTTCACTCTGGATCGGGGTCGTCTACGACTCCGGGTGGATAGGTGCGATCTTCTTCGGGATCGCGCTGGTGTCGATGGCGCTGTCGGTGCGACGACGTCTGCTGTTCGCCCCGCTCGCACTGTGTCTGGCGCTCAGCGCCTCGTTCACGAACATCATCTGGTTCGCCTTCCCGTGGGTGTTCATCGCGCTGGTCATCTGCGCGGACCACGACGACCGGCCGCCGCAGGGGCGCCGGTCGCCCGAACGCGCGGACCAGGGTGTCGACGGGGACGCGGCCACCTCGCCTGACACCCTCGAGTCAACGAGTGCGCGATGAGCGAAGGGTCGGTGGGCGATGCGATCCTGCTGTCCGCCTTCGTGATCCATCCGAGCATGACCAGCGAACCGGGCGTCGGATGGCAATTCGCCCTGGCCACCGGACGGGTCGCTGCGCAACGCGGGCTCCGGGTCCTGGTCGTCACCAACCGACGATCGTACGACTCCTCTGTCGACGCCATCCCCGACGAGCTGCGCGCGACGATCGAGCTGGTCTGCGTGGACCTCCCGGTCGACCCGCCGTTCTTCCGGTGGCACTACCCACGATTCACCCGTCTCGAACACGAGTGGTGGGTGCGGCACGCCCGGCGTACGGTCCGGCGTCTGGCCGCGACGAACCGGATCGTCTACGCCCACCACGTCACCTTTGCCACCGAGCTGCTCGGCACCCCGATCACCGCGCTGGACGATACGACCCTGCGCGTGTGGGGCCCGGTCGGTGCGGGGGGAGTCGCGTCGGTGTTCCTGCTCCGGCCCCGACACGTCGGGGGATTGGTACAGGCTGCCGCGCAGGCCGCGCGGACGGTGGTGATCCGCCTGGTCGCGCGCCGCGTCACCCGGCGCTGTGATCTCGTGCTCGCGCAGAACGAGTCGGCTGCTCGGGCCCTGGGCGGCTCGCGGGTACCGCATCGCATCTTCTCCAACGTCGTCGTCGAGGAGACTCGATTCGGGGTCGACAGATCACCCCGTGCGGCCGACGACGGTGGCCTGAAGCTCCTCTACGTCGGTCATGTCATCCCGAGGAAGCGTCCGGACATCGCCGTCGAGATCCTGTCCAGCCCGCATCTGCAGACGGCAACCCTGGAGATCCTCGGCCACGCCGACACACCGTGTGCGGACACACTGCGTCGACGAATCCACGAACTGGGTCTCGGCGAGCGGGTTCGGTTCCACGGGAACGTCTCTCGTGACGAGGTCGGCGCGGCCATGGCGTCGGCGGACGTGCTGGTGCACCCATCGGGGCGGGAGGGGGCGAGCGGCGTGGTCGGCGAGGCGACGAGCGTCGGCCTGCCGGTGATGTGTTTCGCCGGGACGGGCGCCGCCTCTGTGCTCCGACAGTGCGGTGGTGCCGGCGTGGTCGTCGACCCCAGGCCGACGATGTCCATCGACGACATGGCGGTCGCGGTGATCGCCGCCGCCCGCGACACCGCACGACCCGATGTCGACTGGTCGACACGTCGATTCGAGCGGTTGGCACGTGAACTGATCGAACTCGCCGACCGTCGTCGTGGGGAACCATGACCGATCGCGAGCTCATCGAACAGGTCGAGGGAGGTGCCCCGGAGGCCCCTTCCACGCGACGCGTGGTGCTGATCCGCGTCGCCGACCAGGGCGCCTGGTCCGGCGGCTTCTTCCTCCTCAACGCGGTGGCCGGCTTCACCATGCGCCCCGAAGAGTATGCGGCCCTGTCCGTCTCGACCGCGCTGGCGTTCGTCGCGGTCGCGGCGATGCGCTCCTGGGGGGTCTACTCGCTGCTGGTGTGGGCCGGGAGGGAACGGGTCGACCCGACGTCCGCGGTCGATGCGCGCTCTGGCTGGTTCGCCGCAGTGGTCATCGGGGTGATCGCGGCGGTGACCTCGGGCCTGTGGGTGGGGCAGCAGGTCGTCGGTGGGTTCGTGTTCCTGTGCGCAGGCGTGGCGGCGGCGATCGTCGTGTCCGACCTCCCGCGCCAACTGCTCGTCGCGCGTGGGATCCACACGCGGACCTTCGCGCTCAGTGGCGTCTACCTCGTCGGTGCGGCCGTCGTCGCGGCGACGGTGGCGACAGGCTCGGCGGGCAGCGGAGTCATCGTCCCCGCGTGGATCGTGATCCTCGCGCTGGTCGCCGCTGTCGGGCTCGTGGTCGATCGGCCCCGGGCCCGTGGCCGCTTCGACCGCCGAGAACGGATGCGCGTCGGGTGGCGGCTGACGGCCGAGTCGTTGTATCTCGCGGCCGGGAGCCAGGTCGGACTGCTCCTGCTGTTCACGCTGCACGACCCGGTCGCGACCAGCGGCTTCCGCTTCGCCTACAGCCTGATCTTCGCGCCGGCGTTCGTGGTCATCCAGGGACTCCAGCCCGTCATGCTGCGGCAGGTGGCCTCTCGGGCGGCCCCGGGCCCGTCGGCCGCGGCCCGACTCGCAGCACGATGGTCGCTCAGCCAGGGTGTCCTTCTCATCGTCGTCGGTGCGGTCGCGGGCACGGTCCTCCTCCTCGCGGTCGACGCGCCGGGTCCGCGTGCCGCACTGCCGTTCATCATCCCTCTCGGCCTGTCGATCATCAGTGCCCAGACCTTCGAATCGGTGTTCCTCGCCTACCGCTTCTTCGTCGATCCGCGAGTGGTGCATCGCGCGCGGTTGCTCACCGTGCTGCTCGATGTCGCATCGCAAGCCGTCGGAGTGGCTGTGTGGGGGCCGACCGGGCTCGCCGTCGCCCTGGTGGTGTTCGCGACTGTCCGTCTGTCGGTGTCGGGGATCGGACTCGCGACGCTACGTCGCCGACCGACCGACGCCGACGCGCGTGGGCGCCACGTCCGATGACCCCCGAAGGAGGCGAGCGCAGGTGCGGATCGCGGTGATCGTGGTGACCTACAACAGCTCCGCAGTCGTTCGGCCATGCCTACAGGCGCTGGTCGGCGACCCGGACATCGAGCTGATCGTCTACGACAACAACTCGAGCGATTCGACGTGCACGCTGGTGACCGACGAATTCCCCACGGCGCGACTCATCCGGGGAGGGGAGAACCTCGGCTTCGCGCGGGCCGTCAACAGGGCGGCCGCCACCCGCACGTCGCCGCTGCTGATGCTCCTCAATCCGGACGCGGTCATCTCCGCCGCCTCGGTCATGGAACTCTGCGACATCGCCGACGCGGAACCGGGCACGGTCATCGCGCCTCGAGTCGTCGACCCGGGCGGAACAGCGAAGATCGCCGGCGCCGGACGGTTTCCCCATCCCTGGGCGATGTTCACCCACTACTCCGGGCTGTCCCGGTTGTCGTCGGATCACCCGAGCCTCGCCGGTCACTACCTCACGGCGAGACAGGCCGACGGTCCACTCGAGACGATCCCGACCGACTGGGTGTCCGGTGCGTGCATGGTGCTGCACGGTGCTCTCTGGGATCAATTGGGCGGCATGTCGGAGAGATGGTTCATGTACGCCGAGGACATCGAATTGTGTTGGCGTGCGGCGCGGTTCGGACTGCCTCGATCTGCACCGACCCCCGAGAGGTGTCGGTTGGTCACGACGGTGGAGGCGACCCACCTCGTGGGTCAGAGCTCGCCGCGCCGCCGGGGGACCACCGCGGGCAGCGAACTGACCCGCTCCACCTGGGTCGTGAACCTCTACGACTTCTACTGCTCGTCCATGGCGCGGCACCGCCACCAGTGCGTGACGTGGGGGCTGGTCACCGCGGGCGGGCTGACGTTTCGTGCCGTGGTGTTCGCACTGCAGGCCGTGGCCGCAGGTCCCGACACCCGCGCGGTGTACCTGCGCCGTTCCGCAGACTTCCTCCACCACGCCGCGGATGTTCTGCGGCTGGTCCCGAGCGCGACGACCCGAGGATTGCGAGGCCCGTTGTGAGAGTCCTGTTCGAGGCCACCTTCTGGGGACCCGGCAAGGCACCGTCCGGCCAGCATCTCATCCGTGACCTGCTGTGCTCGTGGGCCGAGCGTCACCCCGACGACGTCATCGATGCCGTGGTCGCGCCGCACCAGGTGGAGGCGGCCCAGGCTGAACTCGCGCGGTTCTCCGCCACCGCCCGCGCCGTCCCCACCGGACGGATCCGAGTGCCGCAGGCGCTGACCTCGATGTCCGTGGGCGCCCGACGCCGTGGCTACGACGCGACGATCACCCACAACTTCGCCGCGCTCCGCCCGTCCGGCGTGGGCGTGTGCATGGTGCACGACGTGCTCTTCGTCGAACACCCGGACTGGTTCACGTTCGTCGAGCGCAGGTACCTGAGCCTGATCAGGCCCACTCTGCGGCGCGCGGACCTGATTCTGAGCACGTCCAGAACCGAAGATGCGCGTATCGGTGCAACCTGGCCGGAAACGCGATCGCGCCTCCGGTACGCCGGGTTGTCGGGATCGCTCACGGTGATCGACGGCCCGCGACGCGAGCCCGATCTGGAGATCGGATCGCGATTCCTGCTCGCGGTCGGTCGGATCAACGTGCGCAAGAACCTGCAGCGGTTGATCGCGGCGTTCGAATCGCTCGACGAGACGCTCGCGTCCGATGTGACGCTCGTGATCATCGGCCCACCCCACGGGATGTCGACGGACTTCGCCGCGAGCAGCGCGCGGGTCGTCTTCACCGGATTCATCACCGACGACGAGCTGGCCTGGTGCTACGCCCACTGCGAGGCCTTCGTGTTCCCCTCCCTGGGCGAGGGTTTCGGTCTGCCTCTGGTCGAGGCCGCGGCGTTCGGTGCGCCGGTGATCTGCAGCGACATACCCGTCTTCCGGGAAGCCGACGTCGCGCAGGACTACTTCGATCCGCTGTCGGTCGCCGACATCGCCCGGTCACTGCGACAGGTGATCGCCAGGGGCGGACGGGAAGACGTGACCGTCGGGTCCATCCGGTCCTGGGGCGACGTGGTCGATTCAATCCGGCAATCCGTCATCGAGGAGATGAACACATGAGACCGTTGCGATTCGTGCGAGCGAGAATCGAGGCCTCCTACGTCTCGCGTCGCGAGATCGGCGTCGGCTTCGATGACGAACTGACCGACTACGAGCTGGGGATCTTCATACAGCAGCGCGTGGTCGAGAAGGCCCGTGCCGTCGCGCGCGGTCTGCCTCAGGCCTTCATCGGAAAGAAGGTGCGCATCCGGTTCCGTCACCGGTTGACGGTCGGGCGTGACGTCGCGATCGGTGACCACGTCGAGATCAGTGCGCTGTCCCGGGACGGGGTTCGTATCGGTGACTCGTGCACGATCGACAGGTACACGCTGATCCGGGGGTCGGGTGGTCCGCGCCGACTGGGGAAAGGCGTGGAGTTGTCCTCGCGGGTCGCGATCGGGATGTCGAACTTCCTCCACGGGGGAGGTGGGATCTATTTCGGTCCCGACACCATGACGGGACCGGGCGTGCAGATCTACTCCGAGCACCACGTGATGTCCGATCCCGACGTCGCCGTCATCGACCAGTCCGAGTTCGAGGCCCCGGTACGAGTCGAGGAAGGTGCCGTCATCGGTGCGCAGTCGTTGATCCTCGGTCCCGTCACCATCGGACGTGGGGCCATCGTCGCCGCCGGATCGGTGGTGACGAGCGATGTGGAGCCGTTCTCGGTCGTCGCAGGCGTACCGGCGAAGGTGGTGCGTGCGCGAGGGCCGGGTGGAAAGCGGACCTGAGTCGCACACGGCCCCGCACCGGCGCCGGCCGCGACGGTGAGGTCGCGTCCGACGACCGACTGCCGCTATCCTCGGACGAGTCCACGGTGACAGGTCCGCTGCGCGGTCTGTCGGTTCCGGTGACCAGCAGAATTCCGGGGGGAATCGTATGAGTGACTCGTATCGGTACGAGGGATCGCTCTCGTCGCGCGACGGCGGCCATCACGCGCTGGGCCTGCGCTCATCGGGTCCCCCCGACCAACCCAGTCTGCTGCGCCCGATCAAGCGCGCCCGGTGGGGCATCCGATGGCGTGCGTCGGTGCGGCGATCGGACCGCTGCACCTGTGCGGCATGCAGCTGGACCCGGTGAGGGCCCGGTAGCCACACCACCGTCGATGAGTCGGCACCACTGCGTCGCCACCCGGTCGGCGTTTGACGGGCAGATCGAGTCCGAGCAGACGTAGCCTGGTGTCCACGCACGCAGCGCGTGCTCCGCACACGGGGTGGTGGAAGGGTACGTGCCTCGATGAGACGACGGGTGTGGTCCGTGCCGCTCGCGGTGGTCATCGTCGGCGTCGTGATCACCACCGCCCTCATGGTGACCTCGGCCACCGAGCCCCTCGCGGACATCGCCGTACCGAGCGCTCCGGTCGATCCGCCGCACAGCGCCGCCGGCGGTCCGGCCCTCTCGACGGTGCTCGCGAAGACCGATGAACCGGTGAACCTCCTCGTCGTCGGGGACGGAACCGGCAAGTCCTCCGGTTCCTGGGTGTTCCTCGCCGCACAGTCGCTCGGGCAGCGATTCGGGCGAACGGTCGAGATCCGGGACTGGCGTCTCGGCTCCGCAGGGCGGTACGGCTCGGCGACCCGCGCCTGGTCGGCGCGAGGTGCGCCGGTGACCATATGGAACGCGTCGACGTCTCGGAACATCACCTATTTCCGGCAGACACTCGATCGGTGGATCCCCGGCGGTGTTCCCCACGTCGATGTCGTGATCGTCAGCAACGGTGTGGTCGTCGACGGTGGCGAACTCGCCCAACGGTCGATAGAACTCATGACCCGGCTGCGCGAGCGTCTGCCCGGCGCGGCCGTGGTCGCCGTACTACAACCGACCTCGCCCGGTCAGCGGAGCGTCTCCTTCGGCGGCACGACGGCTGCCGACGATCTGCGGGTCTCGGCGAGGATCAACCGATTCCAGACCATCGACGTCGATGCCGCGTTCGCGAGGTCCGAGCCGGGCGCGGTCTTCGCCGGCCCGACCGCCTACCCCAATGCCGACGGTTACCGACTGTGGGCGACGACGGTCAGTGACGCGCTGGCGTCGACCGTGCGGATCGCCCCCGCAACCTGACGCACCGCCCGGTGCTACGCCGCGGACTCCTCCTCGGACAGGATCTCGGTCGCCGGGGGCAGGCCGATGCTGGGCTCGTGGCCACGGAAGTTCTCCAGCCACCAGCGCCAGTCGTCGGGAACGAGCTCGAAGGGGTTGTCGTATCCCAGTTCCCGCGCGGCCCACACCGGCCAGTGCGGGTTCGACAGCGCCGGGCGACCCAGGAACGCGAGATCGATGACCCCGTTCTGGATGACCTCGTCGGCCTTCTCCGGCACGCCCAGGTTCCAGCTGGTGGCGATCGGGATGTCGACCTCGTTCCTCAGGCGCTCGGCACGGGAGAGCATGAAGCCCTGGTTGCCCATCGGGTTGTTGCGCATGTCGTCGGTGTTGAAGCCCAGCGAGATGTCGGCGAGATCGAGACCGTGCTCCTTCATCCACCCGATCGCGGTGATCGCGTCGTCGAACTGCGTCCCGTCGGGGTTGAGGTCGTCGGAACCCAACCGCATGGTCAACGGGTACTCCGCCGGCCAGACCTCGCGGACCGCGTCGAGGGCCTCGAGGTGGAAGCGGGCTCGGTTCTCCAGGCTGCCGCCGTACTCGTCGGTGCGCTGATTGGCCAGCGGCGAGAAGAAGCTCGCGCCGAGATAGCCGTGCGCGTAGTGCATCTCGAGCCACTCGTAGCCGGCGTCCGCCGCGCGCAGGGCCGCATCCGCGTAGCTCTTGTAGAGGTCCTTGATCTCGTCGCGGGTCAACTCGTGGACGGGAAAGGAGTGGTCGCCGCCGTAGGGGATGGCCGACGGCGCGCGGCAGGTCCATCCCTGCGGATGATCCGGCGGCAACTGCGATCCGCCGGGGTATCCGTCGATGGTCTTGTACTTCGGTACCTCGCTGCCCTTGCGGCCGGTGTGGCCGAGCTGGATGCCCGCGACGCCGCCGAACATCTTGATGGTGTCGGTGACCCGCCTGTGGCCTTCGATCTGGTCGTCGTCCCAGATGCCGGCGCAGGTGGTGGAGGTTCGGCCGTCGGGGGTGATGGCGACCTGTTCGGGGAAGACGAGTCCGAAGCCGCCCGCGGCTCGGGCGCCGAGATAGCTGACGTGGAAGTCGTCCATCTTGCCGTCGGTGGACCGGTACATCGTCATCGGGGACATGACGATTCGGTTGCGCAGGGTCACGCCCTTGAGCGTGTAGGGCGAGAAGAGATTGGGCATGGGTGTCTCCGGGTGATTCGGCGGGAGGCTGGGGATCGGCGGTCCGCGTCGTCGGGAACCGGCTCGAGATCCAGTTCACCAGCGGGGTGGATCACCCGCGTTACGCCACCTTCTCGGTGCGTAACGATCTACTCACGCCGCACCCGGGTCCTCGGTGAGTCGCCGGCGCCGTGGACGTCAGTAGTAGTAGGGGAACGACTCCCAGTTCGGATCGCGCTTCTCGAGAAACGCGTCCCGTCCCTCCACGGCCTCATCGGTCATGTACGCCAGTCGGGTCGCCTCACCAGCGAACACCTGCTGGCCCATCAGGCCGTCGTCGGTGAGGTTGAACGCGAACTTCAGCATCCGTTGTGCGGTCGGCGATTTGCCGTTGATGGCGCGAGCCCACTCGATCGCGGTGTCCTCCAGGTCGGCGTGGTCGACCACCTCGTTCACCGCCCCCATCCGCTGCATGGTCTCGGCGTCGTAGGCCCTGCCGAGGAAGAAGATCTCCCGGGCGAACTTCTGTCCGACCTGCTTGGCGAGGTAGGCGCTGCCGTAGCCGGCGTCGAACGAGCCCACGTCTGCGTCGGTCTGCTTGAACCGCGCGTGTTGGCGGGATGCGATGGTGAGGTCGCAGACCACGTGCAGCGAATGGCCGCCACCGGCCGCCCACCCGTTGACCACGGCGATGACGACCTTGGGCATCGTGCGGATCAGTCGCTGCACCTCCAGGATGTGCAGGCGGCCGCCCTCGGCCTGCACACGCGCGGAATCGACCGTGTCGGCGGTGTCGCCGCCCGCGTACTGATAGCCCGACCGTCCACGGATGCGCTGATCGCCGCCGCTGCAGAACGCCCATCCGCCGTCCTTCTCGCTGGGCCCGTTGCCGGTGAGCAGGATGGTGCCCACGTCAGGGGAGCGGCGAGCGTGGTCGAGGGCGCGGTACAGCTCGTCGACGGTGTGCGGGCGGAACGCGTTGCGGACCTCGGGACGGTTGAAAGCGATTCGGACGATCCCGTTTTCACGCCCGGGTTCGCTGTGCCGGTGATAGGTGAGGTCGGTCAGGGAGTCGAAGCCGTCCACCACTGTCCAGTGCTCGGCGGTGAAGGGATTCGCGGCGTCGTCACTCATGCTCAGTAGGCTAGTGGCAACCGCTTCGCAGCCCGCTCACCTGGGTCGATAACCTGACCGGATGAGTATCGACGGCACGTCCGAGTCCACCCCGACGTCGGGCGAGCGGACCGAGGACGCACATGAGGGCGGGTTCCGCACCGACATGATGATCAGCGTCGATCGCGGTGGACCCCGGTACGGCGAGTTCATCGAGAAGGTCCGCGAGTTCATGGATCGGGCGCGGGCGGCGTACCCGTCCGACACCCTGGTCGACGAGCTGATCGACGACCTCACCGCGGTGAACGCGAAACTGGCGGCCGTCGAGATCAACGAGTGGGAGTCGCCGTCGGGTACCCGTATCGATCTCCCGGCCCGGGGCAACATCACCCTGCCGCCCTACCTGGTCGACAGAGCCGGTGATGACGGAGTCCAGGCGCGGGTCACCTTCACCCGATTCCACCTGGGTGGCAACAACGCCGCGCACGGCGGGTACATCTGCACCGCATTCGACGACCTGTTGGGCATGACGTCAGCCCTTGCCACCGGGAAGGTGACCCGGACCGCGTACCTGACGGTGAACTATCGCTCCATCACCCCGCTGAACACCGAGCTCGCCATTGCGACATCGATCACACGCCTCGATGGTCGCAAGATCTTCGTCGCCGCGACGATGAAGGACGGTGACCGCCTGTGTGCCGAGGCAGAGGGGCTATTCATCGCCCTCAATCCCGGCCAACCCTGACCTCACTTCGGATTGTTTGCGGTAAGCAAAGGTTAGTTCATACGTTCGGGCGACTTGTCGCGACAGCCGGCATGCGATGACATATTGTGGTCAATCAGTCGCATCTGCGTGGTCGGCGTGAATGGTCGACCGGCCTTTTCCGCCATCAGGGGTTCTGGGCTTGTAAGCGTCGATCGTGAATTGTATCTTTGCTGAACTGCTCAATGACGAGCGGTCGACCGGCGTGACGTGTTTGCTCAATCAAGAATTATCGATTGGTAATAGCGAATTCACTCATCCGGTCGAGCGAATTACTCACCACAGGTCATTCGGGGGTGTGCGGAGGTAATCGTTGTTGTCTCGACTCGATCGGAGGATGCGTGTCGGTGAACGCTGAGCGCCGTCCGTATCCAGCGAGGTCGCGCGTGGCGTGGCCGAATCGGTCCAGGACGCCCGAATCCCGCGAAAGGCTTTCCACCTGGGCGGATCGCTACCGAACCCGCCTTCTCTGGAGCGACGCACTCGTCATTCCGGTGGTCGTGGCGCTGGCCCAGGTCATCCGCTTCGGCGTGGATCCCGCCGTACCCGTCGCCTCGATCCATGCGCCGGTGATCGTGGTGACCATCGTGCTCTCGGTGGTCTGGATTGTGAACCTTCACATTTTCCGTGTGGCGGACGTGCGAATTCTCGGCGGCGGAGCCACCGAATACAGTCGTGTTCTCAAGGCCTGTCTCGCTGTCTTTGGTTTGCTGGCGATCGTCGATCTTTTGTTCAAATTAAATATTGCCCGTGGACTTATTGCAATTGCTTTGCCGCTCGGTACATTTCTTCTGCTCCTGGTTCATTACGGGTGGCGAGCGCACCTCATTCGGGGTCGGGCGCAGCGCAAGTGCATGAATCATGTGTTGGTGATGGGCAGCGAACGATCGGCGAAGCCACTTGTCGCCCATCTGGATCGCAACCCGTCACTCGGGTACGACGTGGTCGGCGTCTGCGTGCCGTTACTCGGCGTCGATCCGTGTTCGTCGATGACGGTCGGCCGGCGTGAGGTACCCATTCTCGGTGAATTCGCGGATGCGCGCTCCGCGGTGCTCCAGTCGCGCGCGACCACGGTGGCGGTGACATCTGCCGAGGTGCTCGGGCACTCCGCCATGCGGGAGCTGTCCTGGGAGCTCGAGGGCATGCACGTCGACATGGTGGTCGATCCCGGGGTCATCGACGTGGCCGGGCCGCGCATGCTGGTGCGCCCCGTCGCCGGCCTGCCGCTGCTCCACATCGACAAGCCCACCTATTCCGGTGCGAACCGCCTCCTGAAGGCCTCGGTCGACCGGGTCGGGGCGCTCGTCGTTCTCGTGCTCGCGGCGCCGGTCCTGCTGGCGTGCGCGATCGCGGTGAAGGTGGACTCGCGCGGACCCGTCTTCTACAAGGCGGAACGGATCGGGCTCAACAACACCCCGTTCCGGATGTGGAAGTTCCGGTCGATGCAGGTCGACGCCGATACGCGACTCGCCGACCTCTCGGTACTCAACGAGGGGGCCGGACTCCTGTTCAAGATCCGCGACGATCCCAGGGTCACGCGGGTCGGGAAGTTCATCCGCCGCTACAGCTTCGACGAGTTGCCGCAACTCTTCAACGTGTTGGGCGGATCGATGAGTCTGGTCGGGCCGCGCCCACCGTTGCCGTCCGAGGTGGAGCAGTACGAAGGACCGGTGGTGCGGCGGATGTTGGTCCGGCCGGGGATCACGGGCCTCTGGCAGGTGTCCGGGCGGTCGGATCTCTCGTGGGAGGAGGCCGTGCGTCTGGATCTGACCTACGTGGAGAACTGGTCGATCGCACAGGACCTGCAGATATTGCTGAGGACACTTCGCGCCGTCCTGCATCAGGCGGGTGCATATTGAGCGCGGAGCAACCCCGCGGCGGAGAATCCGCGACAGATCGCGGGTCGTCGCCGTCAGGAGGCCGCAATGGGTGGTCAGGATCGAATGCACGCACAACGGGGGTGGAATGAATGTCCAAGGTCGCTCTGATCACGGGAATCACAGGACAGGACGGTTCGTATCTGGCCGAGTTGCTCCTGAGGAAGGGGTACGAGGTCCACGGGATCGTGCGTCGGAGTTCGACGGTGAACCGGGCGCGCATCGATCACCTGTACGTCGACCCGCATGAACCGGGGGCCAAGCTCTTCCTCCACTACGGCGACCTCAGTGACGGTGCCCGGCTGGTGACCCTGCTCGCGACCATTCGTCCCGACGAGGTGTACAACCTGGCCGCGCAGTCGCACGTCCGAGTCAGCTTCGACGAGCCCGAGAACACCGGCAACACAACAGGTATGGGCGCGATCCGACTCCTCGAGGCCGTTCGTCTGACGGGAGTCGACTGCCGGTTCTATCAGGCGTCGAGCAGCGAGATGTTCGGTGCGTCGCCGCCGCCGCAGAACGAGGACACCGTGCTCTATCCGCGGTCGCCCTACGGTGCCGCCAAGGTGTACGCCTACTGGGTCACCAGGAATTACCGCGAGGCCTACGGTCTGTTCGCGGTCAACGGGATCCTCTTCAATCACGAGTCGCCGCGGCGCGGCGAGACGTTCGTGACACGCAAGATCACCCGAGCCGTCGCGCGTATCAAAGCGGGACGCGAGCAGGTTCTGTACCTCGGAAACCTCGACGCGGTGCGCGATTGGGGATACGCACCGGAATACGTCGAGGGGATGTGGCGGATGCTCCAGGCCGACAAGCCCGACGACTACGTGCTCGGGACCGGTACCGCCTGCACCGTCGGTGAATTCGTCGAGACCGCGTTCTCCCATGCCGGCCTGAAGTGGCAGGACCACGTTCGTTTCGACGACCGGTACCTACGCCCCACCGAGGTGGACGCCCTCATCGGCGACGCGACGAAGGCGAGTGTCGAACTCGGGTGGAAAGCGCAGGTGCACGCTCCCGAGCTGGCTCGGATCATGGTCGATGCCGACATCGCGGCACTGGAGTTCGAGGGGTCGCACTGGATCGACACCCCCGCTCTCCCGGATTGGACATAGGAACGGTTATGCAAGAAGTGACCTTTGATCCCGCTCGGTTGGATCGCGACAGCAGGATCTACGTGGCGGGCCACCGTGGCCTGGTCGGATCAGCGCTGTGGCGCCACTTCGAGTCGGAGGGGTTCACCGACCTCGTCGGACGGACCCGGCAGGAGCTGGACCTGTTGGACCGGTCGGCGGTGTTCCGATTCATGGCCGATGTACAGCCCGATGTCGTGGTCGTCGCGGCGGCGAAGGTCGGCGGGATCATGGCCAACAACACCTACCCGGTGGATTTCATCTCCGAGAACCTCCAGGTGCAGGTCAATCTTCTCGACGCTGCGCTCGATGAGCGCGTCGAACGCGTTCTCTTCCTCGGATCGTCGTGCATCTATCCGAAGTTCGCAGAGCAGCCGATCAGAGAAGATTCTTTACTGACCGGAACTCTAGAGCCCACCAATGATGCTTATGCGATTGCAAAGATCGCGGGAATTCTTCAGGTCCAGGCGGTGCGGCGACAATACGGTCTCCCGTGGATATCGGCGATGCCCACAAATCTCTACGGTCCCGGTGACAATTTCTCGCCCACCACGTCCCACGTTCTGCCTGCGCTCATCCAGCGGTACGACAATGCGCGCGCGGCAGGCGATGCCGAGGTGGTCAACTGGGGGAGCGGGAGCCCGCGCCGCGAGTTCCTCCACGTCGACGACATGGCCTCGGCCTGCCTGCACCTGCTCGAGAACTTCGACGGTCCGCAGCAGGTCAACGTGGGCACCGGTGACGACCAGACCATCAGGGACATATCGCATCTGGTGGCCGGCGCGGTCGGCTTCACGGGAGAGACGCAGTGGGACCTGTCCAAGCCGGACGGCACCCCGCGGAAGTTGCTCGACGTGAGCACGCTCTTCGAAAGCGGATGGAAACCGAAGATTTCTCTTCCGGAGGGGATCGAGGCAACCGTGGAATGGTATCGGTCCAATCAGGCGACTCTGCGCACGTGAGGAAATGCATCTGCTGTTCCGCCTTTCGCACATGTGCAATAACGGAAAGGCAATCGGCAGGATGTGGGAATTGATGGAGGACACCCACGTTGGCCGGAGGAACCAGGCCAGATGTTTTAGGGTGACGACACGAGTTTCACGAAACTCAGAAGATGGCTGTTTCTCACATTCAGCCTTCGACGGCGATAAGGACGTGAGATGACTGAGGATCCGAGAGGTCAGGGCGACGGCGGCGAGTCGGTGCGGGAAGTCGTGTCTATTCTCCGCCGTGGGTGGCTGACGGTCGTGGCGGTCGGCGTACTGGTCGGCCTGCTGGCACTGGGCTACAGCCTGATCCAGACCCCCGAGTACCAGGCCACCGCGACGCTCTACGTCACCTCCGGCGCCGACGACAACTCCCAGACCGCGTACCAGGGTTCACTGGCGTCGCAGCAGCGGGTCACGTCGTACACGAAGCTGGTGGACTCCGATGCCGTTCTGCAGCAGGCGATCTCCGACGGTGGTCTGAAGCTCTCGGTCTCCGACGCCAAGTCGAAGCTGGCCGCGACCACCACGACCGACACCGTTTTGCTCAACATCATCGCGACGGACTCGAGCCGGGCGACGGCGAGCAACCTGGCCAACGCGGTCGCGCAGTCGATGACGTCGTACGTGGCACGCCTCGAGACCCCCAGTGGCGGTGGACGACCGCTGGCCAAACTGACCGTGGTGACACCGGCCAGCGCCGGCGACAAGGCGGTCACCCCCAAGACCACCCGCAACGTCGCGCTCGGTGTCGTCGTCGGGTTGCTGATCGGGTTGCTCGGAGTCCTTGCCCGGGCCCGCTTCAGCAACAAGGTCGAGAGCGAGAGCGACTTCGGAGCGATCAGCGACACCCCGGTGCTGGGCGCGATCCCCGCGGATGACCTGCTCAAGAAGAAGGGGCTCATCGATTTCAAGGGTGGTGCCACGCCCGCCGCCGAGGCCTTCCGCAAAGTTCGCACCAACCTGACGTTCGCGAGCGTCGACCGTCCTCCCAAGATCATTCTCGTGAGCAGCCCGATCGCGGTGGAGGGGAAGACGACCACGGCGATGAACCTCGCCGCCGCACTCGTGGAGGCGGGGAGGCGCGTCGTCCTGGTCGACGCCGACCTGAGGCGTCCGCAGGTGGATCAGCGCAGCGGTCTGCTCGGCCACATCGGCTTCACCAATTCCCTACGCGGAGACGGCGAACTCGCCGACCTGGTGCAGCCGAGCACAGTGGAGGGTCTGTGGGTCCTGGCGTCGGGGCCCCAGCCGCCCAACCCCGCCGAACTGCTCGGGTCGAAACGCGCAGGCACGGCCCTGACCGAACTCGCCGCGTCCTTCGACTACGTGATCGTCGACTCGGCACCGGTCCTGCCGGTCACCGACGCAGCGGTGTTGGCCCAGTGGGTAGACGGAGTGCTGATCGTCGCGCGCGCGGGAGCGACCAAGATCGGCGACCTCACCGACGCGTACGAGCAGCTCTCCGGGAGCGGCACCCCGATCATCGGTTTCGTTCTGACGGAGACCACCGCCACCAAGGGGCGCTACGGCTACTACGCCGTCAACCCGACGAAGAAGAAGTCGTTCTTCGGCCGGAACCGCGCGCCGAAGGCGATCGAGGACGTGCTCGAGCCCCGACGCGACGACGACAGATGAGCCCGTCGGAATAGGGAGACAGTGTGCCCGGTGGTGAGCTGCGCCAGCCGCTGACCCGGGCCCAGCAAGCCTTCTGGGATCTCCAGGAGGCGTTGCCGAACGGCCCGGTCAACGTCGCGTACTACCTCGACCTGAGCGGCCCCCTCGACATCTCGCTCCTCAGCGAGGTGGGCCGCGAATTCGTCGCGCGCATGGCCACCCTGTTCGTCCGGTTCGAGACCACGCCCGCGGGCGTCGAGATGATCCACGACCCGTCACTCGACAACAGCCGCACCACCATCGACTTCCGCGACCACCCCGATCCGATGGCCGCGGCGCATGCATGGATGGTGGCCGACTGCGCCCGGCGCATCGATCTGACCCGCGAGCGCAGCGCGCTGTTCGGGCTCTTCCGGATCGCCGACGACCGGCACCTGATCTACATGCGCGGTCACCACATCATCTGCGACGGCGCCGCGGCCATCGCGAACCTCAACCGCTGGGGACGGTGCTACACCCAGGCGTTGGCCGGCGAGCCCCCCGACTATCCCGAACCCGCCGACTTCGGCGCCGCGCTGGCCGCCGACACCGACTACGCCGCCTCGTCACGGCGCGCCCGCGACCGCGACTACTGGCGCGAGAACCTCGCCGACCTCGAACACACCGCGTCCCTGTCCCGCAGATACGCACGCCCGGCGCCGATCCCGCACCGCGTCAGCGGGCGTCTCGACGATGCGACCCTGGCCGCGCTGCGCGAGGTCGAGACCACGCGACGCACCAGCCTGCCCGCCGTGGTCGCCACCGCGGTCGCGGCGTACCTGTCTCGCATGACCGGCCGACCCGACGTCACCGTTGCGCTCCCCGTCGCCGCCCGCACCACCGCAGCGCTACGGGCCACGCCGCTGCCGGTCTCCAACGTCGTCCCCATCCGCACCCGACTGGACGCCGGCGTCGACCTGGCCACCGCACTCGAGCGGACACAGTCGTCACTGCTCGGCGCCCTCCGTCACCAGCGCTACCGCTACGAGGACATCCGTGCCGACCTCGCCGAGGCGGGCATCGGCGCGGCCGGCGCCGAACCGGGCGTCACCGGCCCCGTCCTGAACCTGATGCTGTTCGAGCCGCGCGTACGGTTCGGCGACGCGATCGGCACCGTGCAGGTCATCTCCGCCGGACCCGTCGACGATCTCGCCATCACGCTGTATCAGCAACCGCGCGAGGATGGCTCACTCGGCGCGCACATCGACCTCGAGACCAACCCCGGTCGCTACTCCCACGCCGAGACCGTCGACCACTTCCGCCGCCTCGACTCGGTGATCCGATCGGTGACCGCCGGGCTGCTCCACGCCCCGGACACCCGTGTCGACGCCGTCGGGCTGCTCGACCCCGACGAGGTCCACTCCCTCACGACGATCGCCGGACCACCCGCCCCCGAACCACGAACACTGTCGGATGTAATCGACGGCGCGGTGTCCCGCTGGCCGGACCGGGTCGCCGTCGAGGGGCCGGCGGTGTCGTGGACGTATCGCGATCTCGCGAGGCACTCGCGGTCATCGGCCCGTGCGCTCGCGGCCCGCGGAGCCCGACCGGGAACCGTGGTCGCGATCGCCACCGGGCGTGGCTTCCTGCAGACCCTGTCCCTGTGGGCGGTCGCCCGAACCGGAGCCGCCGTCCTGCTGATCGATCCGGAGCAGCCCGACGCACGGGTCACCCAGATCCTCGACGACGCGCAGCCGACGGTGACGCTCACCGCGGCCGACGTGGCGCAGCGGCGACCGGACTGGGTGGTCATCGAAGACCTGGTCGCCGACTCGGCCGGCGACACCGGCACCCGGCCGGTCCGGCTCGACGACACGGCATACCTCGTCTACACCTCCGGGACGACGGGGCGGCCGAAAGGTGTTGCCCTGTCCCATCGCGGCCTCGCCGCGCTTGTCGCCGACCTCGCCGCGCGCCTGCCCACTGGCCCGGTTCGCATCGCGCAACTGGCCGCGCCGGGTTTCGACGCGACACTGTTCGAGCACCTCGTCGCGCTCGCGACCGGCGGCACCGTGCTCCCGGCCCCCCGCGGCGTGGTCGTCGGGGAGGACCTCGCGTCGTTCCTCGTCTCGCGTCACGTCACCCATGCGGTGCTGACCCCGTCGGTCCTCGCGACCGTGCCCCCCGCGGCGCTCGACGGAAGCCGTCTGACCACGGTGATGTCGGTGGGCGAGGCCATCTCGACCACGCTCGCGCAGACGTGGGCGTCGCGCTGTGCCCTGCACAACCTCTACGGGCCCGCCGAGACCACCATCATGGCAACGGCCGCCGCGCCGGTGGGCGTCGAATCCCCGGCAGGTCGCGGCACCCCGTCGATCGGCCTCCCGATCACCGGGACGCGGGCCTTCGTGCTCGACGCCCGGCTGCGTCCGGTGCCGGTCGGTGTCGCCGGCGACCTGTACCTCGCCGGCCCATCCCTCGCGCTGGGGTATCCACACGACACCCCGGAGACGTCCCACCGTTTCGTCGCCTGCCCGTGGGGCCCGCGCGGGGCCAGGATGTATCGCACCGGGGACATCGCGGCGTGGGAGCCCGAGCTGCGTGGGCTGGCGTACCTCGGGCGCGCCGACGGGCAGATCCAGATACGGGGCGTGCGTGTGGAACTCGGGGACATCGAGGCCGCCGCCGATGCGCATCCCGATGTGGTCGCCGCAGCGGCGGTCCCCGACGCGACTGGAGGCGCGGTGTCGCTGTTCGTGGCGAGCGCCGCCCCGTCGGCCGGTCTCCGGGCCGGCCTGCGTCGACACCTCGCCGCGCAGCTACCACCGGCCATGTGGCCCGCCCACATCGCCGTTCTCGACGCCCTGCCGATCACCCCCACCGGCAAGGTCGACCGGTCGGCGCTGGCGTCCACCGAGGTCACCGAGCGGGGTGTGGTCTACGTCGCGCCCCGCGGCGACGCCGAAACCGCGGTCGCGCAGGCGGTCTCGGTCGTTCTCGGTGTCGCGGACCCGTCGATGCTCGCCGATGTCATCGAACTCGGTGGAACCTCGCTCACCGCGACACGGATCGCCGTGGAGATCTCCACGCGGGCGCAGGTCGTCGTGTCCCCTCGCGATGTGCTGACCTCCACGACGCTCACCGAACTCGCGGCGATCGTCGACCGCCGATCCGCGGGTGAGACAGAGACATCCGTGGAACGCCCCATCCACCCGCCGGCCTCGCCGCAGCAGGTCGGGTTGGTTCTCGAGGGGCGCATCGACCCCGACTCGACCGCGAACGTGCTGCGGGGCAGTGTCACCGTCTCGACGGGGTCGCTGTCGGTCTCGGCGCTGCGGGACGCGATCGCCGACGTCGTCGACCGTCATGAGGCCCTGCGCACCATCATCCGTGCCGACGGTCGCGACCTCTGGCAGGAGGTCATCCCGACCGACGAGGCGGTGGGGGAGATCATCGTCGACGACGGGACCACCGACGAGCTACTCGTCGCCGACGTCCTCGACCCGACCGCGTCCGTTCCGGTGCGGGTGCGCATAGTCGAGCACGCCGACGAGATCGTCATCGATGTCGCGGCGCACCACATCGTCGTCGACGACCGCTCCGCGTCGGTGCTGCGTGACGATGTCGCCACGGCGTACGCAGCACGCTCGACGGGTACCGCGCCCGTGTGGACATCGACACCGCTGCAGTACATCGACGCGACGCTCGACGCGGTTCGCCGACTGGGCGATCCGCAGGACCCGTCGTCGGAGTATGCGACGCAGCAGCGGTTCTGGGTGCGCACACTCGGCGGGCGCGATGGGCGTCCGCGCCTCCCGACCGATGTGATCACCCGGGACTCGCCGGCCCCGCCGTTTGCCGATCAGCACACGGTGTCGCTCCCCGGCGACCTGGGCGTTCGGATCGAGCAGCTCGCGACCGAGTCGGGCGTCACCGGGTTCGCGGTGCTGCACACCGCGCTGTCGGTGGTGATCTCCCGCTTCACCGACACCGCCGACATCGAGATCGCGGTCGCACAGGCCGGCCGCGATCGACTGGGGGCGCGGCCCGCGGTGGGCATGTACGTCAACCCGGTGGTCCTGCGAACCCGCATCGACTCCCGGCGCACGGTCGCCGACCTCCTCCGGGAGTCCGCGGTGGCGCTCCGAGCCGCGTTGGTGCACAGCGACATCCCGTTCGCCGACGTCGTCCGCGCCGTCGACCCGCAGCGCGACATCACCGATGCGCCCCTGACCGACGTCTGGCTCAGCTACCGCGACGCCGACCACTCCGAGCCCGGACCGGACGGATTGGGGCTCCGGGTGCGCGAGCACGCGGCGACGCATCCGCGGGTTCCGTTGCAGTGGAACATCGATCGGGTCGGAGACCACCTCGAGGTGACGGTGACGTATCGGACCGATCGGTTCGGTCCCGGGATCGTGCGCCGGATGGTCGAGGCGTACGTCGACGTCCTCGACCGCGCGACCACCGGTCCCGACCGCACGCCCATCGCGTTGCTGCCCGGCGACCCGGGCGACCCGGTCGGTGTGCCTCCACGGGCCCGCAGCCTCGTCGCGATGTTCGACGAGACCGCCGATCGTGTCCCCGGTCGTCCTGCGCTCGTGACCGACGGTCGATCGTCCACCTA
>NZ_JAEMTF010000045.1:0-6539 GCF_016462415.1 Williamsia sp. | reverse complement strand
CCGATCGTGTCCCCGGTCGTCCTGCGCTCGTGACCGACGGTCGATCGTCCACCTACGCCGAGGTGCGGGATCGGGCGCGGTCGCTGGCGGGACGCCTGGCCGCGGCCGGCGCCAGGTCGGGAACCACGGTGGCCGTGGTGGTTCCGCGCAGTGACGTCGCGATCACCGTCCATCTCGCGGTCCTCATGACCGGTGCGGCCTACGCCCCGGTCGATGTCACCTCCCCGGCGCAACGGATCGCGATGATGCTCGACGACTGCGATCCCGTGCTCGTCGCGGTGGTCGACGAGACCGCGCACCTGGCCGGGAATCGACCACAGGTGCGGTGCGACATCGACATCGACACCGACGTCGTCGCGTATGCACCGATGACATCGCTCGAGGTCCACTCGGCCTCGGCGGCATACGTGATCTTCACGTCCGGGTCCACCGGACGACCCAAAGGCGTTGTCGTGAGCCACCGCAGTGTCGTCGCCATGCTCGACGCCACCGGCGACGCCCTCGGCCACCGCGAGACCGACGTCTTCTCCTGCACCCACTCGTTGGCGTTCGACTTCTCCGTCTTCGAGGTGTTCGCCGCCTGGCGGGTAGGAGCCGCGGTGGTATTGATCGACGCACCGACCGTCGCCGACCCGGTGTCGTTGTGGCGGCGACTCACCGACTCCGGGGTCACCGTCCTGTCGCAGACGCCGTCGGCGTTTCGTCCGCTGGCCGATCACGGCGTGGGCGCCGGTGAGCCCGGGCGTCTGCGCCAGGTGGTGTTCGGAGGCGAAGCGCTGCAACCGGATCGGCTGCGTGCGTTCGCCGAAGCGTTCCCGGGGACACAGCTGTTCAACCTGTACGGACTGACCGAGGCGGCAGTCCATGTGACCGTCACCGAGGTGGATCCGTCCGATCCGCGGTCGCTGATCGGGTCAGGGCTCGGCGACACGCGCCTCATCGTCGCCGACCGATGGCTGAACCCGGTACCGACGGGTGTCTGGGGCGAGCTGTACGTCGCGGGGTCGCATCTCGGCGACGGGTATCGCGGACGAGCCGGTCTGACCGCAGAGCGGTTCGTCGCGGCGCCGGCCGGTGCCGACGGGGAGCGTGTGTATCGCACCGGCGACGTCGTGCGACGGACCCTCGACGGCCGACTGGAATACGGGGGCCGCGCCGACGACCAGGTGCAGATCCGCGGCTTCCGCGTCGAGTTGGGCGAGGTGGCCGCCTCGTTCCGTGCGCTGCCGACGATCGCCGACGCCATCGCCTCGCTGCGCCACCCGGAATCGATCGACGGCGGAACGCTCGTCGTCCATGTGCTGCCGGCGCCCGCGTCGGAGCCGGTGGCATCGACGGATCTTCTCGCGGCGGTGGCCCGTGTGCTCCCGCCTCAGGCCGTGCCCGCGCACGTCGTGACGGTCGAGGCGTGGCCCCTGACCGCCTCGGGCAAGATCGACCGGGGTGCGCTCCCGGCCCCGGTCGATGTCGCCGTAGGCGACTCGGTGGATCACGACGGCGAGCCTCTGCTCGGTCAGGTGATGGGGATCGTCGCCGACGTTCTGGGCGTCGACAGATCCGCCGTCGACCCCCGTTGTCCGCTGCTCGACCTCGGCGCGAACTCGTTGTCCTACATGCACATCGCGGTCGCGGTGGCGCGTGAGACCGGACGACGACTCTCGGTCACCGACCTGGCCGCGGCGCCGAGCGTCGCCGACATCGCCCGCGCGCTGAGTGCTGCGCCGGTCATGGCCGACGCGATCGACACCGCGGCGGACGGGCCCGGTGACTACGTCCCGAGCCCCCAGCAGAAGGGGCTGTGGATCCTCAACCGGCTCGACGAACGGTCCACGGTCTATCACCTCCCGGCCCTGATCGAGGACATCGGCGAGATCGATCCGGCGGTCGTGCGGTCGGCGGTCGGTGACCTGGTCGAGCGGCACGACGTCCTGCGGACCACCTTCGCCGAGCGCGACGGCGAACCCGTCGCCCGCGTGCTCGACATCGACACCGTCGCAGCGTTGATCGACGCCATGATGGCGCCCGTACCCGTCGACACGGAGAATCTCGACGCGACGGCCCGGGCCCTGGCGTTCCGCCCGTTCCGTCTCACCGGCGGACTCGGATGGCGGTTGGCGGTCCTCGATGTCCGCAACCGCCCAGTCGACGGGGTGGGGGCCGCGGTGCTGCTCGTCGCCCATCACGTGGTCGCCGACGGGTGGTCGCTCGATCTGATCGCCGTCGACCTCCGGACGGCGCTCGCCGCACGCCAGAACGGCCACGCGCCGGCCTGGGACTCCGCGCCGACGATGTATCGCGACCACGCCCGGCGGTTGGCCGCCGGGCCGTCGACCGTGGACGCAGACACCGGGTACTGGCGGACGAGACTGGCCGATGCCCCCGTGCACATCGCACTGCCCAGACCGGGTGCGGCGCCGGTCGACCGGTCCGGTCCCGAACCGGCCGAGCACGTCGACATCGACCTCGGCGTCGAGGTACGCGCCGCCGCCGGCCGACTGGCCGAGAAGGCGCACACCACCCTGTTCCACGTCGTACACGTGGCGCTCGTACGAACCCTCGCGACGTTCACCGGCACCGATGACATCGTCATCGGCACACCGATCGCGGGTCGCGACACCGTCGACGAGCTTGCGGGGGTCGGGATGTACGTCCGTACCGTCGTCCTGCGCACCGCGGTCTCCGACGACGAGACCGTGGGCACGGCGGTGATCTCGAGTGAGCAGTCACTCGCCGCGGCGACCGCACACAGCGCCATCTCCTACGAGGGCATCGTCGGTGCGCTGGCGCCCGCGCGTACCAGCGACACCGACCCGTACCTCGACGTGATCCTGGCCTTCGCGCAGGCGGCGGCCGCGAGCGGTCCGACGGTCCGCCCGATCCGCGTTCCGCACGCACGGGTGCCGGTGGAGTTCAGCGTCCTCGACCACGGTCCCGAAGCCGGGATGACGATCACTCTCATCGCCGGTGTGTGGCGGGTGGACACCGCGATCGCGCGACGGATGCTCCGCCATCTGGCGCAGGTGATCGCCGACATCGCCGAGACCGACCCCGACAGTCCGGTGCCGCACACGAGCATCGAGGTCGACCACTCGGCTGCTGTGCAGGCGGCGCCGATCACCGTCGACCCCGTCGAGGCGATCCTGCACGTCGTCGAGTCGACGCCGCACGCGGTCGCGGTCACGGATGCCGCCGGCGACCTGACGTATCGCGAACTGATCGACCGGGCCGAGCAGATCGCCGACATCCTGCGCGACGACGACATCGGTGTCGGTGACCGGGTCGCCGTGGTGGCGTCCCGGTCGACCGGCGCCATCGCCGCTGTCCTGGCGACGATGTCGGTGGGCGCGGCGTACGTCCCGATCGACTCCGCATATCCGTCCGCACGGATCTCCGCCCTTGTCGCAGCGAGTGACCCGGCCGCGGTGATCACCGTCGGCGATGACGCCGAACCGGCTCCCGCCGACCCGGGTGTCGACGTCGCCATCCGCCACCGAGGCGAGGGCGCACGCGCAGCTGGTCCGGTGCCATCCGACGCCCCCGCCTACGTCGTCTACACCTCCGGATCCACCGGGACGCCGAAGGGTGTGGTGGTCACACGCGGAAATCTCGCCGCGCTGCTCGCCGCCGCCGTGCCCGTCGTCGGCGCGACCGACACCGACGTGTGGACGTGGTTCCACTCGCCCGCCTTCGACTTCTCGGTCTGGGAGCTGTTCGGGGCGTTGACATCCGGCGGACGGGTGGTGATCGTCGACGCCGACACCGCCCGGGAGCCCGCCCTGCTGCTCGATCTCATCGAGCGCGAACGCGTCACCATCCTCAGTCAGACCCCGACCGCGTTCGCGCGCCTGGTCGACACCGAGATCAGTGCCCGGTGGTGGTCGTCGCTGCGGTGGGTGGTGTTCGGCGGCGAGGCCGTCATCCCCGAATCGCTGCACGACTGGCATTCGCAGACGCCGGGGGTCGGCCTGCTGAACATGTACGGGATCACCGAGACCACCGTGCATCTCACCCACGGCGTCGTCGACACCACCGATCGGCGCAGCATCGTCGGGGAAGCCCTGCCCGGCGTGACGCTGCTGGTTCTCGACCGCAGGCTCCGTCCGGTCCCGATCGGGGCCCGCGGCGAGGTGTACGCGATCGGGGACCAGGTCGCGCTGGGCTACCTCGGGGAGACCGCCCCGACCGCCCACCGGTTCGTCGCGTCGCCGTTCGGACCACCCGGCACCCGCATGTACCGCACCGGCGACCACGCGCGCCGCCTCGACAACCGCCGACACCAATACCTCGGCCGGGTCGACCGCCAGGTCCAGTTGCGCGGTTTCCGTGTCGAACTCGGTGAGGTCGCCGCAGCGCTGCGCGCCGAGAAGACCGTCGCCGACGTCCGCGTGCTGGTCCGACCCGGCGTCCGGGCGGGCGACGAGACCCTGGTGGCCTTCGTCATCGCCCACGGACCCGGTGACGAACTCGATGTCGAGCGACTCCGACAGGACTGTGCGACGACGCTGCCCGCGCATCTCGTCCCGTCGAGCATCCACCCCGTCGCGGCCTGGCCGCTCACCGCTTCGGGCAAGCTCGACGTCGCCGCGCTGATGGCCGCCCTGGGCACCGATGTCGGGACCGGGCGGCCGCTCACCGCCTCCGAGGACGTCGTGGCCGCCACGATCGCGGCGGTCACCGGGGTCGACGTCGGCACGCTGGGCGCCGCGTCGAACTTCTTCGACCTGGGCGGCAACTCGCTGTCGGCGGCACGTCTGGCCGCCGCGCTCGGCGAGGTGGCGCCGGCGATCACCGTCCGTGACGTCTTCGAGCACCCCACCGTGGCGATGCTGGCCGAGCTCATGGACCGACCGCACGCCGCGGCCCGACCGGCCGGTCCTCCGCCCGCCCCCCGCCCACGACCGGCACGCCTGCCGCTGACCCCGCAGCAGGAGGAGATCTGGCTGCAGTGGCGCCTCGACCCCGCCGACACCGGCTACCACCTGTCCACGACGATCCCGCTGTCGGCAGCGGACACGACCGGCTTCGCCCCGGTCATCCGATTCCTCGTCGACCGGCACGACGCCCTGCGGACCAGCTACCCCGAGGACGCCGACGGCCCCCACCAACTGCTCTGGGACGCGGAGTCGATCGACCTCGACCTCGCGCCGGTGCCGGTCGACGACCTCGCCTCCGCGGCCCGTCTCCTCTCCCGACCGTTCGACCTCGCCACCGAGGTGCCCTGGCGCGTCGCCGTTTTCGCGGCGGGAGACGAACTCGTCCTGGGCATCGCCATCCATCACATCGCCTTCGACGGCCACTCGATGGCCGTCATCGAACGCGAACTCACCGAGACGCTCGCCGGGCGCACCGCGGGGATGCCCGAGGCTCTCGACTTCGCCTCGTACACACAGTGGTATCTCGAGTCGCTCGCCGACCGGCGCGAGGTGCTCGACGCCTTCTGGTCGCAGACCTTCGCCACCCCGCCCACCCCGCTGCGCCTGCCCGGTGTCACACACACCGCGGCCGGCGGCGACGTCAGCGGCATCGAGTCCGCCGACCTGCCCGACGACGATCACCGCGCGCTGCGTGCGTTCGCGGCGCGCAGCCACACCACCGTGTTCATGGTGGTGCACGCCGCGCTCGCCGCGCTGCTCGCCCGACGCGCCGACACCGACGACATCGTCATCGGCACAGCGACATCCGGGCGCATCCACGAAGCGCTCGCCGACACCGTCGGGATGTTCGCCCGTACCGTCCCCCTGCGCACCGCGATCGACCTCGAGCTGCCGTTCACCGACCTGCTGGCGTCGGTGACCGTCGCCGACCTCGACTCGTTCGCCCACGCCGACCTCCCCGCCGGCGCGATCGCCCAGCACGTCGACGCGGGTGGTGCGTCGGTGGGCACCGCGGTCTCCGACGTCTTCCTCGCCGACCTCACCAACGAGTCCGGCCTCGCGGCGCGCGCCGCGATCCTGCGCACCGGAGCCGATGTCGACCGTCCCCGGGCACGATTCGGACTGGACTTCGCGCTGGTCGCGGGCGACACCGAGACCCGCCTCGCGCTGATCCACCGCACCGCGATGGCCGAGCGCGACACCGCACGCGGACTGGTCGACGACCTCGTCGGCCTTCTCCGCGCAGTGGTCGCGGCACCCGAGAAACCCGTCGTCGACCATCTCCTCGGCGACGTCGGACGTCCGGGGGAACCGTCCGAGGGTGCGGATCCGACACCCCTCGGCGACCTCCTCGCCGAGGCCGTGGCCCGCCATACAGACCGGATCGCGCTGGTGGAGCCGGGATTCGCAGACGGAGTGGGTCAGACGCTGACGTACCGCGAGCTGGCCGCGTGGGCCGGGGACGTCGCCGCGACCATCAGCGCCCGCGGCGTCGGTCCGGGTGATCTGGTCGCCATCCACGGCACCCGCTCGGTCACCGGAGTGGTCGGGATGTGGGCGGTGGCATCCACCGGCGCTGCGTTCGTCCACCTCGACGCCGCCGACCCGAGCGCGCGTCGACAGACGATCGTCTCCGACGCGCGGCCGGCGCTCGGTCTGTACGCC
>NZ_JAEMTF010000044.1 GCF_016462415.1 Williamsia sp. | reverse complement strand
GCTACTTTCCAACCAGGAAAGTGAGATGACGTGATGGCAGATCTGACTCCCGAACAGGCCCGCGAGGCTCTCGACGTGGTGGGGCGAGCCCGCGCGGACGTGGCGCACGAGGTGGGACTTCCGCGGTGGTACTGGTGGGCGATGGCCACGGGCTGGGTGGCGCTGGGCGTCATCGGCGCCGTCGGTCCCGCCTGGTTGACGACTGTGGCGACCGTCGTCTTCGGCGCCGGCCACTCAGCGGTGGCGTCGCGACTTCTCGACGGTCGACGAGGGACCCGTGGGCTGCAGGTCTCTCGCTCGGTGGCCGATCGGCGTGTGCCGCTCGCGGTGATCCTGATGCTGCTCGTCCTGGTGGCTGTCACCGTGGGCGCGGCACTCGCCCTGGACGCCGACGGTACCGAGCATCCGCAACTGTGGGCGGCCGTGATCGTCGCGGCCGTCATCGGTTTCGGCGGCCCGGAGATACTGCAGACCGTGCGGCGGTGGATGCACGCGTGAGCGAGGGCCGGTTCGACGAGCTCATCCACCCGAGTACCCGCCTGTCGCTGGTGGCGACGCTGGCCGCGAGCGACTGGGCGGAGTTCGCGTTCTTGAAAGACCGACTTGCGCTGTCGGATTCGGCGCTGTCGAAACAGCTGTCGACCCTCGAGGCCGCGGGCTATCTGGTGACCGAACGCCTGAGCGCCGGGCGTCGACGTACCGTCCGCGCGCGGCTGACCGACACCGGCCGCGACGCCTTCGCAGGCCACGTCGCCGCTCTGCAGGCGATCGTCGCCGGCACGGGTACCGACACGCGACCGTTTTGACCCGGTCCACGGTTGTCGCGCAGCATTGACACGACTGTGGGAGCACCGCCGGTCACCACACTGAGGTGGGAGAAACCATGCGCAGGACCTTGTACGGACCCGACCACGCCGCGTTCGGCGAATCGGTCAGCGAGTTCATCGACCGATACATCACCCCGCGACACGAGGCGATCATCGAACAGCGCTTCATCGACCGGGAGATCTGGAAGCGTGCCGGCGAGTCCGGCTTCCTCGGACTCGAGGTGCCCGAGACCTACGGCGGTTCCGAGGCCGGCGACTACCGGTTCAACGCCATGTTCACCGAGCTGCTGTCCGGGGTCAGCGCGGCGCTGCCGTCGGCCTTCGGCATCCACGTCGACATCGTCGCCCCGTATCTGATCAAGCTGACCACCGAGGAGCAGCGCGAACGGTGGCTACCCGGGTTCTGCACCGGCGACATCGTCACGGCGATCGCGATGACCGAGCCCGCCGCCGGATCCGACCTCGCCGGCATCAAGACCACCGCGAAGCAGGAGGGCACCGACTGGGTCATCAACGGGTCGAAGACCTTCATCACCAACGGGTTCAACGCCGACCTCGTGGTCGCCGCGGTGAAGACCTCGCCGGAGAAGAAGTCCAAGGGCATCACCATGTTCGCGATCGAGAAGGGCATGCCCGGTTTCGAGCGCGGCCGCAAGCTCGACAAGGTGGGCCAGCCCGAGTCCGACACCGCCGAGCTGTTCTTCACCGACGTCCGCGTCCCCGCCGAGAACGTGATCGGTGAGGTCGACCGCGGGTTCGTCCACATGATGACGTTCCTCCCGCAGGAGCGGCTCAACGCCGCGGTGTCGAACCTGGCCCACGCGAAGGCACTGTTCGGCGAGACACTGACCTACGTCTCCGAGCGCAAGGCGTTCGGGAAGTCCGTCGGGTCGTTCCAGTTCAACAAGTTCACCATCGCCGAGCTGGCGACGCAGATCGACGTGACCCAGGCGTTCATCGACGCCTGCGTCACCGCGCACACCGAGGGTGAGCTCAGTGCTGCCGACGCGGCGAAGGCCAAGTGGTGGACCGCGGAGATCCAGAACAAGATCCTCGACACCTGCCTGCAGCTGCACGGCGGCTACGGCTACATGAACGAGTACCGCATCGCGCAGGCGTGGAAAGACGCGCGGGTCACCCGCATCTGGGCCGGGTCCAACGAGATCATGAAGGAGATCATCGGCCGCGACCTCGGCTTGTGAGCCTCCCCGTACTCTGACCAGACGAACGCACGCCGCACCATCTGAGGAGACCCCCGATGCCCGTTCTCGACATGTTCCGTCTCGACGGCAAGGTTGTCATCGTGACCGGCGCATCCTCCGGGCTGGGTGTCGCCTTCGCACAGGCCTCGGCCGAGGCCGGTGCGTCGGTGGTGCTGGCGGCACGGCGGGTCGAGAAGCTCGGCGACACGGCGCAATTGGTCGAGGCGGCCGGCGGGCGGGCACTCACCGTCGCCACCGACGTCGCCGACCCGGAGCAGGCCCAGGCCATGGTCGACGCGGCGATGGGCGAGTTCGGTCGGGTGGACGTGCTCATCAACAACGCCGGTGTCGGCACCGCGGTCCCGGCGACGCGCGAGACCCCAGAGCAGTTCCGGTCGGTCATCGACGTCAACCTGAACGGCTCCTACTGGGCCGCGCAGGCGGTCGCCCGGGTGATGGAGCCGGGCAGCTCGATCATCAACATCTCCAGCGTCTTGGGCCTGACCACCGCCGGGCTGCCGCAGGCCGCCTATGCGGCCAGCAAGGCGGGGATCATCGGACTCACCCGCGACCTCGCGCAGCAGTGGGGCAGCCGAAAGGGCATCCGCGTCAACGCGATCGCACCGGGGTTCTTCGAATCCGAGATGACCGACCAGTACGACCATGGCTACCTCGACGCCCAGGCCGCACGTCGGCTCCTCGGCCGGATGGGTGATCCCGCGGAGCTGGCGGCGACCGCGGTGTGGCTCGCATCGGCTGCGGGCGGGTACGTCACCGGGCAGACCATCGCGGTCGACGGCGGCGTCACCGTCACGTAGCGAGCACCTCGTCGATCAATCCGGCGCCCCGAAGCGCGACCGGTGGTCGTGCGGGATCAACGGCGTGTCGGCACGGACCTTGAGTTCTTGCACGGCCCAGGTGTTGCCGTCCGGATCGGCGAAACCGAAGAACGTGCTCCCGTCCTGATCGCCGAACGAGGTGATCTCGCCGGCGTGCACTCCCCGTGCGATGAGTTCCGCACGTGCGGCGAGGGCGTCGGCGACACACAACTGCAGGCCACGCACCGACCCGGGTCCCATCTCCTGGTGCGCGGGCAAGTCACCGATGACGATCGAGCAGCCCGATCCGCGCGGGGTCAGCTGGGCCACGTGCATGTGCTCGTTGACGGTGTCGTGGTCGAGATCGAATCCGACCTTGTCGCGATAGAACTCGATCGACCGTGCGATGTCGGCGACCGGCAGGACGACGACCTCCAGTGTCCAGTCCATCACTTGCTCCCGACGAGTTCGTCGAGCTTTCGATAGCCCTCGGACACACCGTGTTCCATGCCACTGGTCACCATGGCGTCACGGGTCTCCTGCGACGGGTAGGTCGCGTGGGTCGACAGTCGGGTCCGGCCGCCGTCGAGCGCGGTGAACGTCAGCGACTCGATCGACACCTGATCGGGCGCACCGTCCCACTCGAAGGTCTGGATGGCGAACTCGTCGGGTCGCACGACGTGGAAGACGCCGTTGAACGCGAAGACGCCGCCCTCGGGTGAGCGGTGTACATACCGATACCGGCCGCCGGAGACGAACGAGTACTCCTCGATGTCCATCTCGTAGCCGTCCGGCCCGAGCCACCGTCGGATCAGGTCGGGTTCGCTGAAGGCCCGGAACACAGCGCTCACCGGGGCGTCGAACTCGCGGACGATGTCGATGAACGGGACACCGTCGGGGGCGTCGATGTGCAGCGGATTGGTCATTTCTCTTCCTCTCGTGACGGGGATTGCGCCGGCGGGGCGGGCGCCTCGCCGGACTGATCGCCTGACAGTTGCGTCAGAACGGAATCGAGTGCACGGAACTGCTGTTCGTGGACGAGGCGGTGGCGGTCGATCCACGCGGTCAGTTCCTCGAGTCGTTCGGGGGCGAGGTGGACCGGCCGGCGCTGGGCCTCGCGGGTGCGGGTGACGAGCCCGGCCTGCTCGAGCACGCCGACGTGTCGTGACACGGCCTGGAGCGAGATGTCGAACGGCGCGGCCAGATCATTCACCCCCGCCGGTCCTCGGCTCAGCCGGGCGATGATCGCCCGGCGCACGGGATCGGCGAGCGCCAGGAAGGCCCGGTCCAGCCGATCGTCACGATCCGACATCGTCGCTCCGCCCATTCAATGTTCTCGTTTATCAACTGGTGTGTTGAACACACTGGCAGATCGGGTTCCCGGCGTCAAGCGCGATTCTCGGCCTTCACCTTCTTCTCATTCGTGCCGCGTATCATCGGCGGCCGAATGCCCGTGGCCCGTCCGGCCGACAACCGAGAAGAGTTCAGGAACCCCATGGCTGCCAATGACCACAAGCGTCGCCCGAGGGTGACCGACCCCCGCGCCGACGAACGCCGCCGCAGCCTGCTGATCAAGATCGGCGCGACCGTCGTCGTGGTGGTGATCGCCGTGGCCATCGGGGTGTGGCTGATCGTGACCAAGAAGGACGACTCGTCCTCGGCCGCATCGTCGGCGGGGCCGGTCGCCTCGGGAACCTCGGGTACGTCGTCGACGCCGTCGGTCGTCTCCGACACCGGCGCCTACCGGGTCAACAAGGTCGCACAGCCCAAGGCGACGCTGACGATCCTCGAGGACTTCCAGTGCCCCGCGTGCAAGCAGTTCGAGTCGATCTTCGGTGAGGCGATCAAGCAGATCCGGGGCAACGCCGCGGTGGCGGTGGATTACGAGCCCATCGCGATCCTCGACCGGATGTCGTCGACGAAGTACTCCACGCGTGCGGCGAATGCATCGGCCTGCGTGGCCGAGGCCACCGCGGGTGGCGGCGACTGGTCGACCTGGCTCGGCTACCACGACGAGCTGTACGCGCAGCAGCCCGAGGAACAGTCGTCGGGGCTCACCGACGAGCAGCTGACGAGCATCGCCACCGACGCCGGCGCACCCGCATCGGTCTCGAAATGCGTCGACGGCGGCCAGTACTCGGGATGGGTCACCGCGCAGACCCAGAAGGCGGTGCAGAACGGTTTGCAGGGCACGCCGCAGGTGGAGCTCAACGGCAAGGCCGTCGAGCTGAGCACCCCGCAGGCCCTGATCGCCGCGGTCGACGCCGCGGTCGCGTGATGACGCTGACCGACGCCGACCACGAGCCCGACCCCGTCGTCGACGACGACGCGGTCGACCCACCCGACTGGGCGCCGGGACGGGTGACCGGGCTGATCATCCTGATCGCCGGGGCGATCGGACTGGTTGCCGCGGCGACCCTCACGATCGAGAAGTTCAAACTCCTCGAGGACCCGTCCTACCGACCGAGCTGCAGCATCAACCCGGTGCTCTCGTGCGGCTCGGTGATGCAAACCGCGCAGGCGCAGTTCTTCGGGTTCCCCAACCCGCTCATCGGTATCGCGGCGTTCGCGATCGTCGTGGTGACGGGCGTTCTCGTTCTGGCCCGGGTCGCGCTGCCGGTCTGGTACTGGGCCGGGCTCACTCTCGGCACGACCGCGGGCATGGTGTTCGTGTTCTACCTGATCACCGAAAGCATCTACCGCATCAACGCGTTGTGCCCGTACTGCATGGTGGTCTGGACCATCACCCCGATCCTGTTCGTCGTCGCCGCGCAGACTGCCGCACGTCTGGGCAGCATCCCGGCGCTGTGGCGCATCGTCGGGTGGTTGTGGCCCGTCCTGGTCGTCTACTACGTCGTCGTCATACTGCTGATCGCAGAACACTTCTGGTACTACTGGTCGACCCTGATCTGATCGGACGTATGTGCGCGTCGTCGGCGCCCGACGATGATTCAATGAGCAGATGACCGGCAGCTCCAGTTCGTCCGCGCCGGACAACTGGAACAGGCCACCCGGCTACAAGTCGCCCCCGCGTCGGCGACGGCGGTGGCCCTGGATCGCGCTCGGCGCCGTGGTGGCGGTCACCGTGGTCGGCCTGATCGCGCCCGAGGGCACCAAGCAGAGCAACGACGAGGCAGCAGCCGTCATCGGCAGTGCAACGGCCACGACCACTCAACCGGCCACCACGGCGCCCACCTCGACGTCGGAGACACCCGCCCCGGCTCCATCGACACCGGCGCAGGTCGGGTCGGGGTCGGCCGCGCAGAGCTCCCTGACGCTGCTGAACACGCTCGCGGTCAAGGGGCGCGCACCGCGAACCGGCTACAGCCGAGCACAATTCGGCCAGGCCTGGACCGACGACGTCAACGTCGACGGCGGCCACAACGGGTGCGACACCCGCAACGACATCCTCCGGAGGGATCTGACGAGCATCGTCGCGCGATCCGGGACACGCGGGTGCGTCGTGACGTCAGGCGTCCTCGCCGACCCCTACACCGGAACCCGGATCGACTTCGTCCGCGGCGAGAAGACATCGCAAGCGGTCCAGATCGACCACGTCGTGGCCCTCGACGACGCCTGGCAGAAGGGCGCCCAGCAACTGTCGGCCGACACCCGACGCGATCTCGCCAACGACCCCCGCAATCTCCAGGCGACCGACGGTCCGACCAACTCCCGCAAGGGGTCCGGTGACGCCGCCACGTGGCTGCCGCCGAACCGGTCGTTCCGGTGCACGTACGTGGCGAGGCAGGTCGCGGTGAAGGCGGCGTATCGGCTGTGGGTCACCCAGGCCGAAAAAGACGCGATCGCACGCGTGCTCGGGTCGTGTGGCGCGGTTATCGCGACTCCGGTCGCCCCGTCGCGGCCCACGCGGACCCAGACGCAGACGCCGGCCCCACGGCCCACCCCTCGCTACACCCCGCCGCCCCCAGCTCCGGTCGCGCCCGCGGTACCCGACGCCGGCGATGTCTACTACAAGAATTGCGCGGCCGCCCGAGCCGCCGGCGCCGCACCGATCAGTGCCGGTCAGCCCGGTTACCGGCCGGCCCTGGACGGCGATGGAGACGGGACCGCCTGCGACAAGGGCTGACCATGAGGCGGTGGTTATCCTGTGACGATGCAGGAGTTCGTGGGGAAGAGGGTCGCGGCGAACTATTGGCGGGGCCGTGAGTCCGTCGGCGGAAAGCTCGGCTTCGACAAGACCGGCATGACGTTCGATTCACACGCCCTGAACTTCCAGACCGGCAGCCAGCGAATCGATTATCGGGACATCGTCGCACTCGAGCCTCATCGGACTCTCGGAATCGTGAACAACGGACTGACCGTGCGCACCGCGGACGGTGCCGAACACCGGTTCGTCATCAACCGACGTCGTCAGGTGATCGATTTCCTCAACGCCCAGAAGGTCATCCGCTAGCAAGGGTGGTGGCTGCCGACGGGCTCAGGCGTCACCGTCGGCCGCCAGCATGTGCACGTGTTCGGCGAAGGACTCCGCGATCGCATCGAGGTAGGCCGTCGCATCCGGCATCGTGGCCGAATCCGTTGTGACCGAGATGAACAGCTCGTCGTCGCGGGAATAGACGCCGTGCGCCAGAGTCGGTGAGTCGAGGGGTTGGATGCCGAAGCCGCCCACCACAGGCATGCCGAACATCGAGTCGATCGAGTACGGGCTGTAGACATTCGCCACCACGGTGTCGGCCCGCGACCGCGACGGGGCGAAACGTTCCACGAGCCGCGCCACGATCCCGATCACTCGCAGCAGAACAGCGGGCATGGCGTCCAGTGCCCCCGCGCCCCGCCCCAGGGCCGATGCCATCGCCGCCGCCTTGGCCTCCCGCGACGATGCCGCGATCGCGGCGATCCTGCGCTCGACCCGGGGCTCGTCGGTGTGCATGTCGACCATCGTCGGAGAGAACTGGTTGGCGGCACTGTCACCATCGAGCGAACGCGTCGACACCGGCACCAGAGCGACCAACGACCGCGTTCGACCGCCCGGACGACTGCGCGTCGCGACGTGGGCGGCGAGGGCACCCCCGATGACCGACAACAACACATCGTTGACCTTGGCACCGTGGATGCGGTTCTTGATCGCCTTCACGTCGGTCAGCGACAGGATCGTGTAGTCGGTGCGGCGCACGCCTCGAACCGGGTCACCGAAGACGCTCGGTTGATCGGCATCGGGACGCGGTGGGGCGGGCCGTGCGTTCCGTCGGGCATCGCCGATGGCCGGGGGCAGGTCGCGAGCGAGGCGACCCCAGATGGCCGGCTGCCGCCTCAGCGCCCGTGCCGTGAGACGTGACCGCGAGATGGATTCGTGTCCGATCGCATTCGCGGCGGCGTCGTACGGCCACGGGAACGGTGCATCATCGAGATAGGTGTTGGTGAGATGCGCGAAGGTGACCCCGTCGAACGCTGCGTGATGGAACATCATCGCGACCACGGTCGACGGTCCGCTACGCCCGGGCATTCCCTCTACGTCGACGAGAACATCGATCCGCCACAGCGGTCGGCGGGGATCGAGAGGTCGAGCGGCGATGTCGCTCAGTCGATCACGAGCCCGGGGCCAGTCCGCGACGTCGCGATGGAAGGCGATGTGGTCGCGCGCGTCGAACTCCCGATCCACCCGCCAGTACGGCAGGTCGATGTCGAACGGGAGGCGCACGAGGATGCCCGCGAACACATCCGCCTGAGCCGCCGCCGTCGTCATGCGCTCCGCGACGAGTTCGGCGCTCATCGTCGCGGGCGCACCGTCGGGTTCGGCCAGCACCCAGCAGGAGACGATCGTCGCGGTACGGTGCGCGTCTCCCAGATAGAGGTACGCGGCGTCGCGAGACGCGAGTTGCTTCATCACTGGCCCCCTACTGCCCGACCCGCCATCAGCACATCACACCGTGCGTCGACCCACACCCGATTCGGCTCGCGCGGCAGCGGCGCTCTTCGGGGCGGGCCTGTCGGCGCCCCGTGTCAGGATGGAACGCGTGACATCTGCCGATACGACGCATGCTCTGTGGCGTCCCGGTATCGGCCTGTCGCTGTGGTTCACCGACGCCGACGGGTCACCCACGGCGACGCCGGAACCCGCGTCGCTCCCGGCGCCGGTGGCGGCGGTGGTGTCCGGACGGACGCTGCGCCGCACGATCAGCGTGACCGGACCCGAGCCGAACACCGTGCGGCAGGTGGGATCGCTGACGTTGGGGCCGGCCGCGGCCACAGCCCTACTCGACGACCCGGGACTCCCCCGCACCGGCGAACTGGGCTATTACACCTACCTCGCGGCGTCGGTCCGACGCTTCGTCTCGGCCGGGGCGGTGACACCGACCCTCGCGTGGACCACGGGCAGCTGGGTGACGCGATGGACTCCATTGCCGAGCACCCACTGGCGGTCCTGGTTGTCCGACGCCATCTCCGCGGCACCACCGGTCGTCACCCAGAACGGTGGTGGTGAGGCGGTCCTCGACTTCTGTCGCGAGGTCACCGACCACGAATGTCGACGCCGCTGTGACGGGTTGTCGGCCGGTGTGTTCCGGTCGTCGCTCGTGCGCTCGCTGCTGCCCGGTGCCGACGACGAGGTCCCGATGTCGTCCGATCGCGCGTCGTCGGCGTCGACTGCATGGCAGGAGTGGGCCGACGGGGTCCGGGAGAACGAGAGTTCGCTCGTCTTTCGCCTGCACGAGCCGGAACACACCGACGACGGGGACGGCGATTGGGAGGATCCGCACTCCGTCCCGGACGATCGCTGGCGGCTGCAGGTCTGTCGTCGCAGCGTCGACGGTCTGGACGTCCCGATCGATCTGCACCGACTCGACCCGCATGAGCTGGACGAGGTGACCACCGAGGTCGCCGCCGCGGTGCGGGCCTTCGCGGGGTTGTCGCGCGCCGGACACGATCGAGCCACCCTCGACTTCCTGCTGAACACCGATCTCGTCACCGAACTCCTCGACTCCGGGGCCGCGGACCTCGCCGCCGCCGGGATCGTCGTCCTGCTGCCCCGAACGCTCGCCGAGGTGACGCCCACACTGTCCCTGCGAGGACGGACCGGCGTCGGTGCGACGGTCGAGAGGTCGGTGATGGTCGGCCTGTCCGAGATCCGGGACTTCCAGTGGCAGTTGGCGATCGGTGACGATACTCTCGATGACGGTGACCTCGCCGCGCTGGCAGCGCAGAAGGGCAGCCTGGTCCGGGTGCGTGGCGTGTGGATCCGCGCGGAGGGGTCGGCGCTGAGTCGGGCCGCGGAGTTCATCACCACGCAGAGGGCACTGGCGGCATCCGGCGACCCCGCCGACATGGGCGAACTGTTCAACCTGGTCACCACCGGATCCGATCGGCTCGGGGTTCCCGTCACCTCGGTCTCGGGGTTGTCGTGGCTCGACGAGGTCGCCGCGGGCGGCACCCTGACCCCTGAACCGTTGACCGCGCCGACGTCGTTGGCCGCCGATCTGCGGCCCTACCAGCACCGCGGGATGGAATGGCTGGCTCACCTGGCCTCACTCGGGATCGGGGCGGTGCTCGCCGACGACATGGGTCTGGGCAAGACGGTTCAGGTGATCGCCCTGCTCTGCAGCGAGCGCGAGACCGCGTCGGCCTCCGAGCCGACCGACCACGGACCGACGCTGATCGTCTGCCCGATGTCGGTGGTGGGCAACTGGGAGCGCGAGATCGCCCGGTTCGCACCGCATCTGCAGGTGCTGGTCCACCACGGCCCGGGCCGATCGCGGCGAGGACCGTTCACGCCTGCCGCCCGCGCCGCGGACGTCACCATCACCACCTTCGCCATCGCCACCCGCGACAGCGAGGCCCTGCAGAGCGTGCGGTGGCGGCACGTGGTCGTCGACGAGGCCCAGCACATCAAGAACGTGAACACGGCGCAGTCGCGTGCGGTGCGCGGTATCGCGGCGCGACAACGCATCGCCCTCACCGGGACACCGGTGGAGAACCGGCTCGAGGATCTGCGCGCCGTCGTCGACCTCGTCAATCCGGGTTTGCTCGGCTCACCGTCGGTGTTCAAGGCACGCTTCGCCGAATCCATCGAGCGCGAACGCGATCCCGAGGCCGCTCGCCGACTGAACGCGATCACCTTGCCGTTCATCCTGCGCCGCGTCAAGACGGATCCGACCATCATCGCCGATCTGCCCGAGAAGACCGAGCTGACCGTGCGCGCCAACCTCACCGTCGAGCAGGCGGCGTTGTACCGCGCGGTGACCGACGACCTGATGCAGGCTCTGGGGCGCGCAGAGTCCGACGGCACCCACGAAGGTCACCGCGTACGAACGGTTCTCGCCGCGTTGACTCGACTCAAGCAGGTCTGCAATCACCCGGCACATTTCCTCGGTGACGGGTCGGCGCTGGTGCGTCGCAACACGCACCGCTCCGGGAAGCTCGAACTGCTCGCCGACATCCTGGAGAACATCATCGCCGACGGCGAGCGAGCCCTCATCTTCACGCAGTTCACCGCATTCGGCGAGATGCTGGCGCCGTGGCTGTCGAAGATCAGCGGCGAGGACATCTCCTTCCTGCACGGTGGGCTGTCCCGCACCGCACGTGACCGGATGGTGTCGGGGTTCCAGGACGAGGCCGGGCCACCGGTGTTGATGGCCTCGCTCAAGGCAGGTGGCACCGGGCTCAACCTCACCGCCGCCAATCACGTTGTGCACCTGGACCGCTGGTGGAATCCGGCGGTCGAGGCCCAGGCGACCGACCGTGCATACCGGATCGGTCAGACCCGGCGGGTCGAGGTCCGGACGTTCGTCTGCGTCGGGACGATCGAGGAGCGCATCGATGCCATGATCACCGACAAGCGGGCGTTGTCGGACCTGACCGTCACCGCGGGCGAGAACTGGCTGGCCGACATCGAGAACGACGAACTGTACGACCTCATGCGACTGCGCGACGAGGCGGTGGGCGACTGATGGCACGCAAGAAGGACGCGCCCACGAGGGGTTACGGCCTCACGGCGTGGTCGCGGGCGGTGCTGGCGGTCGTGGACCGACCGGAGGACACCCGGCGGGTCGGTAAGGCCCGCACCTACTTCCGCGAACGGAAGATCCTCGACGTACGGCTGCGACCGGGTGTGGTGAGCGCACTGGTGCAGGGCAGTCAGGTCGAACCGTTCGAGACGTCGCTGACGATGCGGACCGTCGAGGCCGACACCGTCGTCGCCCTGCTACGGGAGAAGGGCGCCACCGATGATCTCCTGGCCGTGGCCCGCGGTGAGCAACCACGCATTCTGGGTTCGGTGGTGCTTCCCACCGAGCCGGCCGATGTCCGGGGGGACTGCAACTGCCCCGATGACGAGCCCCGGTGCATCCACGTGCTGGCGCTGGCCTACGAGATGGCCGCACAGATCGACAAGGCGCCATCGGTGGCGTTGACGATGATGGGCGCCGAGGTGGCGACGCTGCTGGCTCATCTACGCGACGACACCCCCGACGACACCACCCGCCCCACACGGGCTCGAGCGCCGGAACCGGTGGACTTCTTCGGCGCACGCCTCACGCTGCCGTCGCTGCCCAGTCCTCCGTCGGTGGACGTCTTCGCCGATCTCGACGTGGCGGGGCTGAACCGCGCGCTGCGGATGTCGGGCGTCGGTCCGCTCGACGTCGGTGAGGTCACCGACGAACTGGCCGAGCTCTACGCACAGCTCACCCGTACCCCTCCACCCCAGTTGGGCGGAGGGTCAGGCGAGCAGGCGCACCACTTCTGAAGCGGCCCGGCCACCGGACACCATCGCCCCCTGGATCGACGGGGTGTCGCGGTGATCGCCGGCCACGACGATCCGATCCCCCACCCGGAGCGGGCGCTGCAAGGGCGTCCCCGGAACCTGTTCGGGCAGTGCGTCATAGACGTCGTGCCGGATCACCAGATCCCAGTCCGTGGTCGATGCACCCCAGATCCGGGACACCTCCGCCCGAACCTGCGACTCCGGCGCGGGACCGCTGTCGTCGAGCAGCGTCGTGGCCTGGACCAGCACCCGACCGGGCGGCGCGTACTCCGGCACGAAGGCACTGAGCTGGGCGGTGTTCACGACGGGCCCGCCCGATCCCGAGACTCGCAGGAAGCGGTCCGACGGCAGTCCGTCGGCGGCGAACCACCACGTCGACAGTCCGCGCATGCGAGCGGTGGCCTGGCCGGTCAACGCACCCGCGACCGGCGCCTCGGTGGCCACGACCACGGCCCGCGCGCGCAGCGCCTCACCGCCGGCGGTCCGCACCGAAGGCGCGACGCCGTCGATCACCTCCTCGACCGCGGTCTCGTAGCTGATGTCGTCGCGTAACGGCGCAGCCAGCTGTCGGGGCAAGGCCTGCATACCGGTGGCCGGCACACCCGGCGTGGCCCGGAGAAAGCTCCGGAGGACCAGTCGCACATAGCGATCCGATGTCGACCCGACGCCGTCGGCGAGTACACCCGAGAGGAACGGCGCCAGCACCGCGTCCCGGATGGGACCCTGCACGCCGAGCCGGTCCCAGTCGTCGCCGAGTCCGGCGTCCGGGGCGGTTCCGAGTCGCCGGACCGAACCGACCGCGGGCAACGCCCAGCGCACCGCGCCGGCCACCGCACGCGGACGCAACAAGCCGATGTCGACGGCCGACCGGATCGTGGTCGGCAGCAGCCGAGGGTGACGGGTCGGGTCGGCGAGGGTGGCCACCCGACCCGCAGAGTCGACGGTGCGAACGCCGCGACCACTGGTCCTCAGATCGAGCGCCGCGATGTCGACGTGCCGCCGCACGGCCGGATAGGACGGGTTGAGGAGTTGGAAGCCCCGGTCGCAGCGAAACCCGTCGATGATGTCGGTGCGGATCCGCCCGCCCGGCGACGCCTCACGCTCGAGTATCCGGACACTCAGTCCCGCCGCCCGGACCGCGGTCGCGGCACGCAACCCGGCCAGCCCGGCTCCCACCACGATCACGTCGACATCTGCGTCAGTCACACCCCATCGGTACCACAGCGACCGCCCGGCTGTTCCCGCCCGGACGCCGAGGAACACCTCGATCCTCGACGAGAACCGAGTGCTGCACGTGGACACCGTCTTCCGTCACCGACAGCCCCGAAAAAAGTTTGCTCGGGCCTCTGGCACTCTCGCATCGAGAGTGCTAAAAATGTCATCGCACAGTGATTGATCGCCCGTCGAGGTGGCGGGCGGAGGACATGATCAGGAGGTGGGTTGCTGTGCTTCGATTCGATCCCTTCGGTGATGTCGACACGTTGGCCCGGGGGCTACTGGGTGCCCAGCAGACGGGGTCGGCGCGAACTCCACGGTTCATGCCGATGGACCTCTACAAACTCGACGACCACTACATGCTGACCGCCGACCTCCCGGGGGTGGACCCCGGATCGGTCGATCTCAACGTCGACAACGGCGTGCTGACGGTCTCCGCCCAGCGCACCGCGCATTCGGATGAGGGTGTGCAGTGGTTGACCAGTGAGCGGTTCTACGGCACGTATCGCCGACAGCTGACCCTCGGTGACGGTATCGACGCCGCCGGGATCAGTGCGCGGTACGACAACGGCGTGCTCAGTGTGACGATCCCGGTCGCGGAGAAGGCCAAGCCGCGGCGCATCGCGATCGAACACTCCGAGTCGCAACAGTCGATCGAGGCGACGACCGTCTGAGTTGTAGCTCTGTCCACTGAGAACAGGACCGGTCGGGCTCCTCCGACCGGTCCTGTCTGTCTCGCCTGCCCGTCGCGACGATTCGACCGCGTAGCGCACGACCGTGGTCGCCGATCTCGAGGAGGAACGATGGATCCCCTGGACAATCCGCTGCGCGTCTGTGACGACGCCGACCGTCTCGAACAGCTCACCGAGCTGGGTGTCGATCCCGCCGGTCTCGAGGAATATCCCCACACCGACCACGCCACAACGGATTTCGATAGCCACATCTGAGACGGGCTCGGGGGGCGATGGCTACGGCTGCACCCGGGTCGCGGCGCGTTGGTGTTCGAGGACCGCGAGCAGTTCCTCGTACGGTCCCACCAGGTAGGCGTCGTCGCCGGCAGCGAACTCGGTGCCGCGGCGGGGCGGGTACTCGACCTCGCCGGTCGCGGCGCGGCGCAGCGCGATGACCCGGGTGTTCGCCGACAGTTCCTGCATCTGCACGCCGACCAACCCGCCGTCCACGTCTATTCCGAGACGACCCACCATGAACGACTGCGACTGCACCGAGAAGGTGCCCAGCACGACGAGACCGAGGGCGGCACCGATGAACCACGGTGCAGCGAGTTCTGCGGTGGAGCGGACGTAACGGAAGCCGAATCGCTCGGCGACGGCATCGCCCATCGATCGGTCGAAGATGCGTAGGACCACCGGCACGCCCACCCGCTCGGCGGTGTCGAACCACCGCTCCCCCAGGATGGCGCGCACCGCGATTCCGGTCTCGACGTTGACCATGTCGTCGCTGGTGAGCACCGCGACCGCGGACGCACGATGGACGCGGGCGTCACTCAGGGTCTCCGCCACGGTCGCGTCACCGACCACGACGGGAATGCCGAGGGTGGCCGCAGCGGACATGAATCGATTGGACTGAGACTGTTCGACGATGACGACGTCGCGGCCACGCGCCTGTAGTTCGCGCGCGACCCGGATCCCGAAGGCGCCGAGCCCGATCACCACGACGTGTCCGTCCATGAACCGCGCCCTGCGTCGACCTGCGGCCTCGGCGATGCGTCGCGAGATGAGCAACTCGGCCAGGAACGCCATGATCATCGCCGTCGTGGTCAGACCGGCGAACATGAGGATGATCGACCAGATCCGAAGCAGAGGCGGCTGATCGGCGAAGTTGAAGTCGCCGTATCCGACCGTGGCGACGGTCTCGGTACTGAAGTAGATGGCGTCGAGAACACTCATGCCCGGCTTCTGGTAGCCCAGTCGCAACACCGTCGTCGAGAGCACCAGCAGCGTGAACAGGACGCCGAGCATGCGGAAGAAGTTCGGGTTGGCGTCCCGGACGAATCCCCGCATCCCTGCCCGGGCCCGCAGCAGCACCCCGGGCGTGCTCGTGGGGATCACCTGGTTCTCGTCGTCGGCGACAGCGATGCCCCGCGAGTCGAATTGTGCTGTTATCCCGAGCATCGTGGCGACATCACCGGGCCGCACCCGGTGGTCACGGCCGGGGCAGGTGACGACCCGCGCGCCGTCGGGGCCCGCGGATCCGGCGGCGACAGCCAACGGGGCGAGGTCGCCGAACGCCTCACGGAGAGTGCCGTCGGAGCTCACCGGGATCGCCGCTGCGACGAAGTCGATACCGGCGACGTCGACGTGATGGGTGCTGATCCCCAGGCATGCCTCCACCACCGACGGGGCGGCGAGATCGGCGACGTCGAGGACCACGCCCGGTCCACCCCCGTCGTTCATGGCGCCACCCACGGTCGAGTTGCCCAGCTGCGTGACCACGCGGACGCCGGGCCGCAATCTCGTTGCGATGAGAGCGGATTCGAGGTTCCACAGTTCGTTCTCCTCGACACACACCACCGCGGCCGCGGTCTCGATGCCGGCCTCGGCCAAGGCGTCGCCGATGCTCACGAACGCGGTGTGGACCGGTACCCGCCACCGCGCGACGGCCGCGTCCAGCGCCGGGTCGACCTGACGCACCACCAGCGACACCGACTCACCGGACGCAAGGAACTGGTCGATGATCCGTGTCGCCAGCCCGACGAAGCCGCAGACGATGACATGCCCGGATCGGCGCATTCCGCCCGCACCGGTCGAATCCTCGAGCATCGCGCACCTCCACCCGCCACTGTTGTGCAGTGACTTTACGGCGGAACGCGCAGTTCAGCGGGGTGAACGGTCCTCAGGCGATGACGTCGAGCGAGGTGGTGAACGCCAGCAGCGCGGGGTCGTGCTTCCAGAAGAACCGGGCCGCGCGGCGGGAGAGGGCCAGTGAGTCACAGCGCCACGGGGCGATGTCGCTGCGGCACGCGCGGCCGGTGAGCACCAGGGTGTGCAGTGAGGGCGTACGAGCAGAGGTGTCACCGACGAGGTGATGCGACCGGGTGACGGCCAGCGCACCGAACGCGAAGCCGGTCAGGTCGGAGTCCATGAGGGCGTCGCGCATCTCGTCGGTCACCGCGTACAGGTTGCGACTGACGACGATGCCGCTGGTCACCGGGTACTCGATGGCGACGTGACCGGACGTGGCCCGCGGCGGGTTGTGGGTCCGATCCCAGGTCGCGGTGAGCAGCCGGATCGGGGCAGGCGGGCGCAGTCGGAAGAACGACGGGCCGACGGCGCGATCCGCCGGGTCGGCGGTCTCGGTTTCAAGAGCGGTCGGAAGCGGTTCGGCGGCAAGGGCGGTGGAGGTCATGATTCATGGTCACCCGCCACTGCGCTCCTCCGGAATACGCAGAACGTAAAGATCCGCGCGACACCGTCAAGAAGTCGTCATGAGACCGCACGCAGGATGTGCGTTTCCAGCTCGGCGAGTGCACGACGCGCATATCCGTTCCACGCCAGCCCGATGAGCACAACGACCGGCCGGGTGATCGTGTGGCGGGGATGCAGCGTCCATCGCCACGTCACGACCGTGATGTGATCGCCGTCGGCCTCGAAGCCCCACCGACCGTCGATGTGGTCGACCAGCGGCGCCATCACCCCCGTGATCCCGGAAAGCCGGTAGGAGAACGAATTCGGTGCGTCGACGCCGGTCAGCTCCTCACGCATCGACCCGCCACCGGTGAGCAGAACCGTCCGGGTCTGGCCCGCGGACGACCATTCTCCGACCTGGTCGCGGACTTCTCTGATCGGCGGGATCGGACCGAACCATCGGTTGAACAGGACCGGGAGGTCGATCGGCAGCGTGACACGATAGGCGAGCTCGCGGCCCGCGGGGATGCGGCGTGACCGTGCCACCTCGACCGATTCCATGGCAGAGACGATAGAGCGCTCACGCCGACATCTCAGCGAAGACGGCGGATGACCTCGGCCGCCGCGTCCGCCGTGCTCGCGGTGCCGCCGAGGTCGGGGGTCACCATCACACCGCCCTGCACCGCCGCACGGACGGCGGCCCGGATGCGCGTCGACTCCTCCGGCGCTCCGAGTTCCCCGAGCATCTGCGCGATGGTGAGGATGGTCGCGAACGGGTTGGCCACCCCGCGCCCGGCGATGTCGGGGGCGCTGCCGTGGACGGGCTCGAACATGCTCCCCTGCCCGCCCACGTTCGCGCTGCTCGCGAGGCCGAGTCCGCCCATCACCCCGGCGCCGAGGTCGGAGAGGATGTCGCCGAACATGTTCTCCGCCACGATCACCCCGAACGATCCCGGTGACCGCACCATCGCCATCGCGACCGCGTCGACGTTGGCCGTGTGCGCCTCGATCCCAGGGTGTTCGGCGGCGATCGCGTCGAATCGTTCGCGGGCCAACTCCCCGCTCGCCCGCAGGACGTTCGGCTTGTCGGCGAGCGTCACCCGGGTGAAGCCACCCGCCGCGGCCCGGTCGAAGGCGCACCGGAAGATGCGGTCGAGACCGGAGCGGGTCTGCAGACGAAGCGCCACGGCCGTGTCGGCGCGCCCGGATTCGGCGGCACCGGGGTGGTCTCGCACGAGGTTCCACAGATCGTCGTCGAGCCCGCGCTGGTCGTAACCCGCGTAGAGCCCCTCGGTGTTCTCGCGGATGACGACGAAGTCGAAGGCGTCGCCGTGGAGATCGGTGATCGGCCGGATGTTCGCGAAGAGCCCGAGACGGCGCCGCAGCGCGATCACCGGGGAGGAGTACCGCCGCCCTGTGCCCTGCAACTCCGACGGCAGTTCGGCCTCGGCCTCCAGCGGGGGTTTGCTGGTGATGGCACCCATCAGCGTCGCGTCACACCGCTCGATCAGTTCCCAGGTGGCCGGCGGGACCGGTTCGCCCTCGCGGCGCCAACAGCCCCAGCCGATCTCACCGAACTCGACGTTCCATCCCAGCCCGACCGCCTCGAGGACCGGTAGCGCCGCATCGACCACCTCGGGTCCGATCCCATCGCCGGGCAGCACCGCGATCGTCGTCATGGCGCAATCGTGTCATCCGCGAGAAGGCGCACTATGGAGTGATGCACCGAATCCCCGCACGAGTTCTCACGGCGGTTGTCGCCGTCGTGGCTGTAACCGGCATGCTCGCCGCCTGCGGAGCTGATGACACTGCACCGAAGCACAACGATGCTGACATCGCCTTCGTGGCAATGATGGCCGCGCACCATCAGCGCGCGATCGAGGTCGGCCAGTTGGCCGCTGACAAGGGAAGCGATCAGCGGGTTCGCGACTTCGGCACGCTCATCGTGTCGCAGCAAACCCCCGAACTGACGAGCCTGCGTGGATGGTCGAAGGACTTCCCGGTTCCCCCGAACATCGACATGAGGATGCCCGACGGCATGATCGACGATGCCGCGCTGGCCCGACTCCGGAGCGAAACAGGTGTCACATTCGACCGTGACGTACTGCTCTCATCCGCGTCGAGTGAGACCGGAGCGGCGGCGATGGCGCAACGCGAACTGGCGTCCGGGATCTACGAGCCGGCACGCACGCTGGCGACATCCATCGCGACCGCTCCCACGACCCAGATCCCGGAGCTACGCAAGCTGGCCGCGCAGCTGCCCGGCTGAGGTCATAGGGGTGCGGCTTCAACAGAGATCCGGAGGCGTCGGTCCGGTGAGACCCTCGAGCGCTGCGCCGAGCGCATCGGGGTCGAGCCCCGCGAGCGGCTCCATGACGCGTTCGCGCACGCTCGCCAGGTGCGCCGGGTAGGCCTCGTCCAGACGGGTGAATCCCGCATCGGTCAGACGCGCGATCATCCCGCGACCGTCGGCGGCGTCGCGCGTCTTCTCCACCAGCCCCAGCTCCTGCTGGGCGTCGATGAGCCGCGTCATGCGGCTGGCCGAGAGCCCGACGAACGTCGCGAGTTCGCTCATACGACGTTGCCGCCCCGGCGATTCCGACAGGATCATCAGGACCTGGTACTCGCTCATGGTCATGTCGGAGTCGCGCTGCAGATCGATGTCGAGGGCCCGCGGGACGAGGATGAGAGCCCGGGCCACTGCTCGCCAGACGCGCGCCTCGGAGTCCGACAGCGGACGCGACCGATCCGGCGGCACCTCACGTTCGCCCGAATCCGGCATGACCCAATTATTGCGCACGCAAGTACTTTGTGTCACGCTGACCGCAGTACTTGCCTACGCAAGTTCCCCAGGCGAACCGCCCGTGACCGAAGGAATGTCCATGTTCATCACCGCCGTGATCCTCAGCATCATCCTGGCGCTCGTCAGCGCAGCCGCCGGAGCCCCGAAAGCCCTGCTCAAAGGCCCGGCGACCGAGCAGTTGACCGGCCGCAACCTGAGCCCGAGCCTGGTCCGGTTCATCGGCGCCGCCGAGGTCGCCGGCGCGATCGGCCTCATCATCGGCATCTTCTGGCATCCGTTGGGCATCGCCGCCGGCATAGGACTGGCGATCGTGTTCATCGGCGCCGTGGTCTTCCACGCCAGGTTCGGCGACTACAGCAACGCCGAGACCCGCGGCGCGTCGCTACCCGCGGCCGCGTTGGCGATCGTCTCCGTCGTCGTGGTGATCACCCTCGCCGCTGCCTGAGATTCGCCAGCGTCGACGCGAGATCGGCGAGCGCACGGCGGGACACGACCCCGTCGATGCGCGCCGCGAGTTCGGCCTCGACGACGTCGTGCGCGCGCGTGAGCAGCGTGCGTCCGGCGTCGGTGAGTTCGATGATCGACGATCTCGCGTCGGCCGGATCCCGCCGGCGCACACAGTGTCCCGCGGCTGCGATCCGGTCCACCAACTTGCTGACGGCACCGACGGTGATGATCAGGTCGGCGGCGATGTCGTTGACACGGCAGGACTCCCGTCGATCGATCGCGGCCATCGACTCGTAGCGACCGAGCGGCAACCCGCAGTCCGCCCGGAGCCGGGTGTCGACCGCGTTCCACAGGGCCGTCTCCACCCGCACGAGATCGCTGAAGACCTGCCGGAGCTCACTCACCCGAGTCGGCAAGACCCGCGACCGAGACCAACACCCGTCCCCGCCCACCGGAATCGACCCGGTCGTGCGCCTCGGCGATGCGGGACAACGGGAACACCTCGGCCACCGAGATCGCCAGCGCGCCATCGGCGGCAGCCGCGGTCAGGTCGTCGGCGGCATGTCGCTTCGAGGCGACCGGGAAGTCGTCACTGCCGAGCATGCGCAGGGTGACGTTGGCAAAGGCCATCGGCCAGAACTCGATCGTCGTGGGGTCGTGTCGAGTGGCGTAGGACGCGACGACCCCGTTGTCGGCCAGGACGGCGACGTCGAGTGCGAGGTTGTCCGAGAACGACACCTCCACCACGCGATCGACCCCTCCGGGCGCGAACTCCCGAACCGCTGCTGCTGGGTCGGGACCGTCGAGCGCGACCACATGGTGGGCGACCGCCGACGCGGCGAGGATGTCGGTCGACCGCGTGCAGGTGCCGATCACCGTTGCGCCACCCCATCTCGCGAGCTGCGCGGCGAGTGAACCGACCGCCCCCAGCACACCCTGGACCAGCACGACCGATCCGGCGACCGGGCCGTCTGCGAACACGGCGCGATGCGCGGTGATCCCGGGGATGCCCAGGCACGCCCCCACCTCGTCGGTGACCCCGTCCGGCAGCGGCACCGCGAGCTCCTGAGGCAGACAGGTCATCTCGGCCGCAGTACCGAACGCCCGGTAGGACTGCGCTCCGAATGTCCACACCCGCGTACCGATCCGCGCCGCGTCGACGCCCTCACCGACCGCGTCGATGACCCCGGCACCATCGCTGTGGGGGACGACCCGCGAGTAAACCATGGGCGATCCCGGCCAGCCGGCGCGCTTCTTGGTGTCGCCGGGGCTGACACCGGAGACGGTGATCCGGACACGGACCTCGCCCGCCGCCGGAACTGGATCGTCGAGCTCAGCGATTCGCAGCACCTCGGCCGCCGGACCCTGACCGTCGTAGAACGCTGCGCGCATGGAACGCCCCCTCACGAGTTGTATTCCATGGAATATAACTCGGCGGCCGCCCGATAGTTCGCGCCGGGGCTACCTCAGACGCGGCGTCGGGCCGGGGAGGCGCACTCGGCGGCCCACATCTGCTTGAGCATGTGGAGTTCGCGGCGTCGGGCCCGTCGGGCCGCCAGTCGGTGGATCGACCCGGCCAGCATGTGACCGAGTCCCACGCCCAGCATCGCGACCGCCCCACCGGGGCAACACGACATCGCGGCCATGTTCTGCGGAGTATCCGGAGATGCCATGCTCACAACCCATCATGTGTCGTCCATCACTCGATCACCGCACTGTAATACAGATCACCCCGACGGCAAACCACCCCCGACCTGGGGGTTAGAGTTCTGACAGGGGGCCCGACGAGCACGAGGACGATCTGTGGCGCACTGGCAAGGCAATTCTTCGTTCGATGTGTTCGCCCTCCCGGACGAGCACACCGAGCTCCGAGCGGTGCTCCGCGACCTGTGCGAGAAGCAGATCGCCCCGTATGCGGCCGAGGTCGACGAGGACTCCCGCTATCCCGACGAGGCGCTGACCGCGCTCAACGCCGCCGGATTCTCCGCGGTGCACATCCCCGACGAGTACGGCGGCCAGGGCGCCGATGCGGTCGCGGGCTGCATCGTCATCGAGGAGGTGGCGCGGGTGTGCGCGTCGTCGTCGATGATCCCGATCGCCAACAAGCTCGGCACGATGGGCATCGTCCTGCGCGGATCGGACGAGATCAAACAGCAGGTCTTCCCGTCACTGGCCTCGGGCGAGGCCATGGCCGCCTACGCGTTGTCCGAACGCGAGGCGGGCAGCGACGCCGCCGCCATGCGGACGCGCGCTCGCGCCGACGGCGACGCGTGGGTGCTCGACGGGTCGAAGTGTTGGATCACCAACGGCGGCAGGGCGACCTGGTACACCGTGATGGCGGTGACCGACCCCGACAAGGGCGCGAACGGCATCTCGTCGTTCGTGGTCCACAAGGACGACGAGGGTTTCACGGTCGGGCCCACCGAACGGAAGATGGGTCTGCACGGGTCACCGACCGCCGAGTTGTACTTCGAGAACTGCCGTATCCCCGGTGACCGCATCATCGGCGAACCGGGAACCGGCTTCAAGACCGCGCTGACCACCCTCGACCACACCCGCCCGACCATCGGCGCACAGGCGGTCGGAATCGCGCAGGGCGCCCTCGACCACACCATCGCATACGTCAAGGAGCGCAAGCAGTTCGGCAAGTCGATCGCCGAGTTCCAGGGCGTGGAGTTCATGATCGCCGACATGGCGATGAAGATCGAGGCCGCCCGGTTGATGGTCTACTCGGCGGCCGCACGCGCCGAGCGTGGTGAGGAGAAACTCGGTTTCATCGCCTCGGCGTCGAAATGCTTTGCCTCCGACATCGCGATGGAGGTCACCACCAACGCCGTGCAGTTGTTCGGCGGCGCCGGTTACACACGGGATTTCCCGGTGGAGCGGATGATGCGCGACGCCAAGATCACCCAGATCTACGAGGGCACCAATCAGATCCAGCGCGTCGTGATGTCGCGGGCCCTGCTGCGCTGATCAGGCCGACGACCGACCCCAGGTGTAGTCGTCCTCGTCGACCGAGCGCGTCATCCGGATGTACTTCGCCGTCGACGCCGGCCAGTTGTTGGTGTTCTTCCCGCTCGCGGTCTTGTACCAGCTGTTGCATCCCTGGTTCCAGACGGTTTCCGACAATGCCGCCTGCACAGCGTCATTCGACATCGACTCCGCGTCGGTACGGACCTCGATGGCTGAGCCGCGGCGCACGCGCAGCAGCCGGGTGGCCTCGATGATGTATCGCATCTGGGCCTCGAGCATCAGGATGATCGAGGTGTGGCCGAGGTTGGTGTTGGGTCCATAGAGCAGGAACATGTTGGGGAACCCGTTGACGGTCAGACCGAGGTGCGCGTAGGCACCGACGGCCCACACGGTGTGCAGGTCGGTGTCGTCGCGTCCGGTCACCGAGATGCCGCGGAGGAAGTCGGTCGCGTGGAATCCGGTGCCGAAGATGATGGCGTCGACCTCGACCGATGTCCCGTCGGCGACGGTGATCGACGACGGTCCGACCTCGGCGATGGGTTCGGTGACGACGTCGACGTGGGGACCGGCCAGCGACGCCAGGTAATCGTTTGAGATGAGGATCCGTTTGCAGCCGATCGGATAATCGGGCTTGAGTGCCTCTCGCAGTCGGGGATCGGGTATCGACTTCGCCACCAGCCGCCGGTACCGCCACGCAAACAGCTTCATCAGACCGGGATACCGGTTGAACGCGATGACCCGCGGTTCGAGCGTCGCGTACGTGAGCCACCTCGACAACCGCTGGACCGCAGGCAGCGCGGCGAACACCCGTCGCACGCGCTGCGAGTACGGATAGTCGGCCTTCGGGATGACGTAGGGCGCCGACCGCTGGAAAAGGTGCAGGCTCGAGACCTCATCGGCGATCTTCGGGACGAACTGGATCGCCGAGGCCCCGGTCCCGACGACAGCGACCCGCTTCCCGGCGAGCGGATAGTCATGGTCCCACTGCGCCGAGTGGAAGACGGTGCCCTCGAACTGCTCGATCCCGGGAACGTGCGGTGTGGCCGGGCGGCTCAGCTGCCCGCAGGCAAAGACGACGAGGTCGAAGACCGACACGGTGCCGTCGGCCAGGGTGACGGCCCAGGTGTTCTCGGCCTCGTCGTAGACCGCGGACTCCACCGCGGTCCCCAGCCGGATGTGTGGGTGCAGGTCGTATTCGCGGGCGCAGTGCTGCAGGTAGTCGAGGATCTCCGGCTGGGGCGCGAACCGCCGGGACCATCGCGGGTTCGGTGCGAACGAGAACGAGTACAGGTGCGACGGCACGTCGCAGGCCGCACCCGGATAGGTGTTCATCCGCCAGCATCCGCCCACGTCGTCCCCGCGTTCGAAGACGGTGAAGTCCGTCAGTCCGGCGCGCTTGAGGCTGATCGCCATACCGAGACCGGCGAACCCGGCCCCGACGATCGCGATCGTGGGACGGTTGATTGTCGAGCCGTGGGTCATGGCCTGCCTTCGTCTGCTCCGCGAGTCGGCACCCGCACGGGTACCGATTGTGCGACACCGAGGCCAAGGTTATCCGCCGGGGAGAGCGGGGAGACCGCTTTCTCCCTCGGCGCTCTCACGCCTGATGCTGCCTCAGCACCTCGACCTGCTTCTCGAGCTCGGCGATTCGGTTCTGCAGGGGTTCGGCGGCGGCGCGGACCTCGTCCGCGGTGAACCGCGGGGTGATGAATTTCGGGCAGTTCCAGTCGAACGCCTCGACCGTCACCGTCAGCAGCGCGTCCATCGGCCCGTCGATGCCGAGTCCGGCGAGCACATCAGGCGACGGCGCGGTGTCGTACCGCGCACGGCCGTAGATCTTCAGCCGGCGGCGAGCCGGGTAGTCGACCGCGATGAGCGACACCCGATCATCGGCGTCGAGGTGTCCCGCGGTGATGTACTGCCGGTTCCCGGCGCGCTCGGCCCACGCGATCTGTTGCGCGTCCGGACTGACGGTGACGAAGCCACGTGGTCCACCCCGATGTTGCACATACGGCCATCCGTCTGCACCCACCGACGCGATGTAGAAACTGTCGCGGTCGGCGAGGAATTCGATCTCCCCGAGCCCGAGGCCGTCGGGTCCGGGCTGCCCGGCCATCATCTCGTACCGCTGTGCCGAATTGTGTCGCTCCTGGTGGGCGACCTCATGTGGTCCGAATGCGATGTCGTAGTAGTTGGGCATGGGATCGTCCTCGGTAGCAGTGGGGGTGGTCGCACCACGACGGTGCGCGGATGGTCGCTCTCAGCTGGGCGAGTTCCCCAGGAGCAGTGCGGGAAGTCGCGTCAGCGCACGATGGAAAGCGTCGGTCCGACCGGTGACGCGGGCGAGCACGAGGGCACCCTCGACAGCACAGATGGCGTCCTGAGCTCGAGCCGTCGCGTCATCGCGAGTGGCTCCGGCGCCGCGCGCGACGTCGGCGAAAACGCTGATCCAGTGGTCCGCACCGTCGCGGAGATGTGTGCGAGCCGCCGTCCCGGGGTCGCCGACCGACAACATGTTCAGCAGGCACGGGTGCTCCCCACCCCGGTAGAAGGTCTCGAGATTGGCGGCGACTCTCTCGATCCGGTCGGCCGCGGGCGCGTCGGTGGTCAACGGCGACAAAATGTCGGTCGCGAACTGTGCACCCACCGACCCGGCCACCTCAGCCGCCATCTGTTGCTTTCCGCCCGGGAATCGGTTGTACAGGCTCGACTTCTGCAACCCGGTCGCGTCCGCGATGGTTGCGAGACTTGCGCCGTCGTAACCGATGTCACGGAAGACGGTTTCCAGGCGGGCGACGAGGTCGGTATCGGAGATGGTGCGGGGTGCCATGTCTTCATTTGTACCGAACGATCGGTACACATGCAAGGGTGTCGGACGACCAACCGGGCGGAGGGGGCGATGTGTGACCTACGCTACGGTCAGATGATCGGACACGACAGTGTGTCCAATGGCACACGAGGAATCAGACATCTCGATTCACGACGAAGAGCGCAGCCTGCCCGCCGAAGGGCCCATCGACGCCCCACATCACGATCTCATCGGCCGGCGCCCCCTGCTCCCCCGCGTCGACCCGTTCTACGAGCCGGTCGACGGCATGGCCGACCTGGCACCGGGGACGGTCCTACGGTCCCGCGACGTCGGCTTGGCTTTCCTCGGGGTGATCCCGCAGCGGATCGCGGCGGTGCAGCTGTCGTATCGGACCACCGACATGAACGGCGAGCCGATGGCCGCGGTGACGACGGTGTTGTCGCCGTCGAGCCGGGCGCCCGGCGAGGTGTACCCGATCGTGTCCTATCAATGCGCCATCGACGCCATCGCCGGCCGGTGCTTCCCGTCCTACGCCCTGCGTCGCGGGTCCAAGGCTCTCGGCGCTCTACCGCAGTTCGAGTTCCTGCTGATCGCAGCCCTTCTCGCCGAGGGATGGGCGGTCTCGGTGCCCGATCACGAGGGCCCGCGTGGTCTGTGGGGTCTGCCCCGCGAGCCCGGTTACTGCGTGCTCGACGGGATCCGTGCGGCGATGAATCACGCGCCCCTCAATGTGGACAACTCCGCGCCGGTCGGGCTGTGGGGGTACTCCGGTGGTGGGCTGGCCTCGGCGTGGGCTGCGGAGATGTTCGCCGAGTACGCACCCGAGCTCGACGTCGTCGGAGCCGTGTTGGGTTCTCCGGTCGGCGATCTCGGCAAGACCTACGAGCGGCTCAACGGCAGCTTCTTCTCCGGGTTGCCCGCCCTGGTCGTCGGCGCGCTGACCCACGTCTATCCCGAGTTGCAACGGGTCATCGAGACCCACGCCACCGCCGAGGGCAAGAAGTCGCTGGCCCGCCTGCAGAAGATGACAACGGTCGAGGCCGTCGTACGGTTCATGTTCACCGACATGGCCTCGATGCTCGACCGTCCCCTCGCGGAGATCCTCGCGCTGCCCGAGGTGCGAGAGGTCTTCGACTCCATCCGGCTCGGCCGGTCGACACCCGCGATGCCGGTGTTGATCGTGCAGGCCGTCAACGACCGCATCATGTCGGTCGACGACATCGACGAGCTCGCGCGTCGGTACTCCGAGGGCGGCGCCAGCGTGACCTATCACCGCGACCGCTTCAGCGAACACATGCTGCTGCACCCGATGTCGGCGCCGATGGCGTTGCGATGGTTGCAGGATCGCTTCGACGGTCGCCCGGTGCGCGAGAACCGCCTGCGCACCACCTGGCCCACGCTCTTGAACCCGTCGACCTATCAGGGCATGGCGCGTCTCGTCGCGATCTCGGCCAAGGTGGTCGGCGGGCGCGCCATCGCCCGTGCGCCGCTGTCCGAGTTCGACCGGTGACCGCCACCGACTGAGACGGCCGTCCAATTCGGCCGACCGTGTGGCGCACGACTCCTTCGCCGTATCGCTGTGAGTCCCATGCCAAACCCTTTTCAGTGAACACCTGTACTCGTAGCATTGAGTCATCACGAGCAGATCGTGGGAGATCACCGACGATCCCACTCGATCGCTCGACGACCACACAAAAGGGGTACACATCATGGTCACCACAGTTCTCATCGTCGCCGGTTTCGCCGCCCTCTCCTGGGCCTTCATGTCCTCAGGAGGCGGTCTCGAGTTCGGCCGTCGCGAGATCTCGTCCGGGCGACGCTGAGCGCACCCGATCCAGATCTCGACAACCACGAATCCCGCCCAACAGGGCGGGATTCGTCGTTTCCGGCCCTAGTCTGACCGAATGGACCGGGTTGATCCGAAGGACGCCATCTTCTATCTCGGCGCCAAGTCCGGTAGGAGCTCGGACCACTGCCTGGTCTACGGGTTCGTCGACGAACAGGCCGCAGTCGCACCCGTCCACTCGACCGTCGTCGCGAACCTGACTCGGGCGCTGGCGCGGGTGGACCGCATCCGACGCCGTCTGGTCGAGGTCCCCGCGACCCTCGCCTATCCCCGATGGGAGACGCATTCGACACCGGCGTCGCGGTTCGTCACCGCACACGCACCGGACGGTCGATGGACCGAGACATTGCGCCGATTGGCCGAACTCGTCGAGGTACCCATCGACACGACGCAGTCGGCATGGCGTGCCGACCTCGTCGACGTGGTCACCGACGCCCCGTTCTCGGACCGGCCGGTGATCGTCGTCGTACTGCGGATCTCGCACACGTTCGTCGACGGTCAGGGCGCGGCCGCAATCGGGCGCAGCGTCTTCGGCGACGGGACTGACGGTGCCGACGTGGCACCGGAACCGGGACCACACCGGCGGTCGCCCTGGCCCGCGGCGGTCCACGGCGCGGTCACCCTTCCCGCGGGCGTGGTCGGATATGTCCGAGCGCTCGTGGCCGACGCCCGCCGCGGGCGTCATGAACTGCCCGCACCCCCCGCACCGCCACAGCGGGCGCCCACCCCGCTGAACTCGCCGCCGGGCGCCGACCGGTCGGTCGCGATCATCGTCCGTCCGCGGCCGGCGACCCGCCTCGCAGGCGTGACGGTGACCACCGTCGGCCTCACCGCGGTTTCGCTTGCCCTGCAACGGTATCTGTCGTCCACCGGGGTGCCGACGGGCCTGAGCGCGAGCGTCCCCGTGAGCGTGCCCGACTCGGTGGACTTCGCCGGGGCGAACCGGGTCGTCACCGGAACCGTCGATCTGCACACCGATGTCCCCGACCTGACGGCACGCGCGCAGCTGATCCATCGCGACCTGCACGCGGAGCGTGCACGGGTACTCGATCCTGCGGAGCTTGCGCGTCTCGCGGTGCTCGAGTCGGCGCCGGCGCCGGTGCTGGTGGCCATCACAGCGCTGGGTCGGCGCGTCACGCCGCAGACCGTGGCCGCGCACACCGTCGTCACCAGCATCAATCGAGGCGACGCACCGCTTCGACTCGGTGACGCCGTAGCCGTCTTCTCCTCGGGTTTCCCCGCCCTGACCCGGCACTTCGCCGTCAAGCACGGCATCTACACCCTCGGCAGCACCATGACCATCGGCGTGGTGTGGTCACCGACGACGGTGCCCGACGGCCATCGCCACGCCGGCCTGCTCGAGCAGGCATGGGACGAGGTGATCGCCGCACTCACCGACGAGGGGACCCCGCGCGCGCCTGACCGTCCACCGCCCATCTGACGGCGATCGACGGCCGTAAGCCTGGTTACAGTGGAATGGTATCGACAAGCGCGACGTTGATACTTCGCGTAGCTCAGTAGTCGCCCCGTCAAACCTCCGCGGGGACCCATTCATCGCGGCTGGCCGCCGCTCATCGACCGTCGCGTCCCGATTTCCGTCCGGTGACGTGCGCATTCGACGGTCGAGCCCAGCCGTCCCATCTGCAGGAGGCATGACATGACCGATCAGTACACATTCCGCGACCCCAGCTCGATGTACGACGATTTCGACCCCGAGAAAGTCAGCCAGCCCGGATCCGGACTGGACTCCGAGATGCGTGACAAGGCCGACCTCGGCGCGGACACCTACCGGGGCTCGGGTCGGCTCGAAGGACGCAAGGCCCTGATCACCGGTGGTGATTCCGGGATCGGTGCGGCCACGGCGATCGCCTACGCCCGCGAGGGCGCCGACGTCGCGATCTCGTACCTGCCCGAAGAGGAATCCGACGCCGACGCCGTCGCGAAACTCATCACCGACGCCGGACGCAAGGCGGTCAAGATCCCCGGCGATGTCACCGACGCGGAGTACTGCCGCTCGGCCGTCGAGACCGCGGTCCGTGAACTCGGCGGCCTGGACGCGCTCGTGATCAACGCGGGTAAGCAGCAGCACGTGGAACGCATCGAGGACATCACCGACGAGGAGTTCGACGCAACGGTCAAGACGAACATCTACGCGATGTTCTGGACCGTGAAAGCAGCTGTGCCGCACATGCCCCCGGGATCGACCATTGTCGGGTCGTCGTCGATCCAGGCGTACCAGCCCTCGCCGCATCTCATCCACTACGCGATGACCAAGGCGTCGATCAACACGTTCTTCAAGGGGCTTGCGCAGCAGGTCGCCGACCGCGGCATCCGCGTGAATGTCGTTGCTCCGGGACCGGTCTGGACGCCGCTGCAGACCGCGGGCGGACAGCCGACAGACGCGCTGCCCACCGTCGGCGAGCAGACGCCGCTGGGCCGCTGGGGTCAGCCCGCCGAGCTCGCAACGGCATACGTGTACCTCGCATCGCCCGAGTCGAGCTACGTCGTCGGCGAGACCCTGCACGTCAACGGTGGGATGCCGACTCCGTGACCGATGTCGAACACCGTTCCGGCGCCGACCCGTTCGCGGGCGGCGCCGGTGACGGCACCGGTGGTCCGCAACTCGTCACCGATCGTGACGATCGCGGATACGCCGACATCCGCTCGTACGCGGCCCTCGGTGACGGTCGAACGGTCGCCCTGGTCGCGCGGGACGGCCGCATCGACTGGCTGCCGCTTCCCGATCTGGATTCGGTACCGCCGTTCGCCGCCCTGCTCGACGCCGACGAGGGCGGTTTCCTCGCCCTGGAACCTGCGGTGCCGTATCGCGTCACACGTCGGTACCTGCCGTCGACCGCCGTTCTCGAGACGACGTTCCACACCGCGGACGGGGTCGTACGGATCACCGACTCCCTCAACACCGGCCTGGCCGGGCGCCTGCCGTGGTGCGAGCTTGCCCGTCGGATCGACGGCGTGACGGGTTCGGTCGATCTTCGCGCAACCGTCGCTCCCGGAACACTTCTCAACACCGCGTCGCCCTGGATCTCCGACACCGTGCACGGCACCGTACTGCGGCTCGACGGCATCACGATGGCGGTGCGGACCCTGCACGACAACGGCGTCGACGTCACCCCACGCCGCATCGTCGCCCACTACCGCACGACGCCGGGCTCGCGGCACCTGCTCGGGCTGGTCAGCACCAACCGGGAGCCGCTGCACCTGCCGGACCCCGAGGACCTCGACGCCGGCCTCACACTCACCATCGACAACTGGGAGCGGTGGGCCGACTCGATCCACTACGACGGTCCGTGGCAGTCGACGGTCATCCGCAGCGCGATCGCGTTGAAGCAGCTCATCTACGCGCCGACCGGTGCGGTCGCCGCGGCCGCCACCACGTCGCTGCCCGAGTCGTTGACGACGGCCAAGAACTGGGACTACCGCTTCGCGTGGATCCGCGACGCCGCGTTCTCGCTCACCGCGCTGTTCCAACTCGGCATCCGGGAGGAGACGCACGGCGCGATCAGCTGGATGCTGCGCGTCCTGCGTTCGCAGGGCCATGACATCAGCGTCCTGCAGGCGCTCGACGGCCGCCTCCCCGACAGCGAGGTCACCGAGTTCGACGTCGAGGGATGGCGGGGCCACGGTCCCGTCGTGGGCGGCAACCGTGCCAGTGATCAGCTACAACTCGGCGTCTACGGCGATCTGTTCAACATCGTCCAGCTGTACGTCGACAACGGGAACGTGCTCGACGACGCCACCGGACGGCTCATGACGAGCATCGCCGACCAGGCCGCCGACCAGTGGCGTCGCGCCGATGCCGGCATCTGGGAACTCGAGGACGCCCGCCACTACACGACCTCGAAACTCGGCTGCTGGCAAGCGCTCACCAAGGCGGTCCACCTCGGCGAGATCGGTCAGATACCCGGTCCGGTCGACCGCTGGCGATTCGAGGCGGACGCCATCTCGGAGTGGGTCGCCGACAACTGCTGGTCGGAGAAACTCGATGCGTACGAGTTCTACCCGGGTAGTCACGAATTGGACGCATCGATCCTGTTGCACGCGATCAGCGGTTTCGACCGCGGCGATCGCATGCGGCGCACCATCGACGCGCTGGTCCGTGACCTGGGCGCCGGACCGCACCTGTATCGCTTCACCGGTGCCTCGGATGAAGAGGCGACATTCGTGGCCTGTTCGTTCTGGCTCGTCGCGGCGTTGGTCCACACCGATCAGCGCGATCGGGCGCGCGCGTTGATGGACGAGCTCGTCGGCGCCCTCAACGACGTCGGACTCGCCGCGGAGATGATCGACCCCACCGACGACAGTTTCCTGGGCAACTTCCCCCAGGCACTCAGCCATCTCGCGATCATCAACGCCGCGTTGACGATCAACTCCGAGCATCCGTCATCGGTCGGCGGCGCACAGGCCGGGTGATCGCACCCGTCACCGAAGTCGATCCTGCGACCGGGACTCAGGGCACACCCACATCAGGGACGGATGTTCTCGAGATCGGCGAGCAGGCCGGGGTGCGTGGGCTCCCAGCCCAATGCCTGCCGGGTGTGTGCACTGGACGAGGGTTGATCCATCGCGAAGATCGGACCGAACGGGCCGAAGGAGTCCTCGGGGACCGACTCGACCGGGAGCCCGAGGCGGCGTCCGATCACCACGGCCATGTCCAGCACCGCATCACCCTCGTCGGCAACCGCGTGCCAGGCCGTCCCCGCGGGCGCCGTCTCGAGCACCAGTCGAAACAACACCGCTGCATCCAGCGCGTGCACCGCCGGCCACCGCTGGCTCCCGTCGCCCGGATATCCGGCCACCCCGGTGCGACGCGCCGCCTCGGTGAGCAGCCCGGCGAATCCGCCCTGGCCGTCGTTGTGGACCGTGCGGGGCATCCGGACCGCTGTGGCCCGCACGCCCCGAGAGGCCAACGCCAGCACCGCGTTCACCGACAACGCGCGACCCCCGACGGGCCCCTCGGTGGGGAGCGGATCGGCTTCGGTGGACGTGCGGCCCGGCACCCATGGCGTCCCGGACACGGTCACGAGCGGGCGGTCGGTCCCGACCAACGCCTCCCCCAGCGCGGCGAGCGCGGCCCCCTCCTCGACAATGCCCGCGGTCAGCGCGCCCGCGCTGCTGTAGTCCCGGCCGAACGCCAGGCTGACGACGCCGTCGGCCGACACCGCCGTCTCCCGCAACACGTCGAGGTCGGCGAGGCCACCACGGACCGTCGTCGCTCCCGATCGTTCGAGAGCCTGCGCGGACTTCTCGGATCGAGCCAGCGCGACGACCGTGTGGCCGTTGTTGACGAGCTCGGCGACCACGGGCGAGCCGATGGTGCCGGTACCTCCGGTGACGAATACGTGCATGAGGATGTCCTGACCAGTGATGGGATAGTTGTCCCGTCACCGTACACCCGCGATGGGACAACTGTCCCGTCGACTAGTATCGACCCATGGCCCGATGGCAACCCGGCGCGACCCAGCGACTCGTCGTCGCGGCGGTGGATCTGTTCACCGAGCAGGGATACGACGCGACAACCGTCGCTCAGATCGCGGAGCGGGCCGGGGTCACCAAGAGCACGTTCTTCCGGCACTTCTCGGACAAGCGCGAGTTGCTGGTCGCCGGGCAGGAGACGTTGAGTCGACTGCTGGCAGAGGGGATAAGCGAGGCACCGGCCGATGCGAGTCCCCTCGAGGCTGTCGCCGCGGGCCTCGAGCGGGCGTCGGGCGAGATGGGTCCGGCCAACCGAGAGCTCGGGCCCCGTCTGAAAGCCGCCGTCGCGGCCAGCACCGAACTGCAGGAGCGCGATGCCCTCAAGAGCGTTGGCCTCGCGGCCGCGATGACCGACGCGTTGATCGAACGCGGCGTCGCGGACCCGCTCGCACACCTGGCCGCTGAATTGGGGGTCCTCGCCTTCAAGCGCGGCTACGCCCGCTGGTCGGAGAACCCCGACGACGACACCGGGCTCGCGCCGCACGCGTTGGCCGCACTCGCCGAGTTGCGCGACGCGACAACGTCTCTCGGCTGAGCCGCGCGGGGCGAAATCACCCCTCGGTGATGCGACCGTTCTCGACGTGCAGCGATCGGTCCAGCCGGACGTTCTCCAGCATCCGCCGGTCGTGCGTCACCAGCAGCAGGGTTCCGTCGTAGCTGTCCAGCGCCTGTTCGAGTTGCTCGATGGCGGCGAGATCGAGATGGTTGGTCGGCTCGTCGAGGACAAGCACGTTGGTACCGACGGCCTGGAGCAGGGCCAGGCCCGCGCGGGTGCGCTCGCCCGGGGACAGCCCGTCCACCGGGCGGTCGACGTGGTCGGAGCGTAATCCGAACTTGGCGAGCAGTGTTCGGACATCGGCGGTGGTCCAGGTCGGTACGCGCTGCTCGAATCGGTCGACCAGCTTGCCCGTCCCGGCGAAGTCCGCACGGGCTTGGTCGATCTCGCCGATCGCGACGTTGGCGCCCAGACTGGCGCGTCCCTCGTCGGGTTCGCGACGACCCAGGAGCAGCCGTAGGAAGGTCGACTTCCCGGCACCGTTGGGTCCGGTGATGCCGACCCGTTCGCCGGCGTCGATCTGCAGCGACAACGGCCCGAGGACGAAATCGCCCTGCCGTACGACGGCGTCGTCGAGCGTGGCGATCACCGAGGACGAGCGGGGCGCCGATCCGATCGTGAACTCGAGCGACCATTCCTTGCGCGGCTCGGCGACCTCGTCGAGGCGCGCGATCCGGCTCTCCATCTGACGGACCTTCTGCGCCTGCTTCTCACTCGACTCCGCGGCCGCCTTCCGACGGATCTTGTCGTTGTCCGGCGACTTCTTCATCGCGTTGCGTACGCCCTGGCTCGACCATTCGCGTTGGGTGCGTGCCCGTCCCACGAGGTCGGCCTTCTTCTCGGCGAACTCCTCGTACTCTTCGCGACGATGTCGCCGGGCGGTCTCGCGCTCTTCGAGGTAGCTGTCGTACCCGCCGCCGAACACCGTGGTGGTGTTCTGCGCCAGGTCGAGCTCAAGAACCCGGGTGACGCTGCGGGCCAGAAACTCTCGATCGTGACTGACCAAGACCACCCCTCCACGGAGGTTCTGCACAAAGCCCTCGAGTCGGGCGAGGCCGTCGAGGTCGAGATCGTTGGTGGGTTCGTCGAGCAGGACGATGTCGAAACGCGAGACCATGAGCGCGGCGAGACCCACCCGAGCTGCCTGTCCACCGGACAGGGCGGTCATCAGGGTCGAGTCGGGTCGGACCGCGTCGGTGTCGAGACCCAGGTCGGCGAGCACCGCCGGGAGACGTTCCTCGAGATCCGCGGCACCGGACGCGAGCCAGCGGTCGAGTGCCGCGGCGTAGACATCTGTCGGATCATCGCCTGCCGCAACGAGATCCGGATCGGCCAGGGCCGCGGCCGCGGACTCCATCGCCTGCGTCGCCTCGGTGCACCCCGCGCGGCGCGCGATGTAGGCGGCGACGGTCTCGCCGGGCACCCGCTCGTGTTCCTGCGGCAGCCACCCCACGAACGCGTCAGCCGGCGCGAGGCTGATGGTGCCGTCGAGCGGCGCGAGGTCACCGCCCAGGATCCGCAACAGGGTGCTCTTGCCCGCACCGTTGGCCCCGACCACGCCGATGACGTCGCCGGGCGCGACGGTGACGTCGAGGCCCTCGAACAGGGTGCGATGCGCGTAGCCGC
>NZ_JAEMTF010000210.1 GCF_016462415.1 Williamsia sp. | reverse complement strand
CACCCCGCCCACGCCACGGCCGTCCACACCCCGTACCGCACCGCCCACCGACATCGACGACGACGCGACACAGACGATCGCCCCGGTCCCGGCCGACCCGGAGCCGTCCGACACCACGCGCGCGAGCGGTCATCGGCGTCGCCGCAACGCCGGCCCGTCCGTGCTGCCCCCCAGCGACGCCCGACTCGCCGAGGCAGGCAGGCGACAACGCCGCAAGCACACCGCGACCACGGTCGGCCGCGTGTTCATCGCGGTGGCCTGCGTGATGGCGCTGATCGGGACGGGATCGGCGTGGGGGTACCTGCGTCTGACCAATGGCGATTTCCGGCAGGTCGATGCGACGAGACCGGACGATGTGAACATCCGGCAGAAGGACAAACAGTACGGCGACCAGACCTACCTGATCGTCGGCACCGACACCCGCGTCGGTAAGAACGGCAAGGTCGGAGCCGGTACCACCGCCGACGCCGAAGGCGCGCGGTCGGACACCGTGATCCTGGTCAACGTTCCCGCCAACCGCAGCCGGGTCGTCGCGGTGTCGTTCCCTCGTGACCTGCAGATCGATCGGCCGGAATGCAAGGGCTGGGACAACAACACCGGCACGTACACCAGCGATGTGGTGCCCGCCGAGACCGGCGCGAAGCTGAACACCGCCTACGGTGACGGTGGTCCGGCGTGCGCGGTCGAGGTGATCCAGCAGCTGTCCGGGCTCAACATCAACCACTTCATCGCCATGGACTTCTACGGCTTCGAGCAGGTGGTCAACAAGCTCGGTGGCGTGCAGGTCTGCTCCCCCACTCCTCTCTACGACTACGAACTCGGACAGATCCTGTCCAAGGCGGGCTCGCAGAAGGTGACCGGCAAGCGGGCGTTGAACTATGTGCGGGCCCGCACCGTCGACACCGAGGGCAACGGCGACTACGGCCGCATCAAACGCCAGCAGCTGTTCCTGTCGTCACTGCTGCGCGGGATGCTGTCGAGTCAGGTGCTGACCAACCCACTCAAGCTCAACGGCATCATCAAGACGTTCATCGGCAACAGCTTCGTCGACCAGGTGACGACCGAGGATCTCGTCAACCTCGGGCAGTCGCTGCAGGGACTGCAGGCCGGGCGTGTCACCTTCCTGACCACGCCGACGTCGGGCACCACCACCGACGGCTCGAACAACGAGATCCCTCGCACCGACGACATCAACGCGATCTTCGACGCGATCATCAACGACGAGCAGCTGCCGGGCGAGCAGAAGGCGGCCGCACCGTCGTCGTCACGTCCGTCCAGCTCGAGCAGCAGCTCCAGCGCCACCACATCCACCACCCCCGCGGCACCGACCCAGATCACCGCGAACGCCACGACCCCGGGCAACATCGGTGTGCGGGTGCTCAACGGCACCGGTACCGCCGGTCTGGCGTCCACGGTGTCCGACCGCATGTCGCAGCTGGGTTTTGATGTCCGCGGTGTCGCCGACGCCTCGGAGAACCAGACCGCCACGGTCGTGCGGTACGGACCGGGTCAGCAGGCCGCCGCCGCGACTGTCGCGTCGATGATCACCGGGGCGGTCATCCAGCCCGACCGCACGGTCAAGTCCGGCGTCGAGGTGCTTCTCGGCAGCGATTACCCGGGCGAGCTGAAGCCGGTTCCCGACGCCGGGACGCGGCTGACGGTGACCGAGAACCCGCAGTCGTCGGAGGCCGTCGACCTGCCCAGCGATCTCAGCGTGACCAACGGCGCGGACACCTCCTGTAGCGGATGAACGTGGCGCGGACGGGTCGGATCAGAGGTATCCGCACCCCGTTCACCACGCGTTCACCGGGATAGAACCGTTCGCTTCGCCGTCACCAGTACCCTTGGCACATGCGTACCGCGTACCACGAGCAGATGGCTGACCTGAACCGCATCCTGGGACACATGTCCCAGCTTGCCGGTGTCGCCATGGAGCGCTCGACACAGGCTCTTCTCCAGGCCGACCTCGCCGTAGCCGAGGGCGTCATCTCCGACCACGAGCAGATCGTCCGTCTCTCGGCCCAGGCCGAGGAACAGGCGTTCGCCCTGCTCGCACTGCAGGCACCGGTCGCCGGCGACCTCCGTGCGATCGTCAGTGGCTTCCAGATCGTCGCCGACGTCGACCGGATGGGCGCGCTCGCGCTGCACGTCTCGAAGGTCGCCCGCCGCCGGCATCCGGCGAAGGCGCTGCCCGAGGAGGTCAACGGCTACTTCGCCGAGATGGGCCGCCTCGCCGTCGCCCTTGCGATGAACGCCCGCGAGGTGCTCAACAGCCAGGACCCGTCCGACGCACTGCGCCTGCAGGCCGACGACGACGCGATGGACGACCTGCACCGTCACCTGTTCACCGTCCTGATGGACCGCGAGTGGCGCCACGGTGTCGCCGCGGCCGTCGACGTCACCCTGCTGGGTCGCTACTACGAGCGCTTCGCCGACCACGCCGTCCTCATCGGTCGGCGTGTGGTGTTCCAGTCCACCGGCAAGACCCCCGAGCAGTTCCTGGAGGGGCAGCAGCGGGCCCAGGCCTGATCT
>NZ_JAEMTF010000141.1 GCF_016462415.1 Williamsia sp. | reverse complement strand
GACATCAAGGTCGACGACGTCATCGAGACGTACGAACTGGTGGAGAAAGCGCGTAGCTGACCTCTGCTCGTATCGCCGACGCCCGACCGCCCCGGTAGTCCCGGGCCGGTCGGGCGTTTGGTTCACCCAGTGTTCTCGGACAGGAGTCCGAGGCCGACGAAAGACAGGTGGTTCCCATGGCAGATCCAGCACGCGCACAACGGTTGGCCAAGCGGATCTCGGCGATCGTCGCGTCGGCCATCGCCACCGAGATCAAGGATCCGCGGCTCAACGGCGTCACGATCACCGACACCCGGGTGACCGGCGACCTGCACGACGCGACGGTGTTCTACACGGTCATGGGGGAGTCGCTCTCGGTACCGCCGGACTACGTCGCCGCGGCCGCCGGGCTGCACCGCGCGACCGGCATCCTGCGGTCGAAGGTGGGCGCGGGTACCGGTGTCCGGTTCACGCCGACCCTGGCGTTCCAACTCGACACCGTCCTCGACACCGCCCGCGACATGGAGGAACTCCTCGAACGGACCCGCGTCGCCGACGAGTTGCTGGCCCAGCAGGCCCGGGACGCCGTACCCGCAGGTGACCCCGATCCCTACAAGGAGCCCGAGTCGCGTGGTCATGATGACCGGGACTCGTCCGAAGATCGCTGAGACGTGCCAGGATTCGATGATGGCCCACGTGGAGCACACCGCATGAGCACGCACGGAGCGCGTCGATGAGTCGGGCCGTGGCGGGCCCGCGGGCGCAGGTCGCGCAGATCCTGCGCGAGGCCGACGCGGTCACCGTGCTGTGCCACGTGCGTCCCGATGCCGACACGATCGGCAGCGGTCTGGCGCTGGCACTGGCGCTCGACCGAGCAGGAGTCGAGGTGGAGGTCGGGTTCCCCGGACCGTGGTCGTTGCCGGACGCGCTCGGAGCGCTCCCCGGCGCCAAGCTGATCGTCGATCCGTCCGAACTGGTGGGCCACCGGGTCGCGGTGGCCATGGACTGCGCGTCGTCGTCGCGACTCGGCGATCTCGCCGAGCTGGTCGACCGTGCCGATCACGGGGTCGTCATCGACCACCACGCCTCCAATCGCGGTTTCGGTGACGTCAACGTCATCGACCCGTCGGCGGACTGCACCGCAGAACTGGTGTTGGAGTTGCTCGACGACCTCGAGATGCCGATCGACTGCGACATCGCGACCTGTCTGTTCGCCGGCCTGGTCACCGACACCGGATCGTTCCGGTGGGCGCGTGCGGGTGCGCACGAGGTGGCCGCGCGGCTGCTCGAGACCGGTGTCGACGGGCCCGCGTGGACCCGCCTGCTCCTCGACACCCACCAGTTCGGCTGGTTGACGATGGTGTCCGAGGCGTTGCAGTCCGCCGTCCTGGTCCCCGAGGCGTTGTCGGGCGCCGGCCTGGTCTACGCACTGGTCGGCCACGAGTGCTCCAGACAGATCGACTGGGCCGAGGCGGAGAGCGTCATCGATCTCGTCCGCACGGTCGGTGACGCCGAGGTGGCGGTCGTGTTCAAGGAATCCGCGCCCGGGGAGTGGACGGTGTCGATGCGGTCGCGTTCGTCCGTCGACCTCGTGCCGCTCGCGCGCACGCACGGCGGTGGCGGACACCGTCACGCCGCCGGCTTCAGCATCACCGGCTCGGCCACCGAGGTCGTCGAGAAGCTGCTCGCCTCGGTGTGAGCACCCCCGCGACCGACGCGAGCACCGATCCGTCGGCGGTCCCCGGCGTGCGCACCATCGCGCACCTGACCGTGTCGGCGCTGGCCGTCCTCGTCGCCGAACCGCTGTACCTGATGGAGGACCTCGCGGTCGTCGGGCGACTCGGCGCCGTCGCACTGGCGGCCCTCGGTGTCGGTTCGCTGATCCTCGGGGTCGTCAGCACCCAGCTCACCTTCCTGTCCTATGGCACGACGGCTCGCTCGTCCCGACTGTTCGGCCGCGGCGACCGGGCGGGTGCGGTCGCCGAGGGGATCACCGCCAGCTGGATCGCGATCGTCGTCGGGCTGTTGATCGTCGCGGTGATGCAGGTGATCGCTCCCTGGGTGGTCGGCGTGATCGCGCCGTCCGGCGGCGTGTCGGCCGAAGCAACGGGGTGGGTGCGGATCGCGGTCTGCGGTGTCCCGCTGATCCTGCTGTCCATGGCGGGCAACGGGTGGATGCGCGGGGTACAGGACACCCGTCGGCCGGTGGTCTACGTCGTCGTCGGTCTCGGGGTGAGTGCAGTGATCTGCCCGCTGCTCGTCCACGGGCTGCTCGGCTTCCCGGACATGGGGTTGCACGGCAGCGCGGTGGCCAACCTCGTCGGCCAGTCGATCAGCGGTCTGTTGTTCGCGCAGCGACTCCTGGCGGAGAAAGCCGCGGGTGGACTGCTCCCACGGTGGGCGACCGTCCGCGCCCAGCTGGCTCTGGCCCGCGACCTCATCGTGCGCAGTCTGTCCTTCCAGGTCTGTTTCCTCTCCGCCGCCGCGGTCGCCGCACGCTTCGGCGTCGCGTCGCTCGCCGCGCACCAACTGGTCCTGCAGCTGTGGAACTTCGTGTCCTTGCTGCTCGACTCGCTGGCCATCGCGGCGCAGTCGCTCGTCGGTGCGGCCCTGGGCGCGAAGGCGGTCCCCCGAGCGATCGGGGTGGCCCGCACGGTGACGGCGATGTCGGTGGCCGCGTCCCTCGGGCTGGTCGTGCTCTTCGCGGCGGGGCAGCCCCTGCTGGCGCGGATCTTCACCGACGACCGCGACGTGCTCGACGCCGTGGTCACGCCGTGGTGGTTCTTCGTCGCGATGCTGCCGGTCGCGGGCGTGGTGTTCGCCCTGGACGGGGTGCTCCTGGGCGGGGGTGACGCGGCCTACCTGCGGACCACCACCGTCGCGTGTGCGCTGGTCGGCTTCCTGCCGATGATCTGGGCGTCGCTGGCGTTCGACTGGGGACTCGCGGGTATCTGGACCGGCCTGTGCCTGTTCATGGTGTTGCGGCTCATCGCCCTCACCGCGCGGATGGCCACCGGTCGCTGGACGGCGATCGAACTGCGCTGAGGCGGGGCGAGCACCGGGTCGGTCGGCCTCGCCCGGACCGGCCGATACAGTTGACGCCGACGGTGACGGCCCATCCGGGCCGGTCGTCGGGTTGGAAAGGAGACCGGTGGCCACCCTCTGGGCGATCAGCGACCTGCACGTCGGGCATCGCGGGAACGAGGCGATCCTCGACAAGATCCGACCGGAGAGCGACGACGACTGGCTCATCGTGGCCGGCGACGTCGCCGAGCGCACCGATGAGATCGCCGAGACCCTGCGTCGGCTCAAGCAACGGTTCTCGACGGTCATCTGGACGCCGGGTAACCACGAGCTGTACACCACCGCGAAGGACCCGCTGCAGATCCATGGTGTCGCCCGCTACGACTACCTCGTCGCGAGCTGCCGCGAACTGCACGTCATCACCCCGGAGGACATCTACCCGCGCTTCGATCCCGGAGACGGAACACCGCCGGTCCGGGTCGTCCCGATGTTCCTGCTGTACGACTACACCTTCCGGCCGGCCGGGACGACCAACAAGATCCAGGCGCTCGCGGTGGCGCGGGAGAACAACGTGGTCGCGACCGACGAGTTCCTGCTCTCACCCGAACCGTTCGGGACGCGCGACGCGTGGGGTCGCGACCGGGTCGAGCGGACCCGCAAACGACTCGACGCCCTCGACCCGAGCGAGCAGACCGTCCTGATCAACCACTGGCCGCTGCGTCGAGAGCCCACCGACACGCTGATGTACCCGGAGTTCGCGCTGTGGTGCGGCACCGAGCTCACCCATGACTGGCACACCCGCTACAACGCGGCCTGCTGTGTCTACGGCCACCTCCACATCCCGCGCACCACCTGGTACGACGACGTCCGGTTCGAGGAGGTCTCCGTCGGCTATCCGCGCGAATGGCAACGCCGCGGACTCCCGGATCCGTTGTTGCGCAGGATCACCCCGGACAACGGTCTGCGTCCCGACGATCTCCCCGAGCACGGCGCACGCTTCGAACTCCCGCCCGACTACCGCGAGCGCGCGGCCGAGTTCCAGGAGAAGCTCGCGGCCAGGCGGGCCGAGGCCCAGGCGAAGCGCGAGGGTGGTTCCCGATGATCGACCAGGTCCTGCCGCGGGGCGTGGTGGCGGCCGAGGCGTTCGGCGACGAGGGCGACGGCACGCTGCTGGCGGGCGAGGAGTCGCTGGTGGCCCGTGCGGTCGACAAGCGTCGGTCGGAGTTCACCACCGCCCGGACCCTGGCGCGTCGTGCCCTCGGTGAGCTGGGGGTGGAGCCGGTGCCGATCCTGCGCGGCGACAAGGGCCAACCGCTGTGGCCGCGCGGTGTCGTCGGGAGCCTGACCCATTGCGACGGGTATCGGGCCGCGGTGGTGGCGCACAAGCTGGCGCAGCGCTCGCTGGGCATCGACGCCGAGCCACACGGCGAACTGCCCGAGGGGGTCCTCGACCACGTGAGCCTGCCCGCCGAGAGGGACGTGCTCGCGACCCGGCCCGACGGGGTGCACTGGGACCGACTGCTGTTCTGCGCGAAGGAGGCTACCTACAAGGCCTGGTTCCCGCTCACCGAACGGTGGCTGGGCTTCGAGGACGCGCACATCACGTTCACCCCGACCGGTCCGGACTCCGGGACGTTCCGCTCGCAGATCCTGATCGACGGTGCCGTCATCGACGGTGGTCCACCGCTGTCGGTGTTCGACGGGCGGTGGCGGGTCGAACGCGGTCTGGTCGTCACCACCATCAGCCTGTGAACGGAAACACGCAGATGAGCACCGAGAACACGAGCGCCGAGAACCGCAGCATCGCGACGGCGGGCCTGGTCGTCGTCGACAAACCCGGGGGGATCACCAGCCACGACGTCGTCGCGCGATGTCGAAAGGCGTTCAAGACCAGGCGGATCGGGCACGCCGGGACCCTGGACCCGATGGCCACGGGCGTGCTCGTGCTCGGCGTCGAGCGCGCGACGAAACTCCTCGGTCTGCTGTCGCTGACGACGAAGTCCTATCAGGCGACGATCCGGCTCGGTGCCTCGTCGGACACCGACGACGCCGAGGGCGTCCTCTCCGACCGCGCGGACACCACGGGCCTCACCCTCGAGCAGGTGACCGGGGCGATCGGTGCGTTCGTCGGCGAGATCGACCAGGTCCCGGCCACGGTCAGCGCGATCAAGGTCGACGGTCAGCGCGCACACGCGCTGGCGCGGCAGGGAACGGAGTTCGAACTGAATTCCCGTCGGGTGACGGTGACCCGGTTCGACGTCGTCGACCACCGGATCTCCGACGGGTGGTTCGATCTGGATGTCGACGTGGACTGCTCGTCGGGAACCTACATCCGTTCGCTCGCACGCGATCTCGGGGCGGTGCTGGGCGTCGGCGGACACCTCACCGCGCTGCGTCGCACCGCGGTCGGACCGTTCGACCTCGACCAGGCCACCCCTCTCGAGCAGATCGAGCAGCGCGGCGAACTCACCTTCGACATCGACCGTGCGGTCGCGGTTGCGTTCCCACACCGCGTCATCGGCGCCGACGAATCCGAGGCGATCAGCCAGGGCCGCTGGCTCGAACCGGTCGGCATCAAGGGCGTCTACGCCGCCATCGACGAGAACGGGCGGGCGATCGCGCTGTTGCAGGAGAAGGGCAAACGCGCCGGATCGGTGATGGTGGTCCGGCCCGCGACGCTGCGCTGAGCGGTGAGTGGGAGGGTCAGGCGCTCCGACCGGTGACCGGGTCCAGCCAGATGGCGCGGGTGGCGATGTCGCCGAGGTCGATGGGCTCGGCGCCCTCCACCGCGACGGCGACGGTGCCTGCGAACGGACGCTGCTCGACCACCTCGATGTGACGATCGAGCGCGATGCCGACGGAATCGAAGTAACGCAACATGTCCGGGTCGGTGTCGGCGATGCGCGCGACCCGACCGAGGTCACCGGGGCCGAAGTCCGCGAGCTGGCGGGCACTGGACTCGGGGACGGTCCCGTGCAGGTCGGGGATGGGATCGCCGTGCGGGTCGCGGGTCGGGTTGCCCAACTTCGTGTCGAGGCGCTCCATCAACCGCTCCGAGACCGCGTGCTCGAGGACCTCGGCCTCGTCGTGCACCTCGTCCCACCCGTATCCGAGCTCGCGGACGAGGAACGTCTCGATCAGGCGATGTCGGCGGACCATCAGGACCGCGGCCGAGCGGCCGATCTCGGTCAGCGTCACCGATCCGTAGCGCTCATGCGACACCAGACCCTGATCGGCGAGCTTGCGGACGGCCTCGGACACCGTCGACGGCGAGACCGCGAGCTTCTCGGCGAGGAGTTTCGTGGTGACCTTCGTGGCCGACCACTCCTGCGCGGTCCAGATGACCTTCAGGTAGTCCTGTGCGACAGCGGACAGTTCGGCGACCGGGATCGTTGCCGCCGGTGCATGACTGCTCGGCGCGCCGTCGGAGGAAGGCATTGTCCGAGCTTAGGTCAGGCTGCCCCGTTCTCCGAAGCACCGGTGCTCACACGGGCAGGTCTGGTCCGGTTCACCGCGCACCCGTAGGCTTGGCCCGTGTTGCGATGGCGAGGGTTGGAGGATATCCCCGCGGGATGGGGCCGATGTGTCGTCACCATCGGGGTGTTCGACGGCGTGCACCGTGGTCACGCACAGCTGATCAAGACCGCGACCTCGGCCGCGGCGAAACGTGGCGTCCCCGCCGTGCTCATGACCTTCGATCCGCATCCCGCCGAGGTCGTGAGACCGGGCAGCCACCCACCGCAGCTCTCGACGCTGACCCGACGCGCGGAGCTCGCCGAGGAACTCGGTATCGACGTGTTCTGCGTGATGCCGTTCACCCCGGTCCTCGCAGCGCAGAGCCCCAAGGACTTCGCACACGGCGTCCTGGTCGAGGGACTGCATGCCGCCGACGTCGTCGTCGGTGCCAACTTCACCTTCGGCAAGAAGGCGGCGGGCACGGTCGACGTGCTGACCGACCTCGGTCGCACATTCGGTTTCGACGTGCAGGCCGTCTCACTCCTCGGGGAGGACGGCGCCGACGGATCGACCAGGTCGAACGTCACGTTCTCCTCCACCTACATCCGGTCGTGTGTCGCGGCCGGCGACGTCGAGGCCGCGGCCGAGGCGCTGGGTCGGCCCCACCGCGTCGAGGGGGTCGTCGTCCGCGGCGACGGTCGCGGACGCGAGCTCGGGTACCCGACCGCCAACGTGGCGCCGCCGATGTACTCGGCCATCCCGTCCGACGGCGTCTACGCAGCCTGGTTCACCGTGCTCGGTGCCGGACCGGTCGTCGGGCAGGTCGTACCGGGGGAGAGTTACCGCGCGGCGGTGTCGGTGGGGTCCAACCCCACGTTCTCGGGGCGGACCCGCACCGTCGAGGCGTTCGTCCTCGACACCAAGGCCGACCTGTACGGCCAGCACGTGGCCGTCGACTTCGTCGGGCGTATCCGCGGCATGGAGAAGTTCGACTCGGTCGAGGATCTCATCGTGCAGATGGACGACGACGTCGTCCGGACCCGCGCGGTGTTGGCCGACCCCGCCGTCTGACCTGCGCCCGCCGATTTGGGTGGGTGTGTTCTGCGCTGGTAGATTCGTCGGTTGGCGCGCGCTGCGGTTCGCGGTGGCCACGCCCGGGGCGTCCGACCATGTCGGTCGACGCCATCCATCAGGACGCGAACATCATCACCAGGAGAATCACACGTGGCACTGACCGTCGACCAGAAGAAGACGATCCTCTCCGAGTACGGCCTGCACGAGACCGACACCGGATCCCCCGAGGCGCAGATCGCGATGCTCACCAAGCGCATCAGCGACCTGACCGAGCACCTCAAGACCCACAAGCACGATCACCACAGCCGTCGTGGACTGCTGCTGCTGGTCGGCCGCCGTCGTCGCCTGCTCAAGTACATCGCGAAGGTCGACGTCGCGCGCTACCGCTCGCTGATCGAGCGCCTGGGCCTGCGTCGCTGACCTCGTCGCACCGGCTCGACCACTGTTCACCGCGGACCGCGGCACTCCTCGACGAGTGCCGCGGTCCGCGTCGTTCGCCCCGCGTGTCGCGCGGCGAACAGGTCCGTCGGTGCCCAGGTGATAGTCTCGGCCACGGACCCGATGCCACGAGATGACATTCTCCTCACGCGTGCCCTGCGTTCGCGATCGGTCTTCGGTAGTGGCTGCCGGAACCCATGGGATTGCCCACACGGTTCCGACCGCTTCGATCGACGGCCGTCGCCGAACCTCCTCCGCCTCCTCAGCGCGGACATTCGCACCTGCGGCGCTGTCACCTCTCGGGCATCGACCCACAGCTCCCGTCCACCTGGACAGGCGCTGATACACCGATGCGCAGCGATCGATCGCGCGCATCGAACGAGAGGAATCATCCACACATGACCGATGTGACAAACGCGCCCGCGGAAGCGGACTTCGACGACGACGTCACCGAAGCCACCGCCGTCATCGACAACGGCAGCTTCGGCACCCGCACCATCCGCTTCGAGACCGGACGTCTCGCCCAGCAGGCCGCCGGCGCCGTCGTCGCCTACCTCGACGACGAGAACATGCTGCTCTCGGCCACCAGCGCCGGAAAGCACCCCAAGGACAACTTCGACTTCTTCCCCCTGACGATCGACGTCGAGGAGCGGATGTACGCCGCGGGCCGCATCCCCGGATCGTTCTTCCGTCGCGAGGGCCGCCCCTCGACCGACGCGATCCTGACCTGTCGCCTGATCGACCGGCCGCTGCGCCCGTCGTTCGTCGACGGTCTCCGCAACGAGATCCAGGTCGTCATCACCGTCCTGTCGCTCGACCCGAACGACCTCTACGACGTCGTCGCCATCAACGCCGCCTCGGCGTCCACCCAGCTCGCCGGCCTGCCGTTCTCCGGCCCGGTGGGTGGCGTGCGCGTCGCGCTCATCCCGACCGAGTCCAACCGTGCGGGCCAGTGGGTCGCGTTCCCGACCGTCGAGCAGCTCGAAGGCGCCGTGTTCGACATGGTCGTCGCCGGTCGCATCGTCGGCGAGGGTGACACCGCCGACGTCGCGATCATGATGGTCGAGGCCGAGGCCACCGACAACGTCATCGAGCTCATCGACGGCGGCGCGCAGGCGCCGACCGAGGCGATCGTGGCCGAGGGCCTCGAGGCCGCCAAGCCGTTCATCGCCGCGCTGTGTGAGGCGCAGAAGAGCCTCGCCGCGCAGGCCGCCAAGGCCACCGGCGAGTTCCCGCTGTTCCCGGCCTACCAGCCCGACGCCTATGAGGCCGTCGAGTCGGCGGGCAAGGATCGCCTGTCGGAGATCCTGACCATCGCGGGCAAGACCGAGCGCGACGACAAGACCGACGAGCTCAAGGGCGACATCCTCGCCTCGCTCGGCGAGCAGTTCGCCGGACGTGAGAAGGAGATCGGCGCGGCGTACCGCTCGCTGACCAAGAAGCTGGTGCGTCAGCGCATCCTGACCGACCACTTCCGCATCGACGGTCGCGGCATCACCGACATCC
>NZ_JAEMTF010000209.1 GCF_016462415.1 Williamsia sp. | reverse complement strand
TGCCGCGTTCTTGGCCTTGTCGACGATTCCCATGGTGTTCCTCCTGTGATGGGGGTGGTCCAGCGGTTGCCGGGCCGGTGATGGTCGGGGGGTGGATCAGCGAGCCTGGTCGGCTGCTTCTTTCTCGGACTTGGCGCCGGCGGTGGAGAGCTCACCGGTGTAGTTCTCGAGGTGCGCACGGACGAACCAGTGGAACTTCTCCAGCTCAGCGGTCTGGCCGATGAGGATGTCCTCGGTGACCGGGTCGATCTCGCCGACGGACTTGATGGCGTCGCGGTGCGAGGTGATGAAACCGACGTAGACGAGGTCGAGGGCTCCGAGGTGGGCCTGAACCGAGTCGCGGCCCAGCGTGTAGTCGTCCCACGAGCGATCCTTCTCGATCGCGTTCGCGGTGCCCCGCGGCGACTCGCCGAAGGTGGCGATGCGCTCGGCGAGGGTGTCTGCGTAACCGCGGACGAGCTCGACCTGCGGATCGATCATCTCGTGCACGCCGATGAAGTTCGTGCCGACGACGTTCCAGTGGATGTGCTTGAGGGTGAGGTGCAGATCGTTCAGGGCGCTCAAGCGCTCCTGCAGGGTGCTCGACACCGCAGCTGCGTCCTCGGGGGAGATTCCGGGCGTTGTGAAAGTAGCCATGTCCTCGACGGTAGGTGCCAGGAGAGCTCTTGCCCACCGCCTCACCGAATCGCAATCAGACCGAGGCAAAACTAACGGGTCGGTAATGGTGGTCGAGACTTATCTGCAGCCATTCCGTTATGTGTTCGTGACTTTTCCTATTCCGCTTCGCTACGCGGAGGTGACAGCGTGATCGACAGCAGCGTGCGAAACCATTCGGCACGACATCGCCCGACGTCAGCACGAATCAGACGAGGAGCGTCATGCACGCATTACCGGACACCATTGCCACCAGAACCAGATTCTCGCGCCAAGCCGCCACCCTCATCGGTGTAGTCATTGCACTCGCACTGCTGACCTGCGCGTTCATCGTCGCCCTGCCGTTGCTGGGCTCACTGGAACTCGCTGCGATCATCCTGGGGTTCCTCGCCGGCGCCGGGCTGGCGACCATCTACGCGCTGTCGCGCCTGTAGCCCGAGGCGGTCGGAGGCCGGTGAGTGTCAGGCGAGGCCGCCCGCCTTACCCACCCAATCCGTTCCCGGCGGGGTGAACACATCCATCACGACGTCGTCGTCGAGATAGGTCGCCTGTGTGGGACCGAGCACCTTCCGCAGTCGCTCGTGTACCTCGTCACCGGTCCACGGATATGCGGACACGTGGTGCCGCCAGTGGGCGACGATGACCGTCGCCCCGGCATGACGGTGCCGGTCGAGGGCCTCGGTGACGGAGGTCAGTCTCGGGTCGTCGAGGTAGTAGAGGACCTCGCTGGCGACGACGAGATCGAACGGGTCGCCGTCGGGTTCGATCCCGTCGGCGATGTCGGCGACGTGCACGGCGACCCGGTCGGCGACCTCGCTCAGTCGGTCGCGGGACAGCTCGACGGCTCGAGGGTCGAGTTCGAGGCACACCATCGACTCGCAGCGCTGCGCCAGCCGCTCGCTGAGGACGCCGATCGACGATCCGAGTTCGAGTGCGCGCTCATACCGCGGGGCCGGCAGCAACGACATCGTGATGTCGTACTTGCGGGTCTCGTACCACCGTTCGGCGAACCCCCACGGGTCGTCGCTGTCGGCGTACATCGCCCGGAAGTACTCGGGATCGACACTCGATCTCTGGTCGTCGGCGGGCACGGTCGTCTCCTGTTCGCGATCGGTCACGAGAAGAACGTCTCCGTGGGTCCGATCAGTCGGTCGAGCACATGGGGTTCGAGGACGGCGCGGTCGGCCGGGTCGTCGGACAGATCGGTGATCTGACTGACGAACGCGTGTACGGCACGCTTCTTCGCCTCGACCGCGGCCGGACTCAGCCGGTGCCGGCGCGCCCGAGCCCACGGCACGGCGTCGTCACCGGGCCGGGCCCAGTGCCACATCCAGACGGGGTACTCCAGCAGCGCCAGGCCGAGTCGGGCCGCGACCGTCGACGCCGCGTGACCGACCGCCTCGTGGTCGGGATGGCGATCGGCGCGCCACACCGACACGATCGACGAGTGACCGCCATGGGATCCGACGGCGGCGTCGATGGCCTCGGTGATCGCGTCGCCGCAGCGGTCGAGACCGCCGTCGGGCAGTTCGTGGTGGATGGTGCAGTTCACGCCGAGTGCGCTCAACGCGGTGGTCAGTTCGGCGCGACGGATAACCGCCAGCGCCTCGGGGGTCACCGTGGGCGATCCGGGGTGCGACGCGGCGCCGTCGGACAGACACAGGACCGTGACACCGATGCCCTGGGCGACCGCGTCGTGGAGCAACCCGCCCGCACCCAGCACCTCGTCGTCCGGGTGCGCCGAGATCACCAGGATCCGGCCGGTGACGCCGTCGAGGGCCGACGGCGAGTCCGTGGAGTCGAGCCATTCCCGCCACGCATCGGCGGTGGTGACGCCGGGATCGTCCGACGTCCACGCGGCGGGCGTCGGCGGTCCGTCCGTGGTCATGGTGCCCCGACC
>NZ_JAEMTF010000140.1 GCF_016462415.1 Williamsia sp. | reverse complement strand
GAGAGTGCTGTCGACCCCGTCGTGGTGGGAGTGGATTCTCTTCGCCCTGTGGCTGGCAATACTCGTCTACCTTCCGTTCGAGGTTCGGACGACATGGCGCGATCGACACAAGCCTCTGAATCGAGGACTCATGGGGCCGTCGACGATCCCGCTCACCGACATCGACGACGACACCGTGCGCGACATCGCCGCGCGTCACGGGGAGCGGGTGCCGGCGGTAAAGGAGCTCCGCGAGACCTATCCCGGTCTGAGCCTGATGGACGCGGCGCAACTGGTCGATCGGCACCGAGGGATGTGATCGCGGGTGCGCCGGTTCGCCCGCAGCGCGCGATAGCCGACGGCCGGACTCGTCTACGGGGCTGGATGCACCATGGCGCCGGCGCCCGCACGTGCGACAAATGTTCGCGGTCGCTGGAACCCGGCCGCCGCAACCTCCAGGGTGACAGCGTCCACCATGGCGGACGCGCGGGAGGAGTCGACGATCGCGATCACGCAACCCCCGAAGCCGCCGCCGGTCATCCGCGCGCCGATGGCCCCGGCGCGTAGGGCCGATTCGACGATCAGATCGATACCCGGCGTGGTGATCTCGAAGTCGTCGCGCATCGACGCATGGGATTCGACCATCGCCGTGCCCACCCGCGAGTAGTCGCGGTCCCGCAGCGCGGCGCACGCGTCGAGCACCCGCTGGTTCTCGGTGACGACATGTCGGGCGCGTCGCCGATCGCTGGGATCGGTGATGGCACTCAGGGCCGCGACGTCGGTGACCGCGCGCAGCGACTCGACTCCCAGCGCAGCGGCGGCACGTTCGCACGACTCCCTGCGCTGAGCATATTCGCCGCCTGCGTGCCCGTGCGACGACAGCGAATCCATGACGACCAGGGTGATTCCGGCCGAATCGACGTCGAACGGAACGGGTTCGACGTCGAGGGACTCGAAATCGATGAGCAGGGCGTGATCAGGCCTGCCGTGCAGGGAGGCCAACTGATCCAGCAGTCCCGTCGGCGCACCCACGTAGTCGTTTTCTGCGCGTTGGGCGGTCTTCGCCCAGTCGAGCCGGTCGAGGAGGGTGTCGGTGGCGGCCGTCAGGGCGCCGATGGCCGCGCATTCCAGAGCTGCCGACGAGGACAGGCCGGCGCCGACGGGAACGTCGCTGCGAATCGTCATGCGGCCGCCGGGTACGGCGATCCCGCGTTCCCGCAACGCCCACACGACGCCCGCGACGTAGGCCGACCACCCCGTGACCTCGCCCGGTCGGGCTGCGGTGGTCACCGTCGCCATGCCATGGTCGCGCGCATCGATGACGATTGCTGTCGTGTCGTCCGCGGTGAACTCGACCTCGGTGCGTTGCTCCAGGGCGATCGGCAGGGCGAAGCCACCGTTGTAGTCGGTGTGTTCGCCCAGCAGGTTGACCCGGCCCGGGGCCGAACACACCACCGTCGTGCTCATCGTCGGACCGGAGCATGCGCGACGTCACGCAGCCGTGCTGCGATGTCCTCCGGCGTGACGTCGGTGATGAACGCGTCCATGGCGGACTCCGATCCCGCGAGGAACTTGAGCTTGGTCGCGCTGCGTCGGACGGACATGAGCTCGATGTGGAAGTACCCCTCCCGTTGGGCGGGGTCGGACGAGTACTGATGCAGCGCGGAGATGTACGGCAGTGGGGTGGGGTACAACGCGTCGAAGCGGGTGAGCACGTCGAGGTATACCGAGGTCAGCGAATCGAGCTCATCATCGTCGAGATCGGTGAGGTTGTGTACCTGTCGATTCGGGTAGATGTGTACCTCCACGGGCCACCGTGCGGCGAACGGCACGAATGCGGTCGTGAACTGGTCACCGGCCACGACGCGGCTGCTCTGCACACGTTCGGACTCCAGGATGTCGGCGAAGAGGTTCGTGTCGTGGTCGCGGCGATGGGCCTGCGCCCGATCGAGCATCGAGCGCGCGCGCGGCGTGAGGTACGGGTATGCGTAGATCTGGCCGTGCGGGTGGGTCAGGGTCACCCCGATGTCCTCACCGCGGTTCTCGAAACAGAACACCTGTGCCACCCCGGGGAGGGCGAACAGCATCCGGGTGCGGTGGCGCCAGGCGTCGACCACCAGCCGCGCGTGCGCGTGGCTCAGTGACGCGAACGACGCGTCGTGGTCGCTGGAGAACGAGATGACCTCGCAACGGCCGTACCCCTCGGCCGCTGTAGACGGGGCATCAGGCGACCGGGGCAGAACGAAATCCGAGTCCGGCCGGGCGCCGGACAGACTCGGGAACCGGTTCTCGAACACGACGACGTCGTAGTCGGCCGCGGGCACCTCGCTGACCGCGCCGGTGGCCGACGGACACAGGGGGCACCGGTCGGCCGGGGGTTTGTAGGTGCGGTCCTGGCGAAGTGCGGCCACGGCCACCCAGTCGCCGGTCGCCCGATCGAAGCGGACCTCGGACGCGAGGCCGGCGCGGTCGGGCAGGGGACGGACGTCGGGTACGGGCTCGGGTGTGTGTCCCGGTAGTGCGAAGAACAGGATGTCCCGGCCGTCGGCGAGAGTGGCGTGCACCGGATGCGATGGCTCGTTGTCCCTCACGTCGGCGTCCGATCGTGGTCGACGGGTGCGATGCGCAGATCGGTGACGTGGCCGGACAATTCGGTGCGCGCCGACTCGGTCAGCGTGGCGTCGCTGACAAGGGTGTCGACGCGGCTCAGCGGAGCGATGACGTTCGCGCCCACCTCCAGATACTTCGTGTGATCGGCGAGGACGACCAGGCTGCGGCCGATGTCCACGAGTCGGCGATTGGTCTGGGCCTCGGCGATGTTCGGAGTGGTCAGTCCTGCATCGAGATCGACCCCGTGCACCCCGAGGAAGCTCACGTCGACGCGAAAGGTCGACAGTGCGGCGTCGGCGATCGGTCCGACCAACGCGTCCGACGGCGTTCGCGAACCGCCGGTGAGGAACACCTCGGGGTTGCTCGGCGACTGCGGCCGCTGTGGATCGGTGAGTTCCTGAAAGATCGAGATCGAGTTCGTGACAACGGTGATCGAGGTGCGTTCACCCAGGAGGCGAGCGAGTTCGAGTGTGGTCGTGCCCGCGCTGATGGCGACCGTCATCCCGTTCTCGACCAGTTCGAGTGCGGTGTGCGCGATCGCGACCTTCTCGGGCCGTTGCTGGGTGGCCTTGATCGCCGACCAGGGTTCCTCGCCACGATTGTGGCGCGACACCGCGCCACCGTGGACCTTGTGCAGGGCCTCCCGGTCGTCGAGGGCGTCGAGATCACGGCGGACGGTCATCTCCGACACCCCGAGATCGGCTGCGAGAGAGGCGACCCGGACAGTCCCGTCACGCTCAAGGGCGTCGAGTATCCGGCGGCGGCGCTCGACTGCGAGCATCCACACCTCCTGATTCGACGGGTCGGTGGTCGAACAGTATCAAACATCTTCGGTGTTGCTAATTGTTCGGAAATGTGTGAGGTTGTCTGGGCTAGTGACCCAGCTCACCGCCAACAAAGGAGTTGTCGAATGAACCTCGCGTCGGGCAATGTGCTCCGCCTCGATGCCGGAGCTCTGGACTATGTGTTCATCGCGCTCTACTTCGTGTTCGTGCTGGGGATCGGGTATCTCGCACGAAGCCAGATCTCGTCGAGCCTCGACTTCTTCCTCTCCGGCCGCCGACTACCGGCGTGGGTCACCGGGATCGCCTTCGTCTCGGCCAACCTCGGTGCGGTCGAGATCATGGGCATGTCGGCCAACGGGGCGCAGATCGGCCTGGCGACCATGCACTACTACTGGATCGGCGCCATCCCCGCGATGCTGTTCCTCGGTGTGGTGATGATGCCGTTCTACTACGGCTCCAAGGTGCGCAGCGTGCCCGAGTTCATGCGTCGACGGTTCGGCACCGGTGCGCATCTGGTCAACGCGATCAGCTTCGCGGTGGCCCAGGTACTCATCGCCGGCGTCAACCTGTACCTGCTGGCCACCGTCGTCAACGTGATCCTGGGCTGGAGTCAGTGGGTCTCGCTCATCGCCGCGGCGGCGATCGTTCTCACCTACACCGCGCTCGGTGGGCTGTCCGCCGCGATCTACAACGAGGTGTTGCAGTTCTTCGTCATCCTCGCGGCGTTGGTGCCGTTGACGGTGATCGGCCTGATCAAGGTCGGCGGCTGGAACGGGATGAAGGAGAAGATCGTGGCCACCACCACCGACGGGAAGGTGACCGCCACGGTGGGCGATCAGATGTCGTCGTGGCCGGGAAATGCGCTGAGCGGCTTCGACAGTCCCGTGTGGTCGGTGATCGGCATCGTGTTCGGACTCGGCTTCGTGCTGTCGTTCGGGTACTGGACCACCAACTTTGTCGAGGTGCAGCGCGCCATGGCGTCGAAGTCGATGTCGGCCTCGCGACGCGCCCCCATCATCGGCGCCATCCCGAAGATGTTCATCCCGTTCGTCGTGGTGGTGCCCGGCATGATCTGTGCAGCGGTCGTCGGCGACATGATCTCGCTGAAGAACGGGCCCAACGCCGGTGGCGTCACCTACAACGACGCGATGCTGCTGATGATCCGCGACATCCTGCCCAACGGCCTGCTCGGTGTGGCCGTCGCCGGACTGATCGCATCGTTCATGGCCGGTATGGCGGCGAACATCTCGGCTTTCAACACCGTGTTCAGCTACGACATCTGGCAGCAGTACATCGTGAAGAACAAGCCCGACAACTACTACATCGGCGTCGGCCGCCTGGCCACCGTCGGTGCGACGATCCTGGCGATCTTCACCGCCTTGATCGCTTCCGGCTACTCCAATCTGATGGACTACCTGCAGACCCTGTTCGGGTTCTTCAACGCGCCGCTGTTCGCGACGTTCCTGCTGGGCATGTTCTGGAAGAAGATGACACCCACGGCCGGCTGGATGGGATTGGTCGCCGGAACCCTCTCCGCGGTCACCGTTTTCATCCTCTCCGAAGTCGGGGTGATCAACCTCCCGGGACAGGGCATGCCGTTCGTGGCCGCGTCGGCAGCGTTCGTCGTCGACATCGCGGTCAGTGTGTCCGTCAGCATGGTGACCACCGCGAAACCCGTGGCCGCGCTGGTCGGCCTCGTCTACTCGGAGACGCCGAAGTCGCACTTCACCGACCCCGAGGACGCGAACAGCCCGTGGTTCAAGCGGCCGGTGCCGCTGGCCGGTGTGGGCCTGGTGCTCGTCCTCGCACTCAACCTCGTCTTCCACTGACGCCTCACGAGATCAGGAGTCATCATGATCACCCCCGACACCACGCCCGGCGCCTCTCGGAAGACCCGAATCCTGGCCCGGCTGTTCGACATCCGGAACATCATCGCCGCTCTCATCGGGATCTACGGCATCCTGTTGGTCCTGGCCGGCCTGATGCCCGACGCCTTCGGCACCCGTGAACACCGACCGCGTGACGCGAACCGGGTCGACATGGCCGCGGGCACCGACGCCAACACCTGGGTCGGTCTGATCATGGTCGCGGTCGCCGCCGTGTTCGTCATCTGGGCTCTCTGGCGACCATTGGTGAGCGATCCCGGCGCCGACGGTGAGCAGAAGGCGACGATGTCGTAGATGGACTGCCCTTTACGCTACGACCGGTAGCGTATATCGTGTCCGCATGCCTGTAGCTCGTGGACGACCCCGGTCCACCGACATCGACGAGGCGGTGCGTGATGCGGTGATCGTCACGTTGGCGCAGCGGGGATACGCGGCGATGACAATCGACGGCGTCGCGCGGGACGCCGGGGTCGCGAAAACGGCCATCTATCGGCGATGGCCGTCGAAAGCCGAGATGGTCTTCGCGCTCGTCATTCACGGATCTGAGATCTCTGCTCCGGCAGACCACGGTGATCTGCGGGACGAGGTGACAGCACTGGTGGAGCGCATAGTCGAGCTTCTCGGGGCGCCCGCGGTTCGTGGGTGTCTGCCGGCGCTGTTGACTGATCTCCGCGCGAATCCTCAGATCGCTCGACGCTTCCGCACGTCGGTGATCGATCCGGAACGTGCCGTCGTCAGGGAGATCGTGGCGCGGGCCGATCGGCGTGGAGAATTGCGCGACGGGGTCGACCCGGACGACGTCCACGCTCACGTTCTGGGCATGGTCTTCGCGTGGGTCCATCTCATAGACGACCTGACCGCCCCTGACTTCACCCGGAGAACTGTCCGATCCGTGTTGGCTGTCATGGAGAGATGACGATGACGATGCTGCAGGAACTGATTCCCCACTCGGACTTCCGCGAATGTCACTCGCGATGGATCGCCGCACCAGCAGATGACGTGTGGGCGTCGTTGACCGCTCTCGACTCGAGTCAACTGCGACTCACCCGTGCACTGATGCGAGTGCGGCATCCCCGATCGCAGGACTGGAGTGATTCGCGAAACCTGTTCAGCGACGGGCCGATCCGTCTCCTCGAGACCGACCGGCCCCGCTACGCGGTCGGAGGCGCTGTGATGGCGCCGTGGCGGCCGCGCGAGCCGCGCCCGGTGATCGGGTCGCTCGACGACTTCGTCTCCTTCGACACTCCCGGGTGGACGAAGGTGCTGACCGATTTCCGTCTCCGGGAGGTGGATGGCGGAACGGAGTTGACCACTGAGACCCGCGGGTACTCGACCGACGCCGGGTCTCGGCGGCGATTCGCCGCCTATTGGGCGGTGGTCCGGTGGGGCAGCGGTGTCATTCGACGGGACATGCTCGCGACGGTGGCGAGAACGGCACTACGGCCGGAGTCGTGATTCGACGTGCGATCACGAGAAGGATCGACAGGGCGGCAACGGCATAGAGCACGTAACTCGCCACAGCCGTGACCATTTCGGACGTGCCGTGTCCGTAGCCCGCGAAGAACGCGCGCCAGGTGTAGGTCAGCACGAGCCCGGCGGCGACGGCGAACCGATGCGTCGCGGTCCACCCGGTCGAGCGCGCCCACCAGGAGATCGCCGCGGCCAAAGCCACGAGCGACACCACCATCCCGACGACCGAGATCGCGACGTCGTCGTTGTGGCCGGTGAGCTGGAACGCCCCCGCGCAGATCATGGTGGCGGCTCCGACGATCCAGGGCGACGGCACCGTCCGGTCCGCGGTCGACGACGAGCGTCGGGGCAGTGTGAGACCGACGGCGACGAGGGCGATCACGATCACTGCCGACGTGGCGAGTTGGGTGGGGGATGCGATGAAATGTCCGTACAGCCTGTGGTTGGAGGCGTAGGTCACGGCTGCGCCGACGACGAAAAGCACTCCCACACCCGCCATCGCCCGGTTGCCCAGCCACGGCGTGGCCCGCCGCTGCGGCTGAGCGCTCTCGATCAACGCGATGGGCGCGGCCACGCTCCAGAGCACATGGAGGGTCAGGACGAAGATGGTCCAGGGCACACCGATGCCCAGTGCCGCGATGTGGCCGGGGTCCAGGAGACGCTGGTCGGCGTAGTTCGGGTTGAACAGCGACATCGTCAGCAGTCCCTCCTCGGCGACCCCGAACGCGAGGCCGAGAAGCAGGATCGTGGGCCAGCCCCGGCCGAGCCTGCGGGTGACCTCTCGGATCATCACCGCGCCGGCTCCGTACCAGAGCGACAGCGGCAGGATCAACGGCAACAGATAGACCGGGAAGTCGCCGAGGAAGAACTCGGCGATCAACGGGGCCAGGAAGAACAGTCCGGCAACGGGATTGCGTAGGAGTCTCATGAGCTCGACTCTGGTCGCGATGCGCGCCGAGTGGCAGTGACACCTGTCATGGATCGAGCGGTGCAGGTGTCACACGATGACACCGCGGCACCGCTCAGGCCGGCATGCCCACCATCTCCGCGCTGACATCCCAGAGCCGTTGTGCCAGATCGGCGTCGTAGGCCTGTTTGTTGGTCGTGCGAACCCTGTGTTTGATGTAGAACTCGCCGGATTGCCAGTCCTTCCCGGCTGTGCCCTGCGCCAGCCACACGAGCGTCCGTGCGCCCCGGTCCGGACCGATCATCGCCAGTCGACGCAACGGCGTCGCGTAGAGGAAGCGCATGGGGCTGGTCGTGTCGGACGCGAAATTCGTTGCGACGTTGCCCGGGTGGAACGCCGCCGAGTTCAATCCGCGGTCACCGAACCGTCGGTGCAGTTCCTTGGTGAACAGGATGTTCTCGAGCTTGCTGTCGCCGTAGGACTTGTGTGGTGACGGGTTCTTCTCGTTGTTGAGGTCGTCGATGTCGATGTTGCCGAACAAACGTGCACCGATGCTCGAGGTGTTGAGCACCGCTGCGCGACTGTCGATCAGGGTGTCGAGGAGGAGGTTGGTGAGGAGGAACGGCGCCAGGTGGTTCACCTGGAACGTCTTCTCGAAGCCGTCGACCGTCCGCTCCGGTTGGCCGAACATGCCCCCGGCGTTGTTCGCCAGGACGTCGACCCGTGGGTGTGCTGCCTTCAGGGTCTGCGCCAACCCGCGCACCTCGGACAGATCGGCGAAATCGGCGACGTGGAACGCCGCGCCGATGGAGCCGGCCACGGCTTTTGTCTTTTCGGCGGATCGTCCGACGACGATGACCTCATCGCCGTTTGCGGCCAACCGTTTCGCCGCCGCAGCGCCTATGCCGTCACTCGCTCCGGTGATCACAATCGTCTTCGCCATGAGAGTTCGCGCTTTCGCAGTGCTGAGGTGCGGACGGGTACAACGGTAGTCGGTGTCGACGAAAAGGAGATGTGATGGCGTTGCGAGTGGCCCTGCTGGGAACCGGTCTGATGGGTGCGGGAATGGCGCGGAGCATGCTGCGCGCAGGACTCGACGTGACCGTGTGGAACCGATCGGTGGACAAGACCACCGATCTCGGTGAGGCCGGTGCGAGGGTGGCCACCGATCCGTCCGACGCGGTCCGCGACGCCGACATCGTCGTGACCATGCTGTTCGACGTCGAATCGGTCGAAGCGGTCATGGCCGAGGCCATCGACGCCATCGCAGACGGCGTGCCCTGGGTCCAGACGAGCACCGTTGGCATCGCAGGCACAGAACGTCTAGCCGCGCTCGCCGCCGAACACGACGTCGCATTCGTCGACGCCCCGGTACTCGGTACGCGCGCGCCCGCCGAGAACGGCGCCCTCACCGTGCTCGCGGGTGGTCCGGTCGACGTACGCGATCAGGTGGCACCGCTGTTCGACGCGATCGGCTCGTCGACGGTGTGGGTCGGTGAGAAGGCCGGCGACGGACATCGCCTCAAGCTGGTCGCCAACTCATGGGTGCTGTCGATCACGACCGCGACCGCGCAGGCGGTGGGAATGGCTCAGCATCTCGACATCGATCCGCGTCAGTTCCTCGACTCGATCAGCGGCGGTCCGCTCGACTGCGGCTACGCGCAGCTGAAGGGCGACGCGATGATCACCGGTTCGTTGGACCCGTCCTTCGCGCTGGACGGCGCCGCCAAGGACAGCGGCCTGATCGCCGATGCCATGGAGGGCGCGGGGATGGACGCATCGGTGATGCGAGCCATCCGGTCCCGCTTCGTGGCCGCGTCGGACGCCGGGTACAGCGACAGCGACATGGCCGCGGTCATCCACGGTTTCGAGACGTGAGCCGGCGGTCTAGGTGAAGAGCTGGAACGCGTCGAAGATCACTGCGATGCCGCCGGCCACCGCGAG
>NZ_JAEMTF010000003.1 GCF_016462415.1 Williamsia sp. | reverse complement strand
CGGAGTCCTGACGCTGGTGCCCCCAGTAGGGCTCGAACCTACGACCTGCGGATTAAAAGTCCGTAGCTCTACCAACTGAGCTATAGGGGCATGTGCTCGCGGATCGACCGCGGCACCGCAGAGAAGTTTACAGACGCGTACGCCGTCGGCCGACACGGCTCGACGGCTGTGTCGCGCCGGATGTCAGCGGGTCTGGCAGCGTGCGGCCTGCGCCTGACGGATCTGCGCGTCGGTGAGCGCCGGGGTCGCGAGCGGCTGCCGGTGACCGTCGGCGCGGATGCTGTCGAGCATGAGTTCGAGGTAACGACGCCACGTGCCGGGCGCCGTCGACTGCGTGACGTCGGCGATGGCCGAGAGCATGGTGAAGAACGCGAAGAAGTCGGTGCGCTCGATCTCCGGGCGCAGCACGCCCTCGTCCACCCCGCGCCGGTGTACCTGCTCGATCAGTGAGGTCATCGCCAGCTTGGCGGTCTCGATGGCCGGGGCCGTGTGGTCGATACGCATCATCACCGACGCCAGGCCGCGGTCGCCGGCCATCGATTCGCCGACGTAAGTGAACAGCGTGACCACGCCGTTCCAGGTGTCGGGGGACTCCAGGGCGGCGGTGAGGCGGGTCGTCACGTCGTGCAGATGTTCCACGAAGACGCCCTCGATGAGCTGGTCGCGGTTGTCGAAACGGCGGTAGACCGTGCCTATGCCGACGCCCGCGTGGGCGGCCACATCATCGAGCGTCACCTCGAGTCCACGGCCGGCGAACAGCTCGCGAGCTGCGGCGATGATGCGCAGACGGTTGCGTTCGGCGTCTGCGCGAAGAGGCCGGATCGCGGCCTTCTCGTCAGTCGTATCGGTAGTGGTCATACTCACACCCTATCAACTGGAGCCCAAACCTCCACTTAGTGCTACCGTGATCTTCGTAACCGGAGGTCGTTCCTCCGCTAGATTTCAGAACACGGAGAATCTCATGACCACACTGAGCACAGAGCTCGACCCGCAGGGAGTCGGAGAGAGCGCAGGGGACCGGCACCACCGGCTCCGCTGGGTGATCCTCGGCGTCCTCGCACTCGCACAGCTGATGGTGGTGCTCGACGCCACCATCGTGAACATCGCTCTGCCGCACGCCCAGGCGTCGCTCGGCTTCGACAATGCCGACCGCCAATGGATCGTCACCGCCTACGCACTCGCCTTCGGCAGCCTGCTGCTGCTCGGTGGCCGTCTCTCCGACATCTTCGGTCGGCGCACCACCCTGATGGTCGGTCTCGTCGGCTTCGCCGTGATGTCCGCTGTCGGCGGCGCCGCAGTGAACTTCGAGATGCTGGTGTTCGCTCGTGCCGGCCAGGGCGTCTTCGGCGCGCTGCTCGCACCCGCGGCGCTGTCGCTGCTGACCACCACCTTCACCGACCCCAAGGAGCGCGGTAAGGCGTTCGGCATCTTCGGAGCCATCGCCGGCGGTGGCGGAGCCATCGGCCTGCTGCTCGGCGGGATGCTCACCGAGTGGGCCGACTGGCGCTGGTGCCTCTACGTGAACCTGGCGATCGCCGCGATCGCCCTCGTCGGCGCGCTGCTGTTCATCGGCTCGCAGAAGGCCGCCGTCCGGCCCCGTCTGGACATGCCCGGCGTCGTGACCGTCTCGGCCGCGCTGTTCTCGATCGTCTACGGCTTTTCCAACGCCGAGACCAACGGCTGGGGCGACTGGGCCACGATCACCTGGCTCGTCGCCGGTGCTGCATTGCTCGCGGTGTTCGTCTACCTGCAGTCACGCACCGCACACGCGCTGCTGCCGCTGCGCATCGTCCTCGACCGCACCCGCGGCGGGTCGTACCTGGTGGTGTTCATCGCCGGTATCGGGATGTTCGGGATCTTCCTGTTCCTCACCTACTACCTGCAGCAGAACCTCGGCTTCAGTCCCATCAGCACCGGACTCGCGTTCCTGCCGATGATCGGTGCCCTGGTGCTCACGGCGACCATCTCGACGTCGGTGCTGCTGCCCCGCTTCGGTCCTCGCTGGTTGATGACGGTCGGCATGCTCGTCGCCGCAGCCGGCATGCTCTACCTGACACAGCTCACCGAGACCAGCACCTACGCGGCGCACATCCTGCCCGGCCTGATCGTCATGGGCCTCGGTATCGGTTCGTCGATGGCCCCGGCCATGCAGGGCGCCATCTCCGGTGTGTCCGCCGAGGACGCCGGTGTCGCGTCGGCCACGGTCAACACGATGCAGCAGGTCGGCGGATCCGTCGGTACCGCGTTGCTCAGCACGATCGCCTCGAGTGCCGTCGCGTCGTACATCACCGACCACGCGTCTGAGGTGGCGGCGAACCCGCAGTACGCCGGCCAGCTGGCCGCCGTGCACAGCTACACCACGGCGTTCGGATGGGCCGCGGGGATCTTCGCCATCGGCGGACTGCTCGCAGCCGCACTGGTCCGCAGCGGCAAGCTGCCGGCCACGCCGGAGGACGCGGTCGTCGTCCACGCCTGATCACAGTGGTTCCCGGGGTCGTCGAAGTCGACGGCCCCGGGCCTGTGTCCAGCTGATTTGAGAAATAAACGGGGAGTGTCCTAAGCTCATCTAGCTCCCCACGGAGATACTGGCCCCCTTCGTTTAGCGGCCTAGGACGCCGCCCTTTCAAGGCGGTAGCGCGGGTTCGAATCCCGTAGGGGGTACGCTGACCCGGCGTTCGAGGTGACAACTCGAGATACGCCGGAGCACGTGTTGTACAAGCAAGGCCCTGTGGCGCAGTTGGTTAGCGCGCCGCCCTGTCACGGCGGAGGTCGCGGGTTCGAGTCCCGTCAGGGTCGCTTTGGTCTTCTCTCGAGAAGGCCGCAAGCGGCGAAGTAGCCCCGGTTTGCGGGTTTGCAAGCCGTACGGCCAGGTAGCTCAGTTGGTACGAGCGTCCGCCTGAAAAGCGGAAGGTCGTCGGTTCGATCCCGACTCTGGCCACACACTGTTTCTGCAGGTCAGCGGTTTGCGCTCACCTTCGCTCGCTCCCCCGAGATGCCGCACTAGGCCAAATATGGGGCAGATATGGGGCAAAACCTGATGAGGGTCCGTCGTCAGGCGGAAGGTCGTCGGCATGTGGCGTATCGGGCTTGCTGTCCGCATACCACCTCCCCGCTGTATGCGTGCTCAAAGAAGCTGTCGCAGCCTCGGCGTACTTTGCCGAAATGGACCCCCCGCAATACTTGCTTCAAACGATTGCGTTCTTGGCTCGGGTTCAGGCGGTATCTTGGTCGTCCGTGAGGCGCGTCAGACCTTCGGGAATCTTCGGCTGCTGAAGGCTGGTCTCGACTCCGCAGAGGAGCCGAAGGATGTGCATCGCGTCGCCCTCCGGTCGCAGAGTCCGCAAAATGCTCCCGGCGGCTGGGGCCGACGCACTACCTTGCCGAGGATCGGCCTGCCGCGTTCGAAGGAGTGGTGCAGCAGGTCGGTCCGGGTGTAGCAGCAGAGCGTATGGCGTTACGCGATTTCCTCGAAGAGCAGTTTTCGAGCAAGCGGGGGCGACCTGGTTCGGTGTTGCACTGCTCTTCGTCGGAGTTGTGATTAGCTACGTCGCAAACCTTGTAAACGTTGCTGCGTAGGACGGCGACGCAGCAACGAGAGTTGAACTAACGTCAAGGCGCGCTCCTGAATGACGAGGCGATAAGGGCCATCCGCGTGGAACCACCCGAAGAGACCGAGCAGCACCCATTTTCAGTATATGGCTGTGGCGTGCACTACTCCTTCGTTCTTGACTTTGGGCCAGGATTCGATATCAGGAAGGCCACGCGGCGGCTACTAGGGCGCAACCTCGCGGTCGTCGCGTCTGTTGCTGGATCTGACGAGCTGCGGGTCAACCGTGGGATTGTGAAGATAATCGGTTTTCGAGATTCAACAGATCGACTTGTACGCTTTCTTGCGGAGCTGAACTCCGAAAATCCATCCTGGGCGAATCTTCTTCGGATAGATCCATGGCACACGATGCGGATCATCCTCATATTTTCTAGATCGGTCCTGAGGCGAAAAAGTGGCGATCGGAATGGCATTAGCCCTCCAGGAAGCTCTATGAGCGATATCAAAAATCTGATCGATCACATCCCGGACGATATGAGCCGAGTCGTGATCGACAGGATGATAATGCTAGGTGCTCGGTTGCGGCCTGAAGAAGCGCTTCACTTTCCGTCCTATTTTCGGTCCGAACCGTACATTCGCGTATCGCTTCAGCGCTGCTTTTTCAAGTCAGAGGTCGACGAGGAATGTCACGAGGGCGCAATTGAGGTGTCACTCATGTTGAATCACTCGGGAATCGGTATCCTGACTCTCTCCGTGGACCTTGCGGAGGAGCTCTCTTTCGAAATGGCACAGAAGGCTATGTCTCCGAAATGGCTGCTACTCGGTGACGTGAGCCTGTCACAACCGCTTGTAGAGGCGGGCCTGACCTGGCGGCAGCGGAGGCGTGGCCGGTTCAAATGGGAAGAGTCCTCACGAGCTGAAGGGGTTCTATGGCGAACCTTTGCAGCAGCAGACGGTCAGAATGGGTTCTTTGTTTCTGACGTCTTCAAGACTTATGTTGATGCGGTGTGCGGTGCTGTCGGTCAATCACTCCGCCACGAATGGCATGTTCACCCCATTCTTTCCCTAGGAAAGCCGCTATGCGCGTGCTCAGAAAATGAATTTACGGTCACGCATCGTGACCATTTAACTGCGCTGGTGCGTAGAACTGCGTCGGACGGAAAATACGCTCCAGCGGTGCACGACACCGCTCTGCTAAATGTGCTCCCGACTACTGATGTAGCTTTGTATATATCCTCTGCCACGGCAATTCTTATAGACTACGAAGCGGAGTCCGCGGATTTTATGCGCGATATGGTACACGCTGTGACCCCCATTGAGTCTGCATTATCGCAGCATGCGCAATTACGTCAGATCGATATCTTGACCAACGCGACACAGATTCGCGATCGAAATTTATTTACAGCCCAGCGGCTGTTGACTACAGGCCTTACCGAATATCAACGTGACATATACGCAAACGAGACGATGCAACTCGTTGTAGACGCTGTGTTGGAACGCCGACGCACAGCGCAACTTTATTCGCGGTTGCTTGACCGCGTGCGATCCCTCGAGGCGTTAGTGACCTCAAACTATTCCCGTACGCAAAATCGGCGCTCGCTCGGTCTCTCGATTGCCGGATTCTGCGTGGTGCTCTTGCTACTTTTGCCTCGAATAGCGGAAGCATACGACGCTTTTGGGAGGATGGGCCGTTGGCCGTCCAACGTGGTCAGCGACGTGAACGGCTTCACCGGTGGTCGCGAAGCAACCATCTTGATTTTGTATTTGCTCGTTGCCGTTTCTGCCGTGGCGGCCCTCGCGTCGATCTCGGTTCGATGGCGGCGGCCGCGGAGGCGCCGGAGGTTCGGCCACTCACTAGAGGGCAAATTCTCTCTGGAATTAGCCGACGGTCGTGCAAACCCGCCAACTCGGCGCGATCAGATTGCAAGCCTGGCTGACGGCTCGAATCAGGATCAATAGGTGCCTAGCTGCATCCGAAGCCGTAGGGTTGCGACGTGTTTTCGGCTACGACTCGCGCTTAGGGGTCACCTTCTGATGGAAGGTCATCGAGTGAGTCAAGCGCAGCCGCGACAGAATCGAGCTCGTCATCGTAGAGGTCTGCGTAGGTATGCGCCGTGATGGTGATCGAGGCGTGTCCCATCGTCTTCTGTAGGAGCCGTAAATCTGCACCCGCTCGGCGAGCGAGCGACGCGTAGGTGTGGCGGAGATCGTGAACTCGCATGGTGGGCCGCAAGATCGCGGCGATCGATTCCTTCCAGTGCGCGTCTCGCTTCCAGTTTTCGAGGCTGAGTCGCGAGCCGCGGGGAGCTGTGATCGCCGGCGCGCCGTGCGGCCTACCCTCGATGCGCGCAGCGAGCAGCGGAAGGACGCGCTGTGGGATCGGAACCGAACGCCGACCGGCGGCTGATTTGGTGTTCCCCTCGACGAGCCGACCACCGACCTGCGACATGGAGCGGCGCACTCGGAGACGGCGTGCGGCGAGATCGACGTCCTCAACGTTCAATCCGATGAGTTCGCCGTACCGCAATCCCGTGTAAGCGAGGATGAGGACGATGTCGCCCTGATGGCCGCAGAGTTCTGCCAGTCGGTTCACCTCGGACGACGTGAGGTAGACGTGGGTGGTCGGACGCATCGGCGGGAATCGAGTCTTTGCGGCCGGGTTCTTGCCGATGAGTTGACCAGAGTCGATCGCGTGGTCCAGGCACATCTTCAGCACTGAATGGGTCCAGCGAACGGTGCGAGGTCCAAGCCCTGACTCGGTCATGTCGTTCACCCACTCCTGCAGTGACTCCTGGTCGATCCGGGAGATTGGCCACTCCCCGAACTTGGGCTCGATGCGCAGGCGCCAGTTGTCGGTGTAACCGCGGCGCACCTTCGCGCTCAGATCCGGACGCGAAGCCAGCCACGATTTGTAGACCGCCTTCAATCGCGACTTGCCGCCGCGTGGATCGGTGACCTCGCCGGCAGCGGTACTCGTTGCGACGGTTGCGTCGAACTGCCGAGCCTCCCGCTCGGTACGGAATGTCTTCTTACGCTTGGAACCGTCGGGCAATCGCCATTGGACGTCGAAGCGGACGCCGCCACCGACCTCCCTGCGTTTGATGGTCATTTGTCACTTCCTGCTCGTGTAGTGCCGGAGGATCATTCGGTACGTGGGTTACGAGTGCGCTCGGACTGCGGACTGCAGCGAGGGCAGAAAGCTGCGGTCTCACAACCGCTCTCGTCGACGACCGTCATCGTTCGCGACTGCTCGTCCTCGCAATCACCGCACCACGGGAGACGCCGGGCGGATTCGCGACCACCACTGGGCGGCGAAGGAAGATCCGCGAGCCGCTTCTCCAGGACGCGGACCGGTGATCGCACGCCGTGGGGGTTGCGACTGAGGTGTTCGGTGAGAGCGGAAGCGGTCCAGCCGCTCTCCAATGCACCGTCGATCGCCGGCCCTAGTCGTCTTCGATCAGCCCGACCGACCGTCCACGGGGCTGGGAGCGCATCGAAGAGCTTCGCTGACCGGGTGGAGGGTTCGGATGGTGGTTCTTTTGGGGGGTTCAAGGGGTCCACCTGCGGATCTCCCGGGGGGTGTCGAATTGGGACCCCCTCCGTCCTCCTTCGGGATAGGCCCCGTCCCGATTCGGGACGGGGGAGTGTCGTATCGACACCCTCTGGGGATAACTGCACGTCAGGATGATTTAGGTAGTAGCGAGATGAGCGCTGCGCACCTGATGCGTGGAACTGGGCGCGCCGCGTGATCAGCCCATCCGTTTCCAGCGTCTTCAAGGCCCGCAAGACCGTGCTGCGGCCGGCACCCGATTCGGCCATCAGGGTTCGGACCGATGGGAAGCAGGAGAACTGCTCGTCGGCCTTATTGGCGAGGAGGATGAGGATCAGTTTGAGGACGGGTGATCCGACTTTGGCGTCGGTGGCCCAGTCAACTGCCTTCCAACTCATTGGGTGTGAGTGTCAGACTCGCGTCGAGTCGAGCCACTCGACGACGTCGGAGCGTGTCCAGCGGCGGTGCCTGTCGCTGAGTCGCAGGTGATGCGGCCCCGGCGCTTCGACGCCGCGCTCGCGCTTGGCCGCCCAGTCGTGAAGCGTCGATACGGGGACACCGGTCAGTTCCCGGACCTCGTTGGCCGTAAGCATTTCCCGCTCACCGATCGAATTACGCATGGCACTTCCTGCTTTCCTGTTGAGAGTCGTCGGCAGAGGACTCCACCGACGTAGGTGTAGGGGGAGGGCACGGTGCGGCATCCAGCTGAGTCGGCTCCGCGGCCTTTGCGAGCAGCCGTCCGACCGTCTTGTGGTGGACGCCGAGCTCGACTGCGATTCGGCGGTTTGACCACCCCGAGTCCTTCAAGTTGACGGCGATGTCACCACGGTCGGCCTCGGCCGTGGCCTCCCGCGCCGGCGCATCTTTAGCCGTACGCTCCGGATCGTCTAGATCAATCGACGGCTTTTCACCGCGGGGCGCCGTTTCTGTCGCCGCATCGGTGGCGCTCGCGGTGCTGTCTTCGCCACGTCGCGCCGATCGGAGCAAGAGCGTCAACCCGTGGGTGGCCGCCAGGAGGCTCACCGGGGCGACAGTGGCGACGCCGGCGCCAACGAGTGGCGCGAGGGTCCGGGTGGTGGATACCGCCGCATGCAGGGCGTTTCCGGCGATCGACACGCTTGCGGCGACCGCGAGCACCGTCCAGAAAAACCCGCGCGCCGACCTCGTCTCGGCACTCGGCGCCAGCGCCACGACACTGATGGTTGCTTGGAGAATGGCGCCGTCGACGATCACCGGCCAGATCCAGGCGAGCGTTTTGGGCTGACCGGCCTTCACGGCCAGGTCGCTCAATGCCGCGAAGGACAGCAGGAATGCGCCGCTCGCGATTGCGACTGTGATGCAGATGGCGCACCCGGTCGCCACCTTCAGCGAGCTCGTGATGGCGACATCCTCTTCGTTCACGACTTAGCGCCGCGAACACAGTCCTCGGGCCCATCGACGTAGAGAGCCCCGAGCGCAGTCCGCGCGGCACCGAGGACTGCGCCGACAGCTTGCTCTCGGTGTGCGATGTCTCGAAGAGCGTCGGCCAGGTCGTCTGCGGACTCGGTGGCGCACATACGACTGAGGGCGTCCTCCGCCTCGACGTAGGTGCGGTCGCGAAGCCGGGGCTCGCGTGCCAACCGTGATGCCCAATCAGCCAGCTCACGCAACATCTGTGTCCGCGCCGTGATCTGCTCGATGAAGGTCTGAAGGAGAACAAGCGTGTCGGCTGTCTCCCTCGTGCATCGTTCGCTACAAGTTTCGGTTGGATCGAGTCCGACTCCGCTGAGCGCACGCTGTTCCATTAGTTGTGTACTGGCCGATCGTGTTTCGCTCAACGACTTCTCCTTGGTATCCGCCCGAACCTCCGACGGCGTCTTCTGAGTGGCAGGCCCTGGGCTAGCTGGACCATCCGCCGGTGCTGTACGAAGCATCTCCGCAGCCAGCGGACATTAGAAGGACGTAGGAGGGGACACCAAACGGCCATTGTCGTCCAAATAGGACTTGATCTCGACGGATTGCTCGCTATTATGGGCACATGACGACCACTGGGAACGCTCGTCTGCGTGCCGCCCGGCAAGGCCTTGGCCTGAGGTCACAGACGGCGCTTGCGGACGCGGTCACAGCTGCTGCGCGCGACGCCGGTCTCCGAATTGCTGTTACACCGCGAACGGTTCGGCGATGGGAGTCTGACACGCCTCCGTGGCCGCAGCCCGAACACGCGACAGCACTCGAATTACTGTTTCATCGCCCCGTCGTAGAGCTCGGTTTCACGCCGCCCTGGGGTGATGACCTGCGCGAGCCAGCGCCTGACGAAAATCCCCCTCGGCGCCGCGGAGGCGCGACGCACCCGCGGTCTCGACCATTGGGCCAGCTCCTGCCAGCATCAGTCGCGACCGACTACGCGGCGGCGACGGTTGCTTACCGCCGCCTGTACTGGTCAGTTCCTGCCCCGAAGCTTCATCGCGCAGTGTCTGAGCACGCCGACCTCGGCGTCGATTTGATAGATCAGCTTTCGGGTTCGGCTCGATCACTCCTTGCGGCGGCAGTCGCGGAGTCGAGTTTGCTTTCGGGTCGACTCGAATTCTTCGATCTGCAGAAGGCCGACCTCGCGCAGGCCAGCTACGTCCAGGCGCTTCAGGCCGCTCATGAGGCGCACGACTCGTTACTCGGTGCCGCGGCACTGGCACACATGGCGTTTGCGCCGGCTTTCTCGGGGGACTCATCACGCGCTGAGGAATCGCGTGACCGGGTGCGAGCAGCCCGTGCGTTCGCGCGTCGCGCTGACGCGAACGACCTTGTCACCGCTTGGCTCGATGCCGTCGAAGCAGAAGTCGAGACGCGGTTCGGCGATACGCGGAGAGCGCTGCAGCTCATCCACGAGGCGGAACAGCGCCTCATGGACTCTGACGACGTGGATACGCCAGCGTGGTTCGACTGGTTCTCGCCCGAACGGCTCGCAGGTTTCAAGGGCAACACGCTGATGGCGTCGGGGCAGGGTAGGGAGTCCCGCGAGACGCTGGAAGCTGCTCTGCGAACGCTTCCCGATAACGCAGTCAAGCAACGATCGATCCTGCTGGCGGATCTCGCGGCAACTGCCGTCATCGAGAACGATCCGGAGCGTGCATGCGAGCATCTGTCCGCTGCCCTCGATCAGCTCGGCGAGACCTGGTACGCGACGGCGATGGACCGTGTGAAGGCAGTGAGGCAATCGCTCCGCGAATGGGATTCGCTACCCTCGGTACGCGACCTGGATGGACGCCTTTACGACTGGCGTACGACGGTCAATTCCCTTGTTGGTTAACGGACTTACCCGTTCTCTGCTGAAACGATCTCGGTCAGCTCTGTCAGGCTCTGAATCTTCCAATCCGAAAGCTCAGAAACCTCGGGCTCGTTCCGGTGAATCCAACCCCACGGGCCGCGCTGGATGTACGCGGTCCGCACGCCGGCCTTCTTGGCTGGCGCAATATCGTTGTCGATTCGATCTCCTACGTAAATGATCTCGTTGGCCGGACACGGCGCGGCCTCGATCACATGGTGGAAGAACTCGACCTCGGGCTTCTGGACGCCCCAATCGTCCGACGTCGCAATGAAGTCCGTCGGCAGGTCGAGCCCGCGCAGCAACCCGCCGGCACGCACGGTCTGGTTGCCGGCGATCCCCACCCAGACACCCTGCTCTTGCAGTTGCGTGAGCGCTGGACGGACATCTGAATAGAGGTCCTCTTCGCCGAACCACTCGGGCAGGCCGGCGTCCGCCCGCGCTTGACGCTGGCTCGCGAGGTCGAAACCGGGCTGAAAAACCTGGAAGGTCTCGCGGTAGTCGAGCCCGTTCGCGATGGTTGCGCCGAAGACGGAGACGAACGTATGTCGAGGAACCCCAAGCCAATCGGCCCAGGTCCCGTACTCGCGCGTCTCGTCGACAAGAGTCTCACCAACGTCAAAAACGACAGCTCCGATCATGTCGGTAACCGTACATGTCCGGTGCGACCCTGATCGCGGCGCGATTGGTTGATTCAAGTCAGCCACGATAGATCGCAGCGTCGCACACTCGACACACGTAGACCCTGCAGAGCACGTCACGGGTGTTGTCCCACCCCACGAGGTAGGTGCGCGGTTTGAAGATGTGACCATTGGGACACTGTGCGGGTGGCCGTTCGATCAATGGCGCCATGCGAACTCCTCGGCCCGCGACGAGTAGCGCAACTGTACGAGACGGGGCCGACAGCCTGTGTCCCTCGTCCACTCCGAAGCCGCGCGAGAGGCTCGCACTTAGCTCGACGCTTGGGCGGACTGCTGACGTTCTTCCGCTACTTCGCGTGACGACATTGTCTCGATCATCGTCGGACTCCGACTGGGATTCACGACTCGACGATCGTGTAGGAACGCTAGCTCTAGATGGTGAAACCATCTGTTGTGCAGACGAATATGACTCCAACTGGTTCGATCAGTCCAGTGAGTGCGAGGTTGCTGCTTTGTCTTGCGTAGTCCTACCGACGCTTCCACAATCGGCTGTGGAGCCGTTGGCACGGGCTCGAGTCGTCGTCACGAAAGGGCCTGCATTGGACGGACCGCATCTCACCTCTCGACGTCTCCGCCAGAAGAATGTCGCGGGAGGGCGCGCCGTCATCCACAAGGTCAAGGTGACCCCCGAACAAGAGGCGCGGCTGGCCGCGCGTGCGTCGACGATCCGGGTGACGGTGTCGCGCCTACTTGTCGAATCGGCGCTTGCCGACAAAGGCGAGACTGCAAGCGATCGAGCGCACCTGGCGACGTCCATGTTCGGCGCATACCGAATGCTGGCTGCGCTGAGCAACAACATCAACCAAATCGCACGAGCTACCAACGCCAGCCACGAGGTTCAGAGTGACTGTGCCAGCGCACTTGTCGCGGTGAGGACGTCGGCAGTACGGATTAATGCCCTCTTGGAGAGATACGATGCCCACTGAACAAGGGCAGCCGCGGAATGTCGACGCCGATCTCGCTGCCGACCGAACTGCCAGGCGAACCCTTGCCGAGGCGCGCGAAGCCATTCACGACTCGGTCGAGCTTCGCGCGTCTGACCCCGACCGCAGCCGACAGTGGGCGGCGACAGCTAAGTCGCTGGCGGTCGAGGTCGCTTTGAACTCTGCGGCGCGGCCGACGACACGGGACAAAGCCCGCCTGCTTCTTGACGAAGCTGTTGGGCTGTGCGACTTGGCGAACGAAACACTCCTGGCGGAAGAGTCAAGACCAGGCGCCGGAGACTTCCCTGGACCCGCGTCGAACGCAGTTAGCATGTCGGAAACTGCGACAGTATCGGCGAGGCGGACGCGAGATCCCGCGCAGAAATGCTGGACGGCGGAACGCTTTTAGGGACCGCATGGTCGGGTTGTGGTTTCGGATGGTGTTCAGCAAGTTTCTCAGTTGCGCGCGGGCAACGGCAGTACGGTGCGAGAGTTTTTCGTCAACAACCGACCGCGTCGAGGAGAATCGCTCGAGCCTACTCAACGCCCCCGCACCGTTCGTCGAGCGCTGATCGCCTGCTGTCTGCCCGGTATAGTCCCGGTGATGGCCGACAAGGAAGCGTTGCTGGCGAAGGTCGCTGCGTCGACCGCTGCCCTCGACGCCAAGCAGGCCGAGATCACCGATCTGATTACCGAGCGTGATGACAACATTGTCGCCGCGAAGTCGGCTGGTGCGACCTGGCCCGAATTGCAGGAACAGGCTCACCTTACGCCGGGGGGATTGCGAAAAGTGTTCCAACGCAAAGGGCTACTTCGCAAGTAGATGGAACGGTCAGCCACTTGGCACGAGCGACATTCGTGATTAGGGTTTCTCTTCTCGAGGAGTATTCGGCGGAAGTGTTCGCCTGGCTTTCGTTCGACATGCGGGCGACAGCAAGCGGGAGTTCCTCCGGGCGCGCCTGCCGACGTTTGTCGGGTCCGGTCTGTGCAGATCAGACCTCTTGGTCGTGGTGACCGCGTAAACGCTTTCTGACCTAAGACCCGCGAGTGCTTCCTGCGACCCGCGACGATATCCGCCTCTGATGGATAGGGCCCGCGGTGGCGGCCTCACCAATCGCCACCGGCCACATCAACCTAGTCGCGAAACCAAGTAACGCGCGATGATCGCGAAGGGCCCGGGGCCGCGGCCACTCTGCAGGTATCTGCCGCTGAGGAGGGGCGGGAAACTCACGCTTACGCCACCAATGTCGGGCGGCCTTGGGTTCTCGCTACCGCTTCATTGACGCGCACTCGCTGCCGAACCGCCAACGGAATCACCCGGCAGTGCTACTTCAGCCAGGGCGACCGGCGGGCGCGGTCCGCGTTATCCGATACTCAAAGGAAATGTCGCATTCGTGCCGCGTCGGCGAGGTCGTCACAAGGCTGGCTAAGGACTGCGGGACCGAGGGCGGGCCGGGTGTGGTGAGCAGATGCCGCGTAGGAGAGGAAACAAGCAGCATGGACATCGACGTATCCGCTGTCGTCGCAATCGTAGGTGCGGTGATCGCAGCTGCTGCCCTCTACCTCACCTGGCGCCAGGTACAGCTGTCCAACGAGCAAACCAAACTCCAGCAGCAGCTGCGGCGAGATGCCGCGCAACCTTATGTGTGGGCCGACATTAGGCTCCACGAGCAGCATGGGTGGTCTCTGATGCTCGTACTCAAGAACGAGGGGCCAACTGTCGCCAGCAGCGTGGCGATGACGTTCGATCCGCCACTCCCCGGGGGGTGGCGACAAGGCCGCTCCGTCGGTCCTACCGCTTCGGACCACCCGGGAACGGCACGGTTCGAAGCTCTGCCGCCCGGTCGAGTGATGCAATGGAACCTGGGGGCGAACATGGACGTTTTCGCCCCAAACGATCCGTCTAATCCCGCGCAGTTCACCGTCACGATCGATGCGCACGGCCCTTTCGGACCGGTCGATACTCTGAAATACGTCATCGACGTCGGCGACTATAACGGTGCCGCAGCGACCGTTCCCGGTACGCCGTTGTCGATCGCGAAGGCCATCAAAGACGGAACTGCTGTCCTGAACACGGGTCTGAAGTCCGTCGCCAAGCGGTTACCAGATCCCGCCGGGGAGTAGTCAGAGGTCGTTGGTACGACGCGAGGTCGGTGACCCTCGCCGGTGGTGGTCAGGCGAGGTGAGCCAGCAAGCGTGGATCTAGATGGTGTCCGCGCCACGGCTGATGGAGGTGCCGGAGAGGCGCACGGTGACGTAGCCGTCTGGAGTGGGTCCACTGCCGGGTCGACTTCGCCGTTGGGGTGGGTCATTCGGCCCATGAGCCGGACGACGCGGCGGCGTTCGTACTCGTCCCACACGTGCGGGTCGCACACGATTATGGCGACAAGGTATTTGCAGTCGTCATTGGTTTCCAGGGACCAGCCGTAGGGCATCTGGTGCCCAACCCAGGCGGGGACGTTGTCGCCGTGACCACCCATCAGTGCGCGTGCCCGCCGGTAGGCGCGAGCGAACGCGACTGTTGGATCAGCGGCTTCGAACTGCTCGTCGATGAAGTGGCGGGTGGTGTAGCCGGGAGCCTGGTTGAGGACCAGTCGTACGGTGATCGAGGTTGTGTCAGACATGTCTACTTCTCCTGGGTGTAAGTGGCGTAGTGGGTGTTCAGGGCGCGGTGGCGAGCACGATTGGTTGGGCCATGTCGTATCCGCCGAACGGCGAGCGGCAGGGGACCGAGCGGTTGCCGCCGCCGGGGCGGGGACTGATGATCGGCCAGCCGTTGGGGCGATCGCCGCCGTAGAGGTCAATGACCTTCGCCTGCCATTTCGCGAGAGGTTTCGGGTTCATCGGTTGCGGGTCGAGGACCAGCGGGGACTCGCGCCATCCTGGGAAGGCATGGTCGTGAGCATCGGCGATGGCGTGGTCGCTGTTGAGGTAGTCGGTATCGGCTTCCCAGTCGCAGCCCCGGCACATCGCCCGGTTTAGCCGCAGGTTCACGCACTGGCAGTTCGGGTCTCGGTGGTGGTGGCAGTACAGGTTGGCCGACATGTAGGCCGGTTGGCAGGTGTCGGACGGGTCAAACGGGTCCATGATCCCGGGGTGCCAGGTGTGTGAGACGCGGATGCAGTCGAAGTTGCCCCACGCCTGCTTCCACGCGTCGAGCACCTCGAGGCGGGCCATCAACCCCCGCGCGGGAGTGTTGAACGCTGACGGGATGCCGTAGCGGGCGATGTGGTCCTCACGCTTGCGGAGGATCCGATCGGCATCGGACTCGATGTCGAACAACGCGAACTGATCGAGCTGAGCGGCAACGTTTCCCATACCTAAAGACTATACCCGGTATAGAATCGGATGTCACGAACTGTGTTGCCGTGCAACATGTTTAGCACTTTGAGGGGGCGCAGCGGGAAACGGTCCAGGGCCACGCTGGTGTGTCACCGAGACCGATTGCCGCCGCGCCCTCAGGTCGCAATGATGCCTCAGGAACCGCTACACCGGGTATAGTGCTCGCTGTCGTCGGTGTGTTCGGCGATACTGGTGGATGCACTCGGTATTTGCGGTAGGCGGACTGTGAATCCCGGTTAGGAGCCAGGCGGCTCGTGTGGCGCGTTGTCGTAATGCGCGGGTCGTCTGGTGCATTTACCAGGGAGACACGACCAGTGGCTACATCACGTGATGATGACCAGTTCGATCTATTCGCTCTTGACCAGGAGGAGACCGCCGATGATCCGCGAGCAGATAGTGCAGCGTTACGCCCAAGAGCTGGCCGAGATGGATCGGGCCAGCTTCGAGGATTGGGTGGCCGCGAAGACGCAGGAGCTGGAAGTACAGGCGTCGCAATTCCAGACCGACAACCAGGGACCGACGATCGCGGCCTGGACATCGGCGATGGGTCGAGAACCGGATTACATGGAACGGCTGGGGTTGATCAACCAGACACGGTTGGCGGCGATCGAGTGGGTGACCCATCAGCTGTGGGAGGGCTACCAGGATCCGGACGACGCGGAGCCCGAGCCCTCGAGCGAGACACCGATACCGGTGGCGGCGATGGACCGGTGGACGACCGAGGCCGGGACCGAGCCGGACCGCGAGACCGAGCAGGTGGTGGAGATGGTGTGGCCGGATCGGACGCCGGCCTTTCAGGTGACCGCGGAGCTGCTTCTCGCGGCGCGCGCGGAGGACGGCCTGGCGCTGCCGGTCGGCCCGGACGATCCACTGGCGGGGGAGTTGGCGGTGGCGGTCGAGCAGGAGATGGCCCGCAGCAACGCCGCTCTCGCCGAGCACGGACTCAAGCCGAGCCTCTAGCCGAGCAGGGACTGCTGTTCGAGTCGGTCGACGAGCTGCGTCTGCCGACCGATCCAGCGGTCATCGACCCCGGTGGCACGGTACTGCCGCCGTTGCCTGCCGACCGCGACACTCTGCCGAAGGTCGATCAATCGGAGCGGGGTGTCCCGCTATCGCAGTGGTCGAGCGTGCGCACCACCCCGGCAATCCGCCCGGACGGGTCGATCGTAAACGTCAAGGCCGACAACGTCGTGGCGGGCCTGGAGCCCGACCCGATCGACGACGTCGCTGACGAGTCAACCGCCGCTGCGCACACGGTTGATGTGGCACCGCCGACACCGTTAGCTCCGGTTCCGGCGGTGCCGTTCGTCCATTCGGGGCAGGTACTGGTGCCCTCAGGGGCCAAAGCTCGCGCGCAGGCGAACATGTCGGCGATCGACGTGGTGCTGCGCTGCGACACCCTCAACCGCGCTGCCCTGCCTGATGAGCAGCGGGTGTTGTCCCAGTGGTCGGGGTGGGGCGCGGTGTCCGACATCTTCGATGAGTCCAAGCAGGAGTGGGACACTCCGCGCCGCGCGTTGCGTGAGGAGTACTTGACCGCCGAGCAGTACCGGGATGCGAAAGCATCGACACTCAACGCCCACTACACCGATCCCGCGATCGCGGCCGCGATGTGGGACACCCTCGTCGAGGCAGGGTTCGACGGTGGCTACGTGCTGGAACCGGGTTGTGGCAGCGGCACATTCATGGGGGTGGCGCCCGCCTCGGCGACGATGATCGGCGTCGAGAACGATCCGATGACCGCCCAGATCGCGCACCTGCTCTACCCAAACGCCCAGGTCCGCAACGAGGGGTTCGAGTCGACCCGTGTCCCGGAGAACACGTTTTCGGCGACGATCGGCAACGTCCCGTTCGGCGGGTTCTCGGTGCACGACCCGATCCACAACCCGGCGCAGCACAACATCCACAATCACTTCCTGATCAAGGCGCTCCGGCTGACCGCGCCCGGTGGCTACGTCATGGCCGTCACCACCTCGGGCACCTTGGATGCCGCGAACGATAAAGCGCGCCGCGACATGCACGCGCTCGGCGATCTGGTCGGCGCGGTCCGGTTGCCGTCGAACGCCTTCAGTCGGGTCGCGGGCACCCAGGTCGTCACCGACATCCTGGTGCTGCGCAAACGTGAACTCGGTGCCCCGTTGCCTGAGCAGAACCCGAATTGGTTGCGCACGGTGAAAGTGGAGGTCGCCGATCGTCAGAACGGGGGCACTCGGACGGTGGATGTCAACGGCTACTTCGAGCGCACCCCTCGGCACGTGTTGGGCACGACCGTCGCCGATCACGGCATGTACCGGGGTGGACAGATGCGCGTCGAGGTCGATCCGGACCGCGACACGGCGACTGCGGTGCGGGAATCCCTCGCCTCGATCATCGCGTCGGCACGCAAAGCCGAGGCGATCTCGGAGATGCTCGTGGACCGTCCCACGATCCGGCTGACCTACAGTCCGCACCCTGTGCAGGCCGAGTCTGTCGCGGCGACGCTGGAGGCGGGCGTGGCCACCGCGGCGGGCCTCTACGGCGAGGACGTCCCGATCGGACGCGTGGAGTGGGATGAGGACTCACAGGGGTTCGTGCGCAAGGGAATCGACGGGGTCGACCCGATCAAGGTCCCCAAGACCCGGACCACTGAGACCCGGCATCTGCTGCGGCTGCGCAACCTGACCGAACAGGTCATCGCATCTCAGCGCACCGACGACACCACCGCGGCGCACCGCGAAGGCCTGCGTCGCGACCTGGGCACGACCTACGACGCCTACGTCGCCGCCTACGGACCGATCAATCGGATGAAGTGGTCGGGCGGCAAGGAACGCAGCGAACACGAAGCGATGGCCCGCCTGGCGGTCGCGGAGACGAAGTGGCGCGAGGACAACCGCGACGATGATGGTGTCTCGTTCCTCGGCGAGCTACCGGAAAAGGTTCTCGGCGAGCTGGAAGAGAAGGCGTGGCAGTCCTCGCCGAGAGTGAAACGCCAAACCCACCTCGAGGCGGTCACCAGTGATCCGGGGATCGCCGGGGTGATGGCGCTGGAGCGGTTCGACGAGGAAACCGGGGCGGTGTCGAAGACCGCAGTGTTCGCCCGCGACGTCGTTGTCGCCCCGGTCCCGGTGCTGTCGGCCGACACACCGGAAGACGCGGTCGCGATCTGCATGGGAGAACGCGGCCGCATCGACCTCGACCGAATTGCCAGTCTCTTGGGCCAAGACAGCGACACCACGCGGGAATCGGTGCGCGGGTTGGTGTTCATCGACGTCGACAACCCGAGTGAGTTGCTGCCGTGCTCGACGGCCCTGTCGGGCAATGTGCGCGCCAAACACGCCACGGCCGTCACTCAGGTGCAGGACACCCCGACCCAGGACTGGCGGGAGGTGGAGGCGGCACTGGCCGAGGTGGTGCCGCCACTCAAACAGCCGTCGCAGATGGGTCCGGTGGCGTTGGGTGCGACCTGGATCGCGCCGCATGACTACGCACAGTTCGTCCGCGAGACCTTCGATGCGCAGCAGGCGACGGTGGAACGTGCCGCCGGTACGTGGATGGTGTCGGTGCCCGCGGGTCAGCTCAACACCCAATCGATGCGGGTGGACTACGGCGCCGACAACGCGGACAGCCACAAGTCGATGTCAGCAGTCGAGCTGCTCGACAGGTTGATGAACCAACGCCCCATCGAGGTCCGCAACTCCAAGGGCGCGGTCGAGGAGGGAGCCCCGGCAGTCGACACAAAGGCCACCGTCTACGCCCAGGTCCAGGCGGAGAAGATTGCCGGCGAGTTCCGGACGTGGGTGTGGTCCGACGACGACCGCCGAGAACGGCTGGTGACCGAGTGGAACAACAGGTTCAACACGTGGGTCAAACCGTCACATGACGGCAGCCGCCTGGACCTGCCCGGTCTGTCTCCGGTGTTCACCCCACACCGGTATCAGCGCGATGCGGTGGCCCGGGTGACCGCCGAGCCGACTGTGCTCCTGGACCACGTCGTGGGCGCGGGCAAGACCGGAACAATGTTCATGGCCGCGATGGAACTTAAACGCCGCGGCCTGGTCTCGCAGCCTTGGATTGTCGTGCCGACGCATCTGATCGAGCAGTTCGGCCGGGAGCTCAAGCAGTGGTATCCGGCGGCGAATGTGTTGGTCGGGGCCAAGGGGATGGACGCCGAGGATCGGCGGGTGTTCGCGGCGCAGACCGCGACGTCGGACTGGGACATGGTGATCATCCCGTCGTCGGTGTTCGAAAAGATCCGGGTGCATCCTGATCAGCGGGTCGCCTATATCCGCGCCCAGGTTGCCGAATTGGACGAGGAGATGACGGCAGGGCGTGCGGCCGGCGGGCAGAGTGACGCCACGGTCAAGCGGATCGAGAAGGCGAAGAAGGCGCTGAGCAAGAAGTTGGAGGCGGCGACCGAGCAGGCGAAAAAGGACGCGGGGGTGACGTTCGAGCAGACCGGCGCGGACTACCTGTTCATCGACGAGGCGCACGACTTCAAAAACAAGTCACGGCAGTGCGCGGTGGCGACGTTGGCGTTGCCCAAGGGGTCGGACAAGGCGGAGGACCTGTCCATGAAGCTCGATTATCTGCGCAGCCGACGACAGAACGAAGCCCGCGCTGCGGGCCGGGTGATCACCCCGGGCGCGGAGCGAGTGGCGACGTTCGCGACCGGTACGCCGATCGCGAACTCGTTGGCCGAGGCGTGGGTGATGCAGCAGTACCTGCGTCCTGATGTGTTGGAGGTGGCGGGAGTTCGCTCGATCACCGACTGGGCGGCGTCGTTCACCGCGACGAAGTCGGAGACGGTCACCAACGCGACCGGCACCCGGATCATGGTGGTGTCGAAGGTGGCGGCGTTCTCGAACCCGAAAGAGATGTTCGCGATGGCCGCGCAGTACACCGACGTCGTCACCCGCGACCAGGTGCCCGCGGCGTTGCCGAGTTTCGAAGGCCGCCAGGTCATAACTTCCACTCCGGGGCAGGAGCGTCGCGATTTCATCACCGACCTCGAATACCGGATGTCGAACTTTGATCCGCGGGAGATGGCGACCGACAACATCTTGAAAGTCATCAACGACGGCCGCAACGTCGCGATCGATCCGATGCTGGCCAACCTCGCACCCGATCCGGGCAACACCCGCGCCGACGCCGTCGCCGAGCAGGTCGCGACGATTTATCACGACACCAAAGACAACCGGTACCGCACCGAGGACGGCACTCCGTCGCCGCGCCGTGGCGGGTTGCAGTTGGTGTTTTGCGATCGCGGCACACCGAAACCCGGAGCGCGGTCGGTCTATCAGAACCTCAAGGACATGGTGGTCGATGCCGGGGTCCCCGCCGAGGCGGTCGTGTTCATCCATGACGCGAAATCGCCATCGCAGAAATTGGCGATGCAGGCCGACTGCCGGTCGGGCAAGATTGCGGTCCTGGTCGGGTCGACTCCGAAAATGGGCACCGGGCTCAACGTGCAGGCGCGGATGGTCGCGCTGCACCACATGGACGTGCCTTGGCGCCCGGCGGACCTGGAACAGCGTGAGGGTCGAATGTTGCGCCAGGGCAATCAGAACCCCGAGGTCCAGATCTTCAACTACGTCACCGAGTCGACCACCGACACCGTGATGTGGGCGACGGTGGAGTCGAAAGCGGCGTTCATCCAGCAGGCCAAGACCGGGCAACTCGGCGACGAGGTGACCCAGGTCGCCGACATCGCCGATGACAACCTCGCCGACGCGGCAGCCGCGACGAAGGCAGCCGCGACCGGCGACCCCCGCTACATGCGGATGGCGCAGCTTGACTCCGACGTCGCGAGCCTATCGGCGTTGTCAGATGCGCACACCGACGGCCGCAACCACGCGCGCTCTGTTGTCCGCAACAACGACCGCGAGATCGAGAAGACCGAGGCAATGCAGGGCACCGCTTCGGACTTGGCCGACAAGGTGGCGCAGTGGCTCGACGCCGGCAAGACATTCTCCATCGAAGGGTGTTGCGCACTCGAGCGCAAGGACCGCTCGGCCGACCTGCTCGAGCGAGCGCGAGCCTCTTTCGTGGAGTTGAAGGGCCGGGGTATGTCCATCTCGGTGACTCTCGCGGAGTTCGACACCGGTGTCGTGGCGAAGGCGGCGCGCGCGTCGCTCAACGACGAGCTGTACGTGTGGCTTGACGTTCCGGGCCGTCCTCAGTTCTATGTCACCCGCGAACAGCTGTGGGGCAAGGTCGATGACGCCGGTCAGCGTGCCGATACCGGGCAGTCGAAGGCGGCGCTGGCCAACGGTCTGGCGACGCGGTTGGAGAACTCCCACGAATCACTGATCGATGTGCCGGCGCGTCTGGAGACCAAGCTCAACGGATGGCGACGTGAAGTGGCGCTGCAGGCGCCGCGCATGGATACACCGTTTTCGCGCGCCGATGAGCTGGCGCATATCAAGGTCGAGCTGGCGTCGCTGTGCCTCGAGATTCAGCAGGCCGAGAACTCTGCTGGCGCGGTCGCCAAGCGCGCCGAAGCAGCGGCGCGCATGGGTGAGCAAGGTCGCCAACCCGGGTGGAGCCTGGATCTCAACCCGACCGAGTTCACTGCGGCATCGGAGGGGATGAGCAAAGACGAGTACGTGACCGTTATGCGTCGCAAGCACGAGCACCAGGCGCGGGAATGGGCGGAAGAGCATTCAGAGACTATCGCCCTCGTTGGCGACTTCCCGGCGCCGGCCACCGGCGCACTCACACGCCGTGTTTCCACCGACGAGGGACGCGGACTTGGATGTGGCAAAGACCGGGGTCGGCGCCTCGACGCCGGCCTGGACCGGTAATTCTGCGGGGCGCCACGCGCCGTGTGTTCAGCTCCCGTAGCTCTCGACGACTACGGGGTGATTGGCCTATCGCTGACGTACGCCTGATTCAGCCATGCAGTTGCGCGAGCAGATAGGTCGTCCATTTCTAGTAGCAGTGCTCGGAGGTTGACAGTGTTCCCAGCGACCGACACCTCCCAGGTCGACACGTTGCAGCTCCGCATCGCGGCCGGGGGGGCCGTCCCAAGAGTCCGAGCCGACATAGTGGTCGAGTACGAGGCCGTTGTGTTCGAGGTGGTCCTCGATGCGCTCGTCGAAATGCTCGAAGGCGTTACGCACTTGTCGGCTTCGCAATAATGGGAACTCGTCCTCGTCGAGGGCCAACAGCTCGCGCAGCCGTCGGCCTCGCTCTTTTGACCCCGATGATGTACGCGGGCTCCATAAGCATTTCGATGCCAAGGCGCCGGCGGTCAAGATCGACTGCACGGTGATGAAGCATTGATCTGCTAAATCGGCGTCGTCATCACGATGCTCGAGCATGTCGTCGTGCAGGGCCTCGCCGTCGTCGTCTGCTGCGTCGGCCCGCGCCTGTCGGCGATCAACCGTCTGAATTAGAGAGCTGAGTTCGTCGAGTCGCGCTGAGACGCCGCGCGCTGTGCGGGCTGGGTGCGCAGCTCACGCATGAAAAACGAAATCGCTAGGGAGTCCATCGCCGGCTACGTCTTTTGACCGAGCTCGGGGACGCCTAGCGCTGCGGCCGCCAGGACGGCGAAGCCGAAGTACAGGTGGCCCAGCGAGGCCATTGTTGTGGTGCAACAGAACTTGTAGAAGTTGGCGTGAAGGGATCATTTGTGAGCTCCGCCAGCTGCTCACGTGTGTTGCCCCAGTGCAGAGTGTCGCCGTAGTTGAAGTTCTTGATCAGCTTTCTCCTTGAGCCTGGCGCGCGCTTTCTTCCATGCCTTGAGCGTTTCATGTGCATCTGCGAGAGCAGTCGCATCGAGTCCAGCGTCGTTGAGGGCACGGTTGATGATGTTCCAGACTTTGACGAAGCTGGCCTCCTCGCCATCGTTATGGAGCTGCCGGAACGTTGCAGAGAATCCGGTGAATTCCTGGTGGCTGGGTAGGTCCGCTCGGACCGTAGCGCTACCCCTGCGCTTCCACGAGAGGTGGAAGCCGGGCTTGTCGTTGAGGATGGTGTAGCCGGCCAGGTTTCGACATGTTGTGACGTAGCGGAGGAGGAGCGCTCTCTCCTCGTCAATCAGCGCATCCACGACACTCACGAATGTTGCTGGGTCGTCAAAGTTGAACAGATACGTGAGTTGTTGCCACTGATAATCGAAGCACGTTGGGTCCGTCCCGTCGGACTGCAGCGGTGGGTTGAACTTCATGGGGACCGGGCGAATGGTGTCCTCGACGGGGATGCTTTTGACCGTCAGCGTTTTGCCGCCATCACTCGTGAACGTGCCGGTGATCTTGTTGAAGAAGCACAGGGGGCCGGTGTCCACGGAGATGAATTTGTCCTCTTGCGACGGGATGAATGGGCCCCGCTCCTTGGCTTTCCGGTGTTGGCGTCGTTGGCGCTTGTTGCCTTTGGTCACGGGTCCTCCTGTCGTAGAGCCTTGCGCGCGAAGCGCGTGCATAACGGAGTTCGCAACGCTCACACTGAATTGGACAGTATCCCGCTATGCCGAGGGAGCAAGCTATGGACTTAGGTGCCCTAAGTCGAGATGCCACTTGCGCTGCGCTGGGGCATCTTTCACACTTTTGGTGTGAGTCCCCACGATGTGGGGTCGCTGCGCTGGGCCGAAGAGGGGACGAGGATGGCACCGATCGACGTCCACCCACCGCCAGCGAGCGCACGGCGCCGAGTAGCCAATCGGATCGCCGCGCAATGATCCCGAACGTGACGCGTGGCGCAACGATGGCCGGCTTACTGCGCTACCTCGTCGGACCGGGCAAGGCCAACGAACACGAGACTCCGCACCTCGTTGGCGGTGATCCCGCGATCATGGCGTGGCACGACGACGCAGAACTCTCGGCGCTCGAGGCTCGCGACATCGCGCGGAAGTTGGAACATCCTCGACGCGTTTTCGGCACCGAGGTGACCGTGCCGAAACGAGTTATGGGCGACGACTTAAAGTGGCTCACCGATGGCGTGCGAGATGCACACGTGTGGCACTGCTCGTTGTCCCTGAGAGCCGACGACCGGGTTGTTTCCGATACCGAGTGGGGCGAGATCGCTACCGACTTCATGCGCGAGATGGGCTTCGCCGAGGAAGGGCTGTCGCCCGCGCGGTGGGTTGCGATTCATCACGGAAAGTCGGCCGCCGGGAATGACCACATCCACATCGCCGCGACCTGTGTGCGTGAGGATGGCACCAAGGTGGCGCTGTGGAACGACTGGAAGAAGACTCAGTCAGTCGCGGCGGAGTTGGAACTCAAGTACGGCCTGACGATCACCGAGGGCCGCGCAGCCGGAATCGTTTCGCGTGGCTTCTCCCGCGCGGATGCGGAGAAGGCCGCCCGCGTGGCGACTACCGAAGGCCGCAACGACAGCGAGCCGTCGCGGGTCGCGTTGGCTCGCAGTGTGCGGGCGTGCGCGACGTCCGCGCGAACCGAGGTCGACTTTGTGCGCCGGGTGCGCGCCGAAGGCCTGTTAATCCGGCCGCGGTACGCCGCCGGTCGCGAAGACGTCGTCACTGGCTACTCCGTTGCCCAGGCCCCAAGGAACAGTGACGGGTCGCGCGACTTCGACGCCAAACCCATCTGGTTTGGTGGAGGACAGCTCGGTAAGGATCTGTCGCTGCCGCGTCTGCGCGCCGAGTGGGACGATACCCCGCAGCAGTCGCTGGAGGCCGCAGCCGAGTGGCGGCGCGCGAAGCGCGGACGACCGGCGATGCGCGGCGCGAACCGGCGCAAGGGCACCCAACCCGATCTGCTGCGCGCCGCGCACGCCGACCTGGAGAAGTGGACCGCGTACCTGCGGACCATCCCCGCCGACGATCGCGCCGCGTGGGCACGCGCTGCCGGACAGACCGCCGGGGTATTCGCCGCATGGTCGGCGCGCACCGAGCCGGTACCCGGCCCGCTCGCGGCCGCGTCAGACGCGCTGTCGCGGTCGGCGGGCATCCAGGCGCACCGTGCGTTGCCGAAGAAGGCAGGCCGGGTCTCGGCCGGTGGGGTCGCGATGATCCTGATGACCGCCACCGCCCACGCCAACAGCACCCTGGCCTACACCGTCCTGATCCGTCAGCTCCTCGCCGCAGTCGACGCCATCGCAGCGTCCCACAGCGCGGCCGGCGACCTCCAGCGCGCGCAAGCACTGACGGCAATGGCGCGGTCGGAACTGGACCGCGTCAACGCGATCCCCGCCGTCGCAGCCACACCTGTCTCGGCGCAACAGTCCCCGGTCGAGCGCGCTCGTGGAGACTTCCCGATCGCTCCGACCGCGCCGCGCCGCGAACCCGGATCGGCGGTATCCAACACACTCACCCCCGCCGAACCAGCCCGCCGCCGTGGCGGCACCGAACGCGAGATCGGACCGCGCTCATGAGCCCGTTCGGTGGGGGCTCGGAGCTCGGCAACCATCTGCACTCGCATCTCAACACTGCGATTACTGAGGTCGATCGAATGGACCCAGATGCACTCCTGGCAGAAGACGCGGACGTGCTCGTGTCGAGGTTGCTCGACGAGCACATGCCCGTCGAGGTCTCGTTCGACTGGGGGAACGCGACCAGGAGTCCGACGAAGGAAACCACCCTCCATCTGCCCGACCGACATACGCGAGAGATGCGCCAAGTGCGGGCCAGCCAGTTCGTTGTCTCGTATCCGATCCTCGGCACCGTCTCGCTACTGACACACCGCGCGCGGACCATCGACTTCTCGGGCGAGCCTCAGATCGGCACCGTCAACGGGCGCGAGTTCGATGTTCGGGTAGTCGCACCGATACTCACGAGCGAGATCATTACTGACCGCCTCAAAGATGCGCGGGCCGACATGATCCGACGAGCTGAGTGGGCAAACAGCGAGCTGCGGGACTTCCTAAGGCTCGCCGATACACGCCTCCGTGAGGTCGTTGCCGCTCGCCGCTCGCGCATTGAGAACGACCGGGCGGTCGTCGCAGACTTGAATATCCCCGTACGGAAGCTGGACGCACCGCGGCCACCATCCGTACCGGCGAAACGTAAACATGTCTCCCTCAAAGAGCGGAGCGAACAGGCCGGAGTGGTGGCCGAGCCCGTCCTGGAAGAAGCGGTGTACCGAGACACGCTGGACGCCGTGCGGTCGTGGGCAAACACCATTGAGCGGTCCCCGGCCACCACACGGAAACTGGATGAGGAGGGGTTACGCGATCTGCTGCTGGGGACTCTCAACAGCTACTGGCAAGGAGCTGCTGGCGGCGAACTGTTCAACGGGGAGGGCAAGACCGACATCCTCATCCGCCATGAGGACCGCAACGCCTTCATCGCGGAGCTGAAGATCTGGCGCGGCCAAAAGACCGCCACCGATGCTCTCACACAGCTGCTCGGTTACCTGGTCTGGCGCGACAGCAAAGCGGCGCTGGTGATGTTCATCGGCGCCGCCGACCCGGTCGCCATCATCGACAAGCTGCACTCCGCGGCAGAAGCGCACCCCAAGTACGTAGAGACCGTCGAAGGTGGCGACCCGGCGCGGCTGGTGGACTACGTCTTCACCGCCGACGCAGAAGGGCGGCGCGTCTCGCTGGCAATACTTCCCGTCGTTATCACCAAGCCCTCGACTTCCGCATGACCCGCTCGCTGCTCGGTCACTGACCGAGTACCAGCGTCGCACCCTGCACGTCACGTCCACTCCGACCTCTGCCCGCCGAACCCCGAAAGCGGTCAACGTCGCCCGGTTCGGTGAGACCATGGGCGATCTCGCCGGTGTCTGAAGTGGATGGCACCCTTGATTCGTGGCGAACCCTGATTTCACTCATCTGCCGAGAGGGCAGATGGGATGGACCACGCTCATCGAGCACCTGGTGGCCACCGATGATCGTGCCGAACGGCACTTCCTCGAGCTCAAGTCAGACATTGAGCTGACGCAGAAGAGTGGGCGGGTCAAGGTCGCGAAGTTCATTCTCGGCGCATCGAACCGCGATCCGGCCGTGGCTGCGCCGTGGCTGGACGGGCACGCGATCATGGTTCTCGGTATCGCGCCGAACGCTGTGGTGGGGGTGCAGCCCTTCGAGATGCACCAGCTCGCCGATGCGGTGCGAGCCGCTATTGGCGATAACGGGCCGCATTGGGATGTGCAGCGAGTGCAGCTTGACGGGAAAGATGTCGTTGTCATCGTTGTCGCCCCTCCGGAGCCGACAGTCATAGCGACGTGCCATAGCGATGGGGCCGATGGGTTGGTCGACGGCGACATCTACATTCGGACTGACGGAGCAACACGTCGTGCGAAGGGTGGCGAAATCCGGGCGCTCATTGCCCGGACGCGCAAGACACCGCTCGATGCGAGCATCGCTGTGACGGGCGACGGCGACGCCCTTCACTGCGGCTACGACGACGCTGCGCTCACCATGTATGTCGACCGAACCGCCGCGCAGCTCAGGCGTGCACTTCCCGATGCGTCGGCTCAAACTTCCTACCGCGGCATGGCCGGAAGCAACATCTTCACGCCGGCCAACATCGCGGCGCTCTCACAAGAGCCGGATCCTCGAAGCCGAGACGAGTATCTCGGCGAGGTCGCCGAATGGGCCACGGCCGCAAAGAACGCCATCCCGGACGTAATCGAACACATCCTGGCCTGCTGGCAGCCATTCCGCCTACGCATCGCGAACCTCAATGACACGTTTCTGGAGGGAGTTCGGGTATCAGTGCGGTTCAACGAGCCCGTAATAGCTCATAGGGCTCAAGGATCGGTCAGCAACGCCGCAAAACTGATCCCCACCCCGCCGAGGGCTTACGGTCCGAGACCGTTCTCAATCCCCATTCCGAATTACGCAATCACTAAGCGTCCTGAAGCAGCGCGGATCCCTGTACTGCCGCCGACCCCCGGTGGTCTCCGCATCAACGGACCGGCCGAACTCGCGATCTCGCTAAACGAGCTTCGACCACGCGACGTAGTGACCTCGCCAAACGGCGAGGTTGTTTTGCTAGTGCCTAGAGACTGCGACGCGACCGCCATCACCGGAACATGGTCGGCCACTGCACGTGATCACCACGGCGTCTACGAAGGAACGATCGACGGTATCGCCGTCTGCGACGCCGCCTGGATCAACCGTGCGATCCACGGAGTTGTCCGAGCGCTGCACTAGGCGGGTTTCGAGTGCCGCGCCAGCGCCGTCTTCATATTCGATGCGTTTCGCGCATGGAGTGAATCTGGCGGTGGGCCAAGTCAATTGCGTGGCGGGCTGGGGAGAGTTCGGTCAGCTCGCGCTTGGGGAGGACAGCGATGCCCCGATTTGGTCGGCCACCTCGGTGACGGCAGGTCGCGTGCGTAGCGTGACCAGTCGGCCGGGATGGCTCGGGTGATGACGTCGGCGACGAGTTCGTATGTCTCACCATCGCTGCTGGATTGGTTGATTGCGGCCTGGTCGTAGTTCGCTCGGGCGATCTGCTGAAGCATTTCGATCAGGCCGGCTGCACTCAGCGGCGGGCGCGGCTCGGGGGCGGTCACGGTGGTCCTTTCACCGTTCGTGCCCATGTGACCGGTAGGCTCCACCGCGTTGCTTGGCCGCTTTCTCGGTGCTGGTGGTGTCGAGGTTGAGTACCGATGTGGCCGGTGCGGGAAAGCCGCTACGGCGGCGGGCGGTGTCGGCGATTGCTTGGTCGATCCGTGCCGCGCCCTGCTCGGGCGGCAACTCGGCGAGATCGTCGACGTTGACGCCGTAGTCCTGCAGGAGTCGCCCGATGTGCTCTGCCAACGGTTCTGCCGCCACCGATGAGTCGGTGGCCGCTCGACTCGATTGGTAGGCGTCGAGGACCTCGGCGCCGCCGACAGCGGTGAGCCAGGTGCGGTTGTGGCCGGCCAGTAGGCCAGCGACGTCGGGTGCAGTGGGCTCGGAAGCGCGGTCGTTGTGCGGGCTGGTGTCGAGGTTCAGCAGATGCGCGGCGGCGAACCCGGTACCCGGATGGGCGATCGACGGACCGCCGCCACCGCGGCTCGCGCCGCGTACCGGGGTGACACCGAACTGGTCGGCACGGTCGGTCATCTGCCCGATCTCGGTGCCGATCCACTCCTTGAGTCGGCGTACCTCTTCCTCGAGAGCGGCGATCTGATGGCCTTGTCGGCGAGTGACGTCGGCCAGCTCGTCGTTGCTGAGTTCACTCATGAGGGTGTGCCTGTCCCTCGGTGTCACGCAGCCACGGCGGGATGTACTGCCGCAGTTCCTCGACCTGACTCAGCAGCTCGGCGATCCGCGCCTTCTGTGCAAGGTCGAGGGCTTCGAGTTCGGCTCGGGTGGGCCTCGGTATTGCGCTGCCGGACCCACGCGCCGTTGGCGGTGCGGACGCCGGGGGCGGCGTTTTGCGTCGCGGATTCAGTCTCACCGGCCCTGCTCCCGCTGACGGTTGTGGTTGGAGCCGGGTCGGCCCTTACGGGCCTTGGGGGCGCGCTGAGGGCCGTTGGCGACGGCTTGGGTGGCGGGGTGAGCCTGGTCCTGATCGGCCGACATCCGCGCGGCGACCGCCTCTGTGCCGATGCCCTGGGCGAGTAGTGCTCGGGCGGTGCCCGCGCGACGCTGCGTGGAGTCGTAGCCGACGTCGGCGGCGACCCGATCGGCGCTGGCCTGATCGAGGTGGGCTCCTGCTTCGGGTGTCTGGGCGGGGTCGTTGTTGTCGAGCAGGGCGTCGTAGTTGGCGATCTGCTCCTGGACGTAGGCGACCTCCTGGTCGCTGGGCGGGGGTATCCCGTCGTCGAGTCCCCACCCGGCGAGCTGATCTTCGAGCTCGACGCGATGCTGCGCCCACTCGGCGGGGTCCTCACGCTCTGCGGCGCGGTCTTCGCGGTCGGCGTCGGCGAGCAGGGCGCGCACAGCGGCGGCCTCCCTGTCGGAGCTCTGCTGGTTCGTCGACGCGCCGTCACGGTCTTTCTGGGCATCGTTGAGTAGCTGTTCGATGTGGTTGTGCTCGTCGTAGAGGGCACGCACCTCGAGGTTGTAGCGGTCCTTGAACTGTGACTCCATGTGGTCGCGGGCAGTTGAGGCCACCGGGGAGCGGTCGCTCCATTCCCGGCTTGCGCGGTAGGCGTTGGCGAACTTCAGCGGGTCGGCGTCGTTCCACCACTGCTCTTGGAACACCTGACGCAGCGACGCCTCGGCCATCCGCTGCTGGGAGTCGATGCGGGCCGTTGTCTCGCGGCGCTGCTGCTCGCTGCGGGCGGTCGCGTCGCGCAGCTGTTGTTCACGGCGGCGGGCGCGGACCTCAGCGAACCGCGATGCCGCCGCGGTCAGTGTGCGCAGCACGGTGGCGATCTCGTTGAGGATTTCATCGTGCTCGGCGGGCTGGCTCATGACGGAGTTTCCTTGCTGGTGGGGTTAGCGCTCGATGCCGCCGGCACGGGCCGGGGCGTGGATAACGCGGCGGAAATGCGCCGCTGCGGCCGGAGTCGACTGGGGCCGTGAATTGGTGGGGAAGTCGTTGGCGACGCGCTGAATCGCGGTCACTTCGCTGGCCCGATCGCCGTATCGGCGGCGTTGCAGCTCGGCGAAGCTTGGGCCGGTAGGGCGGCCACGTAGTTCTGCGGCCACGGCGTCATTGGCTTGCCCGATCGCCTCGCGGTAGTCGGCGTTGAGGCTGTCGAGTTCGGTGCGCACCCGCGTGGGCAGTGCGTGGCGGGCGCGGACCTCGCTCGCGGCGGCGGCCATCACCGCTCCGAGCTTGCGGGGGTCGTTGTTCGACATCTCCACCCACTGCGGGCTGCCCAGCTCGGGCACTTGACCCGCCGATCGCGCCGCGTCGAGGCTGATGGCCATCCAAGCTTCGACTGCGGACAGGTCGGGTTGGGTGTACTCAGGGATCTCGAGTCCACCGATGATCCGAACCCCCTCCCGCGACGGTGTCGGCGGATCAGGCGCCGGTGTGTCGACCTGGCGGACCTCAGCGGTAACGCCTTTGATCCGGTCGGGCCGGTATCCGCACCAGTGCTCGTCGCCGGCCACGACGACCGGAGCCTGGGTGTAGCCCAACTCGTCGCGGAGCCGCGTCCTCGCGACGTCATCGGTCGCTAGATCGACCGACACGTGAGGGATTTCGAGCTTGTCCAGCGCGCGATAGGTCGCCTTGCACTGCACGCAGTTCGGGGTGGAGTAGACGGTGACAGTCATCGCATCGTCGCCAACTCATCGTCGATGTCGCCGGTCCCGCTCGTGTCGATGGTGAACAGTGGCGAGGGTTCATCGGCCATCGGCAGGGCGGGGACAAAGCTGATCGAGTCGGGAACCGCGTGCCCCTCGCGTACCGAGCACGCCTTGAACGGGCCTTCGGGATCGAACAGCTTTTCCATGTGGTGATCGGCGTGATCGCGCCACCACACACTCATCCCGGTGGCCGGGTCCAGGCGCAGGTGTTCCCACGCCCGCCACAGCGCCTCGAGGCGGGAGTTGGCCTCCTCGTGTCGCCACCACTCCGGGCACCAGCGCCGGTCGATGCCTTCGGTGACCTCGCGGCGATAGCTGTAGGCGATCTTGTCGTGTACGAACGTACCGAGGTCGGGATAGACGAGCTCGGGGACGTCCTCGACGGTGTCGGTATCGTCACCGGGTTGCATCGGGTCGAGGGTGGCTGAGGCGAGTTGATCGAGGACCATGTCGCTCGCTGCTTGTTGAAGCTGGAAGTTAGTTTCGGCGTCGATGTGTTCGGAGAACGCGGCTTCGACCATTCCGGTGATCTCGGTCGCGAGACGTTTGCGGACTTGTTCGACCAGGACGTGTTGGGCCTGATCGTTGATGAACGCTGCCCCGGCAGCGCCGGCGAGTAGTCCTGCGATCGCATTGGTGGGCTCGGTCATGACGCTCTCGTTTTCGTTGTGTCGACTGCTGATTGGAGGGGAACGGCGGTCAGGCCGTGGCGCAGGTCGCCCAGGGTTGTGTCGGCGGTGGGATCGTTTGCCTTGATCGACGTTTCGATTGCCCTCGCGTGGGGGCCCGCCATCCACGGCTCGGGTTTGATCACCGTTGCCCGGTTGCCGGAGGAGAACACCAGCGCGCGGCCGCGGGGCCACTCGTTGAGGTGGGCCGCGGTGAGGATCCGCCCGGATGCGGCCTGACGGCTGACTGAGCCGCTGCTGCCGTTGCCTGATCCCGACGACGTCGACGAGCCGATGTAGTCGTAGTCGCCGACCAGCTCGGACATGCTGCGCAGGAACTCCAATTCGGACACGCCGCCGCCGTAAACCTTCACGTTCGCCGCTGACCACAGCTTCTTCATGCCCGCTTCGCCCCAGCACTCCACGCCCTGTGACCAGGACTGGAGCATGGTCATCAGCATGATTCCGCGCGACCCGTAGTGGCTGTAAAGGTTCGGAAGTTGTGGCCAGCGCACGATGTTCGCGGCCTCGTCGAGTGCGGCCAGCAGTGGTGTGGCAAGGCGTCCACCGCGCGAGAGAGATCCTTGGCGTTCGGCTTCTTCGATGATCGCCACGGTGAGACCGGCGACCAACGGTCCACCGGTTCCGGCCCCTTCCTTCGACAGCAGGTGCAGGGTGTCGCCGTTGCGCACGAACTGTTCGACGTCGAGGTGCGGTCGGTGTCCGCCGGTCTGGGTGACCCACGGCTGAAAGCCCCGAAGTCGCAGGCAGCCGGCCGTCTTCTTGGCGGTGCCGAAGACACCCGCTTTTTGCTTTTCGGGGGAGCTAATGTGTGCGGCGAGCGCGTCACCCATCAGGTCGTAGCCGTTGCGCCGCAACACGACGGCCGCCTCCATGCTGGGTGTGGTCACCCAGCTGTAGACCTGGGTGACCGGGCGCCCGTCCAGCGCGGCGGCGAGCAGAGTAGCCGCAAGGACGTCTTTGCCCTCCGGGTCGAAGAACGCGTCAGTCTTCGCTCCCGGGTCGGAAGATCCGGCGGCGAACAGGTCGGCGAGCTTGATCGCCGAGACGTCGTCGACGACGTAGGACAGCGGGTTCCACCACCACGTCGGTACTTCGCCAACCATGTCCTGCGGGTCGAACACCCACGGCTTGGAGCCGAGTTGCGCGCGCGGATCTCGGGTGGCGTCGACGAGGTCGCGTTTGTTGCTCGTCGCGATAACCGCGCCGGGGGCGTCCATGATCGCCGGGATGATCCGCGAGGTGGACTTGCCGGTGCGTGGTCCCCAGATGTCGAGCTGGGTGTCCTCCCAGGAGGCGTACAACCGCTCACCGCGGCCGTGGACCATTCGGCCGAGCAGAATGCCCGGACCCGCGTCGGAAACGACGTACAGGCTCTTGGCCTTGGCGGTCGCGGCACGCGCGGTCAACGAGCTCACCGAATCGCCGTGGCCAAGCTTGGAGGCAATGGTGTCGACCCGGCTGCGTCGGCGGCGGCGACCCGCCAGAAGGACCACGACACCGACAATGACCGCGAGGGCTAGAGCGAACATGACCGCCGCGGCCACCGTCGTTCCGGTCGACCACGCAAGTTCTCCGGTGATCAGATGGAGGACCGCGACGGGTGGGAACCACGGGACCGTCTGGTCGGTGCCCAGCTGCAATGCGAGGTCAATCGCCCCGCACACCGCCAGGACGATCACAAGGAGACCAAACAACAGCTCAACTTCGGCAGTGCTCTTGGGCTGCTTGGGTTTTCCGGGAGTGGTCATGGATGCTCCTGTCGGGACATGAGGTCGTTGTCGACCAGGTGGGCGCCGAGGAGGTCGTTTGCAGCACGCCCTACCCGGGCGAGTGAGGCGTGCTGGGGCAGATTCAGCTTCCGCAGCACCGCAGCCAGCTCGTGCCGGACCGCGCTGTCGGGATGGGTGAATGCCCCGTCGCTGACCGCGGAGCGGGCCAGGGGCGCGTCATCCCCGCATGTCGCGAGGATCCGGGCGAGCAGTTCGGCGACCTTGCGGTGCACTGTCTGGCCCTGACCGCTGCCCTGGGAGCGCTGGTGGTGTGTCGAAATGCGCTGAAGCAGAACCACCCTGTCGCAGTTCATTGCGCAGCCAGGCGAGTAACGAGCTGATGTCCTGCCTCTGCTCTATCAAGCGGAGACTGCATGGCGTCCACCCCCGTTTCCGTTGGTGGTCGAGTCGGCGACAGGAGTCACGTTCTTGGTGTCTCCGGTAAAGCGGCTGTTGGTGTCGTGGTAGCCAAGGTCGCGTTCGGTCGCGGTGAGGAACGTCTGGAACGGAATGCCTGGGGTGTTGTCGGTGCCCACCTTGAGTAGGAACCGTCCTCGCCCAGGTGGCGGGAGCTTCTTCTTGCTATGCGCGTCGAACGAAGCCGGTGTGGCCCACGACGTCACCATGTCGATCTCGGGGTTGGTGAACGGCACGATGTCGCAGAGCTTCACCATTTCCTGCCTTGGCAGTCCGCCGACGATGACTGCCCCTGCGCGTTCGATGAAGCCCTTGGCCTTCTTGATGTCGAACTCTGCCTCGAGGGATTCTAAATCTTTGACGGTGTGGGTGATCTCGACGAGCCCGGTTCCCAGGGTGCGGGTCAGGCGGGTCATCTTGTCGACACGCGAGACCATGCCGGGGCCGGCCCCGAGCACGCGCCACAGCTCGTCGAGGAACACCAGGAAGTGGCGCTGCGGGCGCAGCCCGCAGTCAGCGAGGGTGTGTGCGGCTTCGATGGCACCGAATCCGTCTTCCCAGCACGCCAGGAGTACCGCGCCTTCCAGGGCGCTGTCTGCGGTGTCGATCGCCGAGACGTCAACGCAGACAGCAACCGGCGGGTTGTCGCCGGACAGGTCGAGAGGCTCGCAGGTCTGCCGGGAGAACACCTCGCCAAGGGGGCCGTCGAGCAAACTAGTCAGCGTGGACAGCAGCCGGTCCGTCTTCGCTTCGTATTCCTCGGTGGTACGCGCCAGCACGTGCCCGCGCAGGTCGAGGGGGCCGGCCTGGATGGTGTCGAACAGGTCCTGAATCAGTGGCGGGGTGGTGGGGGAGAATCGTGGGTCGTCTTCGAGGATCCGCAATGTCTTCGACAGCAGGTTGTTCTCATGCTCCACGAGCGGACCGCGACGGACCAGCTCCAATAACCCCTGCATCAACCGGAATCGGCGAGACAACACCTGGGCACGGACGCGACGCTGTTCCTCGGGGAACTCGTCGAGGAGCGGGATGATCGAGCCGAGCGCGCCCACGGCGAGGGGGTTGAAGTGGCCCAGGCCGTGGCCGATCCGGATCACGTGCCCGCCCATCGCTTCGACGAGCAGCGCGTAGTCGGGTTTGAGGTCGGCCAGTATGAGCGGGATCTGGCCCTGGGCGATCGCGCCGTTGCACAGCTTGCGACCGAGAGTCGACTTGCCGAGCGAAGGCAATCCGAGCAGGAACAGCGACGGTGTGTTCATCAGCGGTGTGCGGTACACCCAGGAGATCGGGTCGAACATCACGTCGAGGGCGTGATCGAGGTGCCGTCCGATCGGGGTCCCGACCTGCGGGACGCCCCCAGCGACCGCCCACGGCCAGATGCCGCACAGCTGTGGGGTGGTCGCCCGGAACTCGGGGATCTGGTCGACGACTCCCATCTTTCCGCCACCACGACCGTCGAAACCGTGAGCGGTGACCACCGGAGAGTGGCGCCAGGCCGGTTCGTATTTGTGCCACGCCAGCTTCTGGCGTTCCTCCCGCAACCGGGTGCGTTCGGCGGCGTCGGCGGTCTTACGGGCGTCGATCTTGCGCAACCGGGCGTCACGCTCAGGATCGCGTACCGCACGGCGGCGGCGGGCCCGATCGGTCAGGCGCTGCTCGAATCGATCACCGAACGCCGCGGCAGTCCGCGATATCACTGTCCATGCCATGAGTGGGTGTCCTTGTCTGCGAGATTTCATTTGGGTGCCATAGGGGACTGAGTCCGTCTACGGGTTATCCGCCGAGAGCCTTCGGGGCGGTGATGTGATCGGGCAGGAGGACTCCGACACCGAGACCGGCGGCGAATGTCGCTGCCTGCGTGCGGAAAGCGACGCGCATCTTCATGCGTGTTTGGGCCATGAGGTCGGTGGCTGTGGGCACCATCAGGTCAAGTTCGTCCTCATCGAGGCCGGTGACGGTGACGATGATCGCGAATCGGCTCAACCCATGGCCCTGTGCTTCTTCCTCGCGGGCTTTCGCGGTCGCTGCGACGCCGATCTTCGCGGCCGGGGCCACCGGGCCACGCGACTGCGATGCCTTGGCGAGTGCCGATTTGTAGTCGCGGTCGATGATTCGCGAGGCATCCGCGGCGGTGTGCGGGCGGTAGATGATCGCCACGCGCTTGCGCCGGATATCGCCGCGAGGGGCCAACAGCGGCTTGAGGACTCGTTCGCTGATCGTGCCGGCGGGCGGTACCCGCATCACCCAGGACCGCGACACACCGCTGTCGTGGTGATACGTCTTCTTCGTCTCGTCAACTGCGATCGGACCGGCGTCCTCCCACACCATCGACTTGTCGCGGGCGGCCATTGACGCTTCGACGTCTTCCTGGGCTTCGGGGTCATAGGCGATACGGGTGACGCCAGCAATTTCCTGGTCGAGCATCGGCTCGCACGCGACACCGCATCGCGCCATGTGGTGATACAGCGCAGGGAGTCGGGTGCCGATCTCTAGGGCCATCTTCATCGGATCGCGTCGGCGTTCGGGGGTGCGGGCACGAAACGTCAGCGCCATCCGTGCTGAGATTCGCTGGCCACCGTGGTCGACCTGGGGGACGTGTTCGCGGATGACTCGCTTCGCCAGCTCGGGGGCATTGCCGTTGCTGCAAAGGCTTTCGACCTCGGTGCGCACCGCCGCGCCGGTATCGGGTAGCGATTCGACGACCACGACGCAGCCGTCGATGTCAGATGACTGTCCTAGTGCGGCGAGGAAATAGCCCCACGACCCGACCCACTCGTCGATGGTGTCCTGCTCGATGTTGCGGTCACCCTGGGGTGTGCAGCGCAACAGGACGGTGTACTGCGAGGTGGCGCGCATCCGGATCATCCCGAACTCGTTGCCCATCGTGTCCTTCGACCACCACATCTCGGTGGCCGCCGATACCCCGGGGAGGCGGCACCGACCACCGGGCTGGTTCGACAACGGACCTGCCCGCAAGATGTTCTGCCCGCGGGACTTCTGTCGACTCCATTGACGCATCGAAACCACTTCCTCATAGATCGTTCGGCCGTTGATGGAAATAGCCAGCGGCGCAACGAATACCGACGACACGACGAGCACGATCAGGCCCTGAATCGCACCGACGGCAAACATCACGACGAACATCGCGATGACCGCGGTCGCCGCGACAGCGGCGGCGAGTTTGGTGAAACCGAACGCGAACGTCGACTTCATCGAGATCCAGCCGCCGTAGGTGGGGCGTTGGCGGCGATCGGGGATGACGACGGTGGTGGTCATTGGCTATCTCCTGTCTGAGCAGACCTGCGCCGAGCGGCGCGGTAGAACACGGCAGCGACCGTGACGTTCATTCGGCACGCCCGCCCTGTGCGCCGCCGTCGTTGCCGGGCGGGCCACCGCCTGCGGTGTCGTCGACAGCTGACCCGGTTGCTTGGACTGCGGCACCGATCTGTTCACCGAGCTGACCGGCCATGCCTGAGCCGCCGGCCCCCGACGAGCTGCCGCCCATCGCCTCGGAGCCGCCAATCGCACCGGACGCCCCGCCGGATGCGCCACCGGCTGCGCTGGCACCGCCGGTCGCTGCGGCGGCGGCACCGGACATCGCCATCTCGCCCATGCCGCCGCTACTGCCGCCACTGGAATTGCCGGTCGGAGCCTCCGACGAGGACTGTCCGCCGTCGGCCGATCCGCCGCCGCTACCGCCGCCCATCATTCCGGCGATTGCCTGCCCGCCCACTGCGCCGCTGGCGGCGAGGCCACCGGCAACCAGCGCACTCGCACCGCTGCCACCGACTTCAGCGACAGCGGGAACGACCAGGCGCATCAAAGCGAACAGTGCGAACCCGGAGAACGCGAGCATGATCATCCCGAGCAGGCGTCCCATCGGGGTCGAGCCGTTCGCCGCCCACAGCGCGAGGGCGATCATCGACGCCGCGACGGGTTTGTACAGGACGAACGCGATGCCCCAGCCCTTGATCTTCTCCCACGCCTGGGCCCCGGCTTTGGTCCCTGATGCGGCCGCGACGATGGGGGCGAAACCGATGACGGGCATCAGCAGCAGGATCTGCATGACGACGCACACCGCTTGGACCAGTGCGCCGATGATCCCGAATATCGCCATGATGATGATCAGGAACGGCCCCAGACCGGGGATGGGGCCGACGACGAGCAGGTTCTTGACCGCGCCGAGGGTGCCGCCATCGGTGTTTCCGGCTTGCTTGATCAGGTAGTCGGCGAGAGCGTCGCCCAGAGCGCGACCCAGCAGAAGGAACGGCCCAAATGACCAGGCGGCGAACGCTGCCCGGGTGATCATCTTCGCTGTTTCCTCGGCGACCTCAGCGCGGGCGTGCGCGCGTGCCCAGGCCAATCGCAGACCGGCGATCGCCATCGACAGGGCGAGCAGCGACACCTGGATGTAATAGGTTGCGTCGTTGAGCTGCTTCGGTGCAGTGGTCTCGAACTCTTGTGGGATCGGGATGTGCAGCCACCACGTCATCATCAGCGTCAACCCGTCGCCCCAGGAGCTGATCGCGGCCTGCGCGAGCTTGCCGACGCTGGAGTCCCACAACGCACTCGCCGCATCGCCGGGGTGGGTGGCGGCGTTGGTGGCCTGGCATGCCTGGTTCGCGACGCCGCCGAGGCTCTCGCCGCCGGGGATCACTGCCTTGGCCAGCGCGCCCAGAACGCCTCCGGCGGTGTTGCATTCCTTTGCGTAACCGTAGAGCGAGCTATCGCCGCCACCTTGTTGACCGGTCGCCCCGGTGCCCGGGGTCGCTGTCGCATCCGGTTGTGCTGGGGACGCGGGAGCACCGGGCGGTACCGCTGAGGAGGGCGGCGAGGTGGCCGGGGGTGACGTGTCCGGGGCTGCGGCGGCAATGGCCGCGCCGCCGAACAGCAGCAGGAATACCGCCCCGCACATCGCGATCAGCGCGAGTTTCAGGGTGTGTGACGGTGTCACCATGTGGTCCACCCCAGAAGTGAGTTGGTTTGTGGGAGTTGCGGATCAGGGTCGCCGATTTTGAGGGTCCAGTTACCGCCGGACCAGACGAGCTGCTCCTGAACCACCCCCCACGACGTGACGGCGTCCTGACCGCCGAACCCGATCGGGACGGCGTACTGGGTGACCGCGAAATCGGGGGCGTAGCTGATGACCCGAAACGCGTCAGGGCGCAGCAGCAACCGCGGTTTGACTGCCGGGGCCCCCGGAGTGATCGCCTCATCGATGTAGCGCTTGTGCGCGGCATCATCGCCCGCCAGGGTCTGTCCCTGGGCGACAGCACGGCGTGCGTCCTGGCTGCCTTGGAGTTGACGGCCGAAGATCTGATAGCCGGCCAGAGCTGCACCCTGCGGGGTGTGGGCGAACCCCGACACCAGCGGCCCGTCCAGGATAGTCGGACCGTCCGAGGTCGAGTACGGCAGAGCGAGACCGAAGAAGTACTCCCACTTCATCCCGGTCGGGACGGGCAGCGGTAAAGCGGCATCGAACGCGCTGGACGATGAGCGCGACGACTGCTCGAGTGGCTGGCCGTAGACGTTGATCGGGACGTCGACGCGCCGGTTGTTGTAGTCGATGCTCGGGGCACCGAACTCGCCTGCGGGGGAGGACCCGCTCGGTGAGACCGTCGTCGAGGCCGGCGGGGGCGCAGACACCTCAGGAGCGAAGCTCTTCGCCGAGTCGTTCGACCCGCCGAACGCAACGACGACCACCGCCCCGACAACTGCGGCGAGCAACACAATCACCGAGAGCCACAACGTGATCGGTGAGCGCATCATCCAGCTGCGTTCGTCGGCGTCGAGCGATTCTGGGAGGTCGGGGATCCGGTAGCCGCCCCCCTCGTCGTCGGGGGTGGTCGTCTTCTTGCCGCCCAGTTTCATGGCTGCGCTCCTTCGTCGAAGTCGTCGGATGGGTCAGTTGCCGGGGGCGGCGAACGCAACGACGTCGCGGGCGACGCCGTCTTGAACCATCTGCGGTGCAGGGGGATTGCTCGCCGGGTCGGGCAGTAGCAACTTCCAGTCATCGCCGCGCCAGATCGCGGTGGTCGGTGTGGCGGTCGAGACACCCGTCGCGTCGCGGGTGACGACAACCGCGTCAGCACGCTCGGGGGTATAGGTGGTGAACGTGTAGCCCACGTACTGCTGTGCCTTGGTGGCCTTCGAGCCGGAGGTGATCGAGGCGAAGACCCGGGTCGAGGCGAACGCATCACGACCGGGGCCGGGAGCGGTGACAGCGTTGAGAACCTGCGGCCAGGCACCGTCCGGGGTCAGACTCAGCCGCGCCTGAGCCTGTTCGATGGTCAGGATCGCGCCCTGGGGTGTGTGGCTGTATCCGCTCGGCACCCCGCCGACGCTGGTCTCGTTGGGTCCATCGACCCTTGAGGTCGGCACCTGCACGCCAGAGAAGTCCGACCAGTGGACCTGGGTGGGGGCGCGGCCCGGTTCGGCTGGGGCCGAGGACGGGGAGCCCGAACCGGTGTCGGTGCCGCTACACCCGGCGAGGACCGCGGTGATGGCGATTGCCGCGGCGAGCGTGTTGAGCAGGGTGCGTGCAGACATGACAGGGCCTTTCGAACGTCAAGATTGGACGATGATGAAATTGGCGGTCGCGCCGCCGGTCGAGATGAGCAGGCACGCCACACAGATCCAGATCAGATGGGCGCTGGCCTTGTCGTGGCCGTCGCCGTCGAGGTAGGCCTTGGCGTAGCGAACGCCGGCGAATACCCCGGCCAACGCGGTGAATCCGATGATCAGCCACAGAGCCTGGCCGAACAGCTGGTCGGTGCGGGCGCGGACTTCGGTGTCGTCGGCAGCAAGGAGGAACATTGTCGACCCGCTCAGCCCAGGGCCAGTGAGTTGACCAGTGCTACAGCGGTACCGGTGAACACCGCTCCGACGCAGACGCCGCCAAGGATCATCATGCGTTCGCGGGTGGACTCACCGGAGACGTACGAGGCGGCGAACTTGACGCCAGCGAACACGCCGATCAGCGCGAGCACCGCGACTGCGGCCCACAACCCCATGTTGAGTAGCGACTGCCACTTGTCGCCGCCGGTCGGGGTCTGCGGGCTGCTGGGACCGATGTCGGCCAGGACGGTGGCCGTCGAGGCGAGAACCGTTGAGATCATTGCCGTTTCCTTCTATCGTCGGGTGAACTGGTTGGTGTCCAAGTGGAGTTACCGGGTGGTGATGGCTGTGCGGGCCGCGGCCAGCAGGTTGGCTTGCAGGTCGCGGATCGGTTCGGGCGGTGTGATCGAGAAGTCGCGGCGGTCCCTCTTGTCCTCGGGCAGCGGTTGTCCGGGTGCCAGTGACGGCAGCTGGTCGGGGGTCATCGATCGCCACGGTTCGATCCACCCGACGTGCCAGTGCGCGGGAGCAGCCGCCTCGAGCACGGCGAGCTCGGTGCGGACCTCGGGCCGCAGGGGGCGATCGGAATCGGCGACGGTGATGACTCCGAGAAGTTGGCCATAGGCCCCGGTTCCGCCCGCGTGGTACTGCGAAATCAGGTCATAGGCGCGTCGAAGACCCGATAAATGGGTGCGCGCGACGATGACTACCAGCGGTGAATCACCGGTCTCGGGTGCGGCATCGGGCCAGGTCCGGTCGCAGTCCCCGGCCGGGGCGATCGAGGCCGTCAGGACGCTGACCCCGGCACCGCCGTGGGCACCGAGCAGCCATAGCAAGGGTTGTTCGGCGGAGAACTCACCGCGCCCGACCGGGCCTTCCCAGACCTGGGCGCACCGGTTGGGCGGTGGCATCCGGGCACCGGGCACCGCGCGACTCGACGGCGACCCGCCGTCGTCGACCCCGGAGTGGCAGTCCCGGTCGTCACCGGTGGTGTGGTCGTAGTCGCTGTTGCGGGATGGATAGGCCATGTCGCTCACCTGACCTGGATTTGAGAGAGACGGAATCCGCCGGAGGAGACGCGGGTGGTCAACGCTGTTACTGAGAAGTCGTTGACGGTGCGACCGGAGCGGCCGGCGGGACCTGGGGTGGGCTTTTTCCCGGGGGACGCCGTGAGTATCTGGTGCACCAGGTAGATGACGTGGCCGTCTTCGCGGGCGACGCTGACCTGTGCGGTGGTCGCCCACCCGGCGTCGCGCTGGGCCAGCCAGTCCGCGCCGGGGTTGATCGACCCGGGCCCTTGCGGTCCTTGTTCGGTGGCGGTGTGTAGCTCGCCGGTCATCAGGGGCAGCGCACGCGCCGATGCGGAGTGCGGGTTGGTGTCGGTAGCCGGATCCCAGGAGAACATCACCGTCAACGCGGTGGTGATGAGCTGGGTCTGATCGCAGGTGTTTGCGGTGCCGAAGGCGGTGTTCGACAATGGATCAGAGCAGGAGCGTGACGTCGAGGCCGGTGGCACGGTGTCCTCGCCGATGCCGCATCCGGTGAGCGCGAGTAACGCTGCCCCCAGGATCGCAATCGCGATCGCGGAGGCGCGGATCCGGGTATTCACAGGACTTGCACCCCGTGGCCGTCGCGGACCTTCGATACTTTGAGGACGTCCCCGGATTCGGGGGCTTCGATCATTGTTCCGTCGCCGCGGGCCAGGCCCACGTGTTCGTCACCGTTCATCAAGATGAGGTCACCCGCCTTTAGGTCGCTCATGGGTACAGCTCGCCCATCGCCGCTCTGGGCATGTGTGTTGCGGCCCAATCGGACTCGTCCGTTGGTTCCCTGAAAGAGTGCGTACTGCGTCGCGCCTGAGCAGTCGAAGCCGACCTTGTTGTAGTCACCGTGTGCATCGGCCACGCCGCCGTCGTGGATGCCTTTGGTCGGGCCGTTGAAATCGCCGCCGCCCCAGGCGTAGGTGATGCCGAGGTACTGCATCAACGCCGCGACGGTCTGCTGGCCCTCGTCGACACCGGGCCGGTAGGTGTACTTGCCGCCCTTGCCCACGCCCGGACCACCGAAGGTCGACCCGGGCTGGGTGTATCTGGCCATCTTCGACTTGATGGACTTCGCATAGGCGATGGTCTCGGCGTAGGGGGGCTCGCCGCCGTACTGCACCACCGCACCCTCGCCGGCGTTGTAAGACCAGCTGATGACGTCGAGGACGTCGCCTTTGACCGCACCGGAGGCGATCTTGGCCTTCATGTTCTTTGCGATCGTGCAGTCGTAGCGGCCTTGCGCAGCAATCGAGGCAATCGGATCGAACGGATCGCTCAGTCCATACGCTGCAGCGGTTCCGGGCATGAACTGGGCGATGCCCTGCGCACCGGCCGGGGACACCGCTCTGGGGTTGAACCCCGATTCCTGCTCGAGCTGGGCGGCGATGAACGGTGCCGGTACCTCCGGGCACACCGAGCCCGCGGCGGTGATCGCGGCCTCGAACTCCGGCGGTACCGTTCCGGGCTTGAGCTTCGCCGACGACAACCCGGTCTGGCCGGTGGTCTGGCTGTCGGAGTCGACCTGGACCAGCCACACCACCAGCAGCATCACCACAGCCATGACAGCCGCGACGAGAGCCAGACCGGCTTTCTTCGTGGTGTTCATGGGTTCCCCTCGTGGGTGGTGTGGCTACTGGCGGTGTGGTCGGAGCTCGCGGGGCTCAGCGCTGGCGGGCCTGCGCGGCGGTGCGGCCGGAAGGCCGGCCGAAGTCGTCAGCGATGACTCCGGCCAGCACCCGCCACGCCTCGCGGGTCTTCTTCGCCAACCGCGCCGGGTCGACCAGCGCACCCTCGGACAGGTGCGGATCGAACGGGATCTCGACGACCGCGCGGACACGGTTGGCGAAATACTCTCGGCACGAGGCCATATCGATTTCCGGGCGACCGGGCCGCTGGTGGGACACCACGACGACCGCGGCGGACACCAGATGGCGGTAGGGGAAGATGTCGCGGCCGGAATGGTCGGTCACGCGCTCCCCGGTGTCGGGATCGATCAGCGGCGAGTTGTAGAGCCAGTCCAGCGTCTTGGTCGCCGCGTCCGCGGAGTCGACCTTCGCTGCCATCGGCACCACCACCGTCGAGGCCGACGCCAGCACCGCATTGAGTGCGTCGTGCTTCACGCCAGTGCCGTTGTCAGACAGGATCACTGCGTAGTGCTCGCGCAGGATCTGATAGACGCGGCCGTAGTCGGCGGCACTGAACGATTCGCTGACCGCGGGATCGAGCGGGGATGCGAGTACCTCGAGGCGGGCCGGGGACTCGTTGGTGTGCCGGCAGATGTCGCGGCGACCCAGTACCTGCGTGTCGGCGAGCAGATCGCGTATCGAGGAATCGGTGCGGCGGGTGATCCGGTCGGCGAGGTTGCCGCAGTCGGGGTTGACGTCAACGGCGATCACACCGTCGCCCACGGACCTCGGCGAACGCATTACCCAGGGCGATCGTGGTGGTCGTCTTCGCCGATCCGCCCTTGATCGACAGGACCGCGATCGAGTAGTCGCGGTCCTCGACCGGTTGACGGAGCCGCGCATCGAGCTCACGGCCACGCACGTCAAGCGGGTTCTCACCCGGGTTGATCAGGTGCCCGGTCGTCACGTAGAGCGCTCTGCGCCACCCCGAGGCGGGCGTGGCGCGGACAGTCGCTCGGTTCCACCCGGCTGCGCCTGCGGTCATGTTCTGGCGCGTCAGGACCGGCTCAGCGGGATGCGACCAGGCTTGCGGATCGAAACCCACCTCAGGTCCCCGGACGTCTGACGCGCCCCTTGGGATTCCATGGACCGGGCGCAGGGTCGGCATCGGCCGCGTCTCGTCGGCAGCGTCGTCGACCTCGCTGGAGGCGGTTGCCTGCGGTGCCGGATCGCCGCTACGCAGCCACTGCATGTAATCGTCTGTCGGTTCACTCATGGTGTCGCTCCCTACTGCCCTGAGGTGGTCGTTGTTGTGGTGACCGGCGTCGAGGTGGTTCGCGGGTCGTCGGCTCCATTTCCGATCGACGCAGGCGCGAGATCGGGACTGCTGGCTGGCAGGGCAGTAGAGCTGGTCGTCGTCGTCGTGGTGTCGGTCGTCGACGGTGAATCTGTCGATCCGCCCAATGAGGTATTGTCGGCGAGGTCCTTGACGGCTGATTCGAGCCACTGCGCGACGAAGCCGGTCGGGGCCTTGCCGGTCGGGGTGACCGGGGTCGAGGCGTAGGAGCCGTGCAGGCGCACGGTGTTCCAGTACCTGACGTCGGTGGCCATGTTCACCAGGGACTTGTTGTCGGTGATGTCCTGGCTGATCTCGTTGAAGAAAATGCTCTGGATTTGGTCGACCCCGATCGGCGGCAACATCTCCAGCGCTGCCGAGCCGAGCTTCTGACCAAAAAGGATCAGCGCGGCAGCAGGATTGGCCAGACCGACAGTTGCCAGCTCGGCGATATTGCCCGGGGTGATGATCTTCTTCGCGATCGCGACGCCGGTGTTGAAAGCGATCGTCCCGACCTTGACCATCGCCCCGACGACATCGGCGCTGCCCTGCGGGTCGCTGCCATCGGCGACGCGGGAAAGCAACGTCTTCTGCGGGGTGTACTGCAATCCGGCGGTGGTGCCATCGCCGGTCTGGACGTCGTCGTTGACAATCGTTGCTGTGGAACGGATCGCGGTACCGCCCAACGCCAACGCCACGTCGATCAGCGTCTGCTGGGGGTCTTGCTGGTCGAGGTGGAGCTGCCCGGAGATGTTGGTGGCGAGCTTGACGACAGGGGAGTCACTCGCCGAGCACGCCAGGTCGCCGGTCTGGCAGAAGCTGGTGACACGACCCGACACTCCACCGAAGCCCTGGGTGTCGGTCTCCCCGGGCTGGACCGGGGCGATACCGCCTCCGGTGGAGGGCACCTGGGCGTCGGCGGCTACTTTGGTCACCGCTGCACCGGTGGTGCCCGGGACAGCGGCCGGGCTGATCTGATTGGGGGCACCTGGGAACAGTGATGCGCCTTGCTGGCGCACGGGGTCGGAAAACAGCGCACCGGCGGCGAACATGTCGGCGGGGATAGGGCCCTTGCCGGCCCCGATGTTGGCGATGACGTTGTGCGCGACGTGCGCACCCTGGGAATAGCCCATGATCGCCACCCGTGTCGACGGGCAGCTGGAGTGCACTGAGCTGATCAGCTTGTTGGTGTTGGCGATTCCGGTCTCGACACTCTGGGTGTAGGTGTCGGTCGACTTGTCACCGGCGCGTCCACCGAAGCTGGCCGGATACGGAACGTAGTCGCGATCAATGAGCGTCTTGTTCGATCGCAGCGCGTTGTCGACGGGAATCAGGACCTGCGAGAGCATCCCGGAGTCGACCTTAGAGTTCGTGGTCGTCGATGACTCGGTGGTGCCCTGCAACGCGAACACGTGAAGCAGTGGGCACGATGACGCTGCGCTCGCCGTCTGCGGCACCACGGCCCCGGCGGTGATGATCGCGGCCGACACACTCACAGCGGTCAGCCCCAGGCGTACGCGGCGACGGGGTGCTCGCAGCCGCAGGGTGGGCGGTAGATTCATCGGGTTTTCCTCCAGGACAGTGGTGTTGAGTTGGGGGGAAAGACGGCGGCCACCAGAGACGACGCCAAGGCGGTGGCATCCTCATCTGGTGGCCGACGAGTCAACCCGCGCTGTGGTGCGCTGATTGACGTGTGTGAGCGCCCCCGCCTGGGCGCATCACGGCTGAGCTATCTGTTCAGCACGTGATCCGTTGGGAATAGATTGGTGGTCGGGCCCAGCTGGCCACCAGCGCAGCTCTTTTCGGACCGGATCGGCATGGTCACTTCCCTTCGATTGGGTCTTTGGCCACCGATGTGATGACGGTCTTATCGCCCACATCCGCGGTCTTGGCGAGTTGGTAGAAGAGGTTCGGGGGCTGACCGGGGACCATCTCGTTGACGGTGACCGCCCACAGCCCCGCGCCGCGATCGGTGATCGCCACGCAGTGAGTGGTGCCGACGGGGACGGCGTTGATGAAGCCCTGGAGCTTGGTGACCGTGGTCCTTCGGGCGGACGGTGCTTGAAACGCCTGTGCCGCGGCCGCGGAGCGGGTGACGTAATAGGCGAACTGAAACGCTTTGATGACCTCGACCCCGCCGCGCGGACCGCCGGCATCGTTCCCGGAGGACACCGGGCCATCGGCCAGCGTCGGACATCCTGGCACCAGCGCAGACGGTGCGACCGCCGGAGCGGTGGCGGGGGAAGTGATAGGACTCGCCGCGATCGAGGCAGAGGTGTCAGCAGATGGAATGGCGATCGCGGTATTGACGGACCGAGAACCGAGCATCGGCGAGATCAGCCCCGCTGAAGCGATGATCCCGATCACGACGAGGACCAGCAGGCTGCCCAGCGATACCGATAGTGCGCGTCTATTGCGCCGCCGTGACGCCCCCTGCGCACGACTCGCAGCGGGAGCCGCTATCGGTGCGGTGGACATCTCGACAGGCTCAGCAGACGGTGACAGCAGCGGGGGCACAACAGGAGTCACGGTGACTGGTCTGAGTACCTCCCTCGGCGGTGCAGCTGGCCGCTGAGGAGCCGAACCTGGTACGGCCCCAACGACTGCCACCCGCCGCCGAGGCAACGCCTCGCCAGCAGGAGTGGCTCGTCGTCGCGCGGGGCGGCGACCATTGTCGGTGGAGCCATAAGCCATGAGTGATCAGCCCCTACCGATGCGCCGCAGAATGGCGGGGGTTCACAGCGTGACGGGGTGCGACGAACTGCGGGAACTCCACGTGGACCCCGGCAAGCGAATTCGCCGCGTCACTTATTCGTTTCGTGGCGTCGTCGATCGCATGACGGGCCTGCGCCTCAGCTCCGCCGAGGGCCTTCAATGGGGCCTCGGCCTGGGCCTTTGTCAACCCGACGTGGAAGTCACGACCACCGATCGTGGCCGTGAGATCGACCGCGCCGTTGGTTTCAACGACGTAGCTGACCTTGCCTCTCCCGGGGAGGCCCGCCTCATCACCGACCGTCAGCTGATATCGGTTCGCACCAGGGTTGAGCAATGGCGCAGCCTTACGCAGCGGCGCCGGCGGCCGAGCCGGGTCGTGACCCGGCAGCGTCGGATGGGCCCTGGGGTCACCGGCACCGAGTATGTAGCCAATGACACCGCCGATGGTCCCGCCGATACCGGCACCAGCCGCGGCGCCCCCGAGTCCGAGCACTACGGCACCGGACCCTGCGCCGATCAGCGCACCTGGACCGGCGTTGAACGGTGTGGGCGGAACCAACGCGCCGATACCGGCACCGATCGCCGCACCACCCAGGCCACCGACAACGGCCAGCGGGATACCCAGTGTGGCCGCGCCGACACCGCCGCCGACGACGACACCGATGATCGTGGACGCAGCCTGCCGGTCCGCCTCACGCGGTGACACACCAACCGCGATCAGCGACTGCGCGATCTTGGCCTCGCCATAGGCCGCGTACCGGTTGATCGAGTTGACCTGCGCGTGCGACAGCGGACCGGTGTCCTTGGTGATGAACCGGCCGACCCGCAAGTACCCCTTCGGGGGAAGGATCGGCCGAACCGGTCCACCGGGACGAATCTTGGGAGACGGGGTGGGCTGGGTCGTCGCCCGCGGTGCCGGCGACTGGTTGATGGCCGGTTCGGTGTTGTAGCCGGGGTCGGTGTAGGTGGGGCCGCTGTAGACCGGCCCGTCGTCAATCGGAATGGGCCGGTACGGGGCCTCTCGCGGGGGATCGGGAATCGCGCCGGGCCCGGTGTCGGGTGCGCCCGTCACACCGGCTTGGTCTCCGCCCGAGACGGACGGTGAGGTGACACCGCCCTGGTCGTCTTCGGGAGCGCCAGCAGCCGTTCCCGCACCGGCCAATCCAAGCCCGAGAGCGGCGACAACGCTCGCCACCAACAGCTTCTGTGTGAAGTGCGTGTCATGCGTGATGGCAAATCCGACTAGCGGCAACTTCACCTTTTGTGAGCGGGTGCTCTGCAACACAGTGATTCCTCTCAAGGGTTCATTGGGTAACCCGGTCGCGTAGCTCGTAGCTCGTAGCTCGTGCGCCGAGCAGTCGCCGACTTCTCAGTGGACGTCGTAAGACCTTCACGGGAACGCTAACACGTCACAGAGACATCACAAGTGCAAGGACGAAGACTGGCGAAGGTCATATGCAGGTGAAAGAGGCGTCACGAACGATTATGATGGTTTTATGACGGTTAGAGGACCCACAAGCTTCGGTGACTCAAGACGCGTGGCTCGGGGCGATAAACTCAGGCCCGTGCCCGATCAGATACCGCCGCAGCTGGCATTCCTCGCTGATGCGGTCGTTGAGCGGCGACGGACTCTTGGTCTCACCAGGGATGCTCTACGCCGAGCAGGCGGCCCATCGGATTCGACCATGGCGCGAATCGAGAGCCCGACCGCGTCGACCGCGTTCCCTCGACCGAGCACTCTGGAGCGCTTAGACACGGCCTTACAGTGGCAGCGCGGTTCTGCTGCAGGCTGTCTTGACCTCCGGCCCCCGGTACCGTCAGGACCGCTCGGCTCGTCGTCAGACTCTGAATCCGTGATCGCAAGTGACGACGTCGGGCGTGCGAGTCAGTCCGTGACGCCGCCTGATGCGCTTGACTTTAATTATGTTGAGGTTCCCGCTGATGTGCTGCGCGAAGGCTTGGCCCTCATCCAGAGACTGACGCCCAGCGCCGCGGTAGATGCTGACGTCGCGACCGCACTGATTCGGTTCGCGCACAAGCTCAGCGCCGCCCATGCGACTGAGGTGCTGGAACGTTTCGGGGGGCCGGGTCGGACCGTTCCCGGATTCCTGCAAACGGCGTTCGGGCCGTACCTGCTAGATGAAGTGCCGTTCGATGATGCGACAGTGCAACAACGCGATGACCAGAGATATCGCCGTTGGCTAATCGGAATTGCAGAAGACACAGATGGGCGATTTTCGAATCGGTTCGACCGGAAGATGCGCGCTATCAGCGTGGCGACGCACTAGGGTCTGCAGATGACGTCTATGGATCAACTCGACGCCGCCGGCAGATCTGAATCGCTGAGTTCGCGCCTTCGAATCATGATCGCACTCGCCCCTGGGATCTCGGATGACTATCCGGGTGCGATTGCCGAGCGCCTTCGCGGGTTAGGTTTCGAGGTCAAATCCGAAGTGGTGCAATCGCATCTCGATGGGGCGTCGATACCTAGCGCACGTGAGCGGCGGGCCTACGCGGACGCGTGTCAGTGGCACGACGACACGTCGATGTTGTCAGATGATCCCGAGGCTTACCTGCTGCCTCTGGTCCAGGCAGAGATTCTCTTGTCCATTCGGAACATGGGGATGCCGCATGCACGTGGTGGAAATGGGTTGCCGGTGTTTGCCCTGATGTCAGTAGTTGAGCTTCGCGACTATCGTGCCTATCTGTTCTCGTCGGGACGGCTTTCGCTCCTCGCCTCATGAGGTTCGTCCCGCGCTCAACACGTGAGCGCACAGGCGAGGGGCGAGTAACGAACGCCACGCCGATGGCCGTTGCGGAGGCGCTGGTTCGAGAAGTCGCGCCTGGTCCGATGTGGACTGCGGATTCCTTCGTCGTAGACGAGTCGTTGCGACGCACTCGCCCGATCCGTGTTGTCACGGCGCGCGATGATTCAACCTTTGGCGAGGGCGTAACCGGACAACTATGGCCGCTCGAGGGTTACGACGAGATTGTCCTCGTAGCCGACCTGTCGGCCGACGAACGCCGGTACGTCATCGCGCACGAAATGGGTCACCTTCTGCTGGGGCACCCTCGTCGCGTCACTCCCGAGCGTTGGGTTGGATGGCTCGGTGCCCTGCCACCGGCGATCGTGGAATCACACCTGGGGTCATTTGCGTGTAAGGCGGGCTCGCATGCCCCATCGGATCTGTCACCGTTGACGGATTATGAACGGGCAGAACAAGAAGCGGAGTGGTTCGCAACGATCGTCCTGGCCAGAGTTGACGAGAAGCGGGCCCGGATTTCTGCGAGCAGAGGTCACGACCGAGGCGCCTTGATGATTGATCGGATCGCGCGGACATTTGGCTACTACTGTGTCGCTGTGAGCATGTTCTGATGTTTTGGCTTGACATGATGACTACGTGCGGAGCCCTTGTCCTTCTGGCGGTCGGCGTGAAATTGCTGTCGCGGTCAGGACCGGGGTCCTCGCCCACGTCGGGGGGCCACTGGATCGGCATCGCGCTGGTGCTGTTTGTGTGTGCACGATTTCTTCACCTCCCAGTGATCGAGAATTTCTTCGACGGCTTGAGCCAAGAAGTCGACGGCTCTGGGCGGTGGTACAACGTTCCATACTTCCTGACGATCACCAGCACCACCCTTGCACTCGGGTACTGCGTGCCGGCGACTGCCTGGGTCGTCGGATACGGATTCAATCCCCGAGTGCCACACTGGTTTGCGGCTATGACGGGGGGCGTGCTGTTCGGGGCATTTGCGACTAGCAACTTGCGAAACCGGCCGATCAGCTACCTCCCTGACGCCTTCGACTCGAGCCTCTCGCAGTCCATTTTCTGGGCGTACGTCGCTCTCGCAATTGCGGTGGTCGGCGTGGCGGCGATCGCGCTCATCGGACGCGCCTCGTCAGAATTTGTTGGTGCGATTCGAGCGATGATGGTGCTGATCGGGCTCGCGTCAGTAACAGCGATCCTGTTTTCGATCCACATCGTTCTGCGGGTCTTCGTTGTTCACATGGCGCCGAACGTTTTTCCAAGTAGCTATGTCGAGGGGAGTTCGTTGATCGCCGTCAGTTTGACGACGCTGGTCACGGTGCTGCTGGTCGCGGCGCTGATGGTTCCCCAGGTCATCAGGCTGGTAGATCGGGTGCAGCGGTATCGGCTGCTGACCGCACTCAGTGACAGTTGGCTGCGGTCACGAAGCGCGCAGCACCGAAACCACTTTGATGACATCAGAGTTCCCGTGAATCTTGCTCAGTGCTGGAGGGCCTCGGCTACGCCCGTGGTGACCCATCGGATGATGTTTGAGATTTCGCAGCACTGAGCGAGGCTGCGAACATCCACGTCACCTCTGCTCCGATTGCGTCTTCGTCGTACGGGATCTTGCGCCCGACGGTCGGAGCGTATTGCGCTATCGAAGTTGCGCTCAGGACGTCCCAGGAGTCGCCGAGCCACTTATCCGGCGTCGTGTCGATTACGGACTCGAAGCCGTACCCGTTCTTGCCGATCGCAGCTGACATCGCCTGCGTCTCAGCGTCGATCAGCGCGCCGCGCCCGAAGTGAACACCGAGCAGGTGGCTGCCGGGAGCGCTCAGCTTCTCGATTTGGGCGATGATGTCTGTACTGACGACGTCATCCAGGTACATGAACAACCCCTCGGCGATGAACAACGTCGGGGCAGTCGGGTCGAACCCGGCACCGTGAAGTTCTGCCGACCAAGATTCTGTTGCCAGATCAGTCGCGAGACCGCGCCACCGAGCGTCGGGATCGATTCCGAGCACCTGCGCTTTCAGCTCCGTGACGTCGGAGCGGTCGATCTCGAAGACCGACAGACCGTCGTCAAGCCAGTTGAGACGGATCGCGCGCGTGTCGAGGCCGGCGCCGAGTATCACGACCTGCCGGATGGCGTTGGGGCTGAGTAGCTGGCTGCACCATGCATCGAGGTAGTGAGTACGGACCGACACTGAAACGTAAACCCGTTGTCCCTCAACCTGTTCCAGGGTGACGTTCTCTATACCCATGGCGGCAGCCGTGACCAGCTCGTGGGCGAGTTCATCCGTGAACAAGCGGTCCGTCCGAGCGGACTCAAGCGCTCTCATCTGAGCCACCAAGACCGCGGTTGTGCCGACGCTAGATATTTCAACCCCCATAATCGCGAAGACTACCTCCCGTGACGGGCTTGCGAAGGTTTGGTCCGCGCATATCCTTTACAACGCGGTCTCATCGCTGCCGCCACTTCATACCGGATGGCCGGGTCTCAATCTCCGAACTGGGTGGATCCGGTCGCCGGGAACACGCCACCGGGCGCGGTGGTAATAAGTCCAACCGTAATCGGTGACTTATGAGTAGCTGCAATTAAAGGCTGTTAGACATCGTTTTTTTCGCCTGGTTGTATAGCAAACGATGTGACGGCGCGACGCGAACTGAGATCGCTCTCCCGAGCTCGGATTTCGGGTCGAAGCGCGGCGATGAAATGCGCGAGATCTACGACGATGAAGACGCCTTCTGCAGAGGCCACTATGTCACCGGTGTGTTGCGCTCGAACTTCGGCAGCCACGTGAAGCTTGCGGCCGTCGCGCTCTTTCAGGATGGCACTTACCTCGTAAGGCATTTGCAGGAGAACTGGCGCGAGAAACTCGATATCGAGCTTCCGTGTAACCGCCATGTCCCCGATCACGTAAAGAAGCATTCCCACCATGTCATCGAGCACGGTGCCTACAGCCCCGCCGTGCGCGATGCCCGGAGCACCTCGGTGCCGACCATCGAACACATGCACCGCCACGACGCCGTCGCCCCGCCGTCGCGCCTGTAGATGATGGCCGTGGGGATTGTCCGGACCACAGCCAAGGCACCACGGGTGGTGAGGCGGGAGAGGGTCACCGTCCGCGAGTGTGTCTCGCTGTTCCTTGAAGTTTCGCCACCAGGTCGTAACGAGCGCGAGGTCGGTCTCAACCTGACGCTCGGAGGATTCTCGACCCGTTTCCAGTGGTTCTGTCATGGCGAACCCACTGAGGCCGGGTTCCGCCCCGACGTAAACAGCAAGACATCGATCGCTGAGTCGATTTCCATCCCGGGCGACACCAGTCTTATGAAGTGTCGATTCAGTATCACCACAGAATCAGTCGCATCGTGTCGGTCTCCTCGAGTCTCGCATCCATAGTGTGTTTGTCACCAATATTCTCTCTTGACGGATCTATCAAGGGTGTATCGCAATGAAACGTATCGCCGTGTAGAGGCTTTCTGTAGAAGAAGTTTCGGTTTCCATGACGGCGCGGCCTGATCTGATTCCATGAGTCGAGCGCGGTCAGCGGTTTGCAGTCGCCAATGAGCTGGAAGCAAGTTCCAGGGCCTCGGCAAGATCCGCTTCGGCTTCGGGCAATCGATTCACTGACAGGATCACCGCGTCCAGGCGGGCTCGCACATCAACGTCGCGTTGGATCCCTGCGCGCGCGGTCTCGGTCCAGACCTGCGCACAGCAGTCGGCGACTCGCGCGAGGTCTGCTGTGGCCGGGTCGCCGGTCAGTCTTGCGATCTCAGCGCACCCCTCGGCGAGGAGACGTCGGAATAATCCGCCACCGGTGCCTGCCTTCTCGATGAACGCGCCGAGGCCGAACAGTAGGATTTCAATTTCGCCGTCGGGAAGGCCGGTCCAGGTGTGGATGTCGGCGGCCAGCGCTCCGGCGGCTGCCAAGCCCTCGGCACCGCTCGCGGGGGTGAGGTCGGCGATGCTCGCCCCTGATGGCTGACGCAAGTTCTCGGCAGACTGTCGGAATGCTGCCGCTGCAATGTCACCGATAGCGGGGAGCTCGCTCGGCCAGGTAATGCGATATGTGCAATGGCGCGTCGGCTCTGGAAATGACGTCGACGATCTGGCCCGAGCCAGCGATTCGAGGGGAACCGATTGCACGTCGGCCCGGTCGTTGTCCACGACGAACGCTACGTGCGCGTCCTCGTCGTAGCCGATCACGACGATGTCGTGGCGGCTCATCTGCATCTGGACCCTCAGATACGGTAGCTCGGCGATGTCGCCCCACACCAGGCTTGGTCGACCGGAATCGATGTCGTCGCGAACCCACGACCATCCTTCCTGGGGATCATCGGTGGTCAGGACCTCGACGTGCCCACCGAGCCGGCGGGGCAAGTCGATTTCGAAGTCGGCGCCTCGTCCCACCAGATACAGCGGTGGGAAGAGGGCGCTCGATCGGACGTAGGACAAGCCCAGAGCGCCGCCGAGGGCGAATACCAGCCCTTCGCTAGGTGGTCCGTCCCACCCCAGGCCGTGCCAGTGCAGCAGATCTCGCATCGCGCCCGAACCACAGTGTCCCCCGATCTGATGCGGGTAATCCTGGATGAGGGTCTTGTGGGGCATGCGACGTCCTTTGTAAGTGGCAGGCGGGGCTGTTTACAGTTCGGTTGTTACGAATTTGATCCGGCGTGGTCGTGCACTTCCCATAGGTCGCAGTTGCTCCGACACCAAATCGGCGGCCAGTGCGAACGTCGTCGTCGCGGCCATTCCCCGAGCTGGTCACATGACGTCACCGAATGGCTGCGCGTCTCGATTGGACAGCTCGAGTTATTCCTCGAGAGGGTGAAGCCGCGCGAGTCACCTCACGTTGCAGCCGCGAGTGCCAGTTCGGCGCGGTCGACGGGGAGATGCTGCGTGATTATCCGTTTACTCAACATGAAGTCGCGGGGACGATTGATGCAGTCCGCCGCAATCAGCTCGCCACCGCGTAGGTAGTAGCAGGTGAAGCCGCGGTCCAGGGCGGGTCTTCCGCTGAGAACGACCTCGTCGTAACCGGTGTTGAGACCGGCGATCTGGAGCTTGAGATCGTATTGATCGGACCAGAACCACGGCAGCGCCGTGATTGTCTTGGACTTCCCACACATGGCGGCGGCGGCGGCCTTGGCTTGCTCCAGGGCACTCGACACGGACTCCAGCCGGATACGCCGGCCGTAGCGGGCCATGACGTGGCTGGCACAGTCCCCGGCGGCAACGATGTCCGGGTCACTGGTCTGGGCGTGATCATCGATGACTATGCCGTTGTCGATGACCAGGCCCGCGTCAGCGGCCAGATCGATGTTCGGTTCCACGCCGATACCGACGATGACGAGGTCGGCGGCAATCGACTCACCACCGGCCAAGACCACCTCGCTGACCCTGTCATCCCCGGAGAGGGCTTCGACCAGCGCACCCGTGCGGATATCGACGCCTTCCGCCCGGTGGATCTGTTCGAAGAACGCAGAGACCTCAGGGGCGGTCACCCGCTCGAGAACGCGTCCGGTCGCCTCGAGGACGGTGACCTCCACGCCGAGCGCGCGCAGGGAGGCTGCCGTCTCCAGTCCGATATAACCACCGCCGACGATCACCGCGCGCAGCCCGGGGCGCGCGGCCTCGCGGATCTCAGCGACGTCGGCCGCGGTACGCAGGTAGTACACGCCGGCCAGGTCGGCTCCCGGGGCGGAGAGCCGACGAGGCCGGGCGCCCGTACAGATGGCGAGCTTGTCGTAGGACATCGTCTCGCCGTCTTTCGACACGACGTGCCCAGCCGCGCGGTCGATGCTCACGACCGAAGCATCGAGCAGAGTGATCCCCTGCTTGACGTAGAAATCCGAGCTTCGGATCGCGAGGTCGTCCAGTACGCACTTGTCCGCGAGGTAAGCCTTCGAGAGCGGTGGACGCTGATAGGGCAGCGCCGACTCATCCCCGCTGAGGACGATCTCGTCGGCCCACCCCTCCTGCCGCAGACTGGCTACGAGCTGTGCTCCGGCATGGCTGGCCCCGATGACGACGGCTCGCCGAGGTGTCATGCGTCCGATTTCGCGGTGAGGCGAACCATCATCTTGCTGATCCCTCTGACAAAGTTGGACTGCACGTACTCGGGTTCGCCGATGACCTCGATGTTCTCGAACCGAGGAAGCAGCTCTTCCCAGAGGATTTTCAGCTGCAGCTCGGCCAGTCGGTTGCCCATGCAGCGGTGAACACCGAAGCCGAATGAGATGTGGTTGCGGGCGTTGGCGCGATCGATGATGAAGTCGTCCGGACGATCGAACACGCGCTCGTCGCGGTTGCCCGAGGCGTACCAGATCACGACTTTGTCGCCCTTGCGGATAAATTGCCCGTTAAGCATCGTGTCGGTCGTGGCGATGCGGCGCATGTAGGCCACCGGTGTCTGCCACCGGATGATCTCTGAGTTCATGTTGGGAATCAGGTCGGGGTTTGCCTTCAGCTTCTCGAACTGGTCGGGGAACCGGTTCAAGGCGAGCACACCGCCGCTCATCGAGTTGCGGGTCGTGTCGTTGCCACCGACGATCAGCAATGCCAAGTTGCCCAGGAACTCCATCGGTCGGTCGATGAGGTTTTTGGTGTCGGCGTTGCTTTGCATCATGGTGATCAGATCGAATCCGGGTTCCTCGCCGGCTGCGGTCCGGGCCGCCTTGTCGTGCCAGTGCTTGCTGAGACCTTGGGCCATCTCACGCATACCGTCGAACGTGTCGTCGAGGTCTGAGGGGCCGCCGTTGGTCTGCTCCATCGACGTTGCGAGATCGGACCACTCAACGAGCTTGTGACGTTGCTCGTACGGGAAGTCCAGCAGTGTGGCAAGCATTCGAGCGGTCAACTCGATCGAAACGTTTTGCACCCAGTCGAAAGGCTCGTTCAGCGGGAGGTCGTCGAGCACCTCCTGAACGCGCGATCGAATCAACGCCTCCATCTCACGGAGATTCTTCGGCGCGACCACGCCTTGGACGGCGGCCCGCTGCCGGTCGTGGCGGGGCGGATCCATCGCGATGAACATGGTGATGTCCAGAAAGCGCGGCGGGACCCCGATGACGATCAGCGGTTCGGCGGAGAACACCTCATGGTTCTTGTCGACGGCCATGATGTCGGCATGTCGGGTGACCGACCAGAACGGACCGAACGGGCTGGCGGGCAGGTAGTGCACGGGCGCCTCATTGCGGAGGCGCTCGTAATAGGACTGCCAGCGCCCCTGACGATAAAGGAACGGGTTGCTGAGGTCGATATCGGCGAGTTCGACCTCCTCGACCGGCGGGATGGGACTTTCGACGAACAGCCTCTTCCCGTTCGATCCGGTCACCCACCGCCGGGTCCTGTCGTACAGGTGCGCGCCATGGATTTGTAGATCGATCGGGAGGGCGGACTGAACCCGCTCAGTGATCACGTCAGAAACCTTCATTGCGTCTTATCCGTCACTCTCGTGGGTCACATCTGAAATTCAGGCGTCTGGACGATCAAGCCGTCCCACGCCGCGGACACGAGCATCTGGCAGGACAACCGGGAGGTCGGTCGACGCTCGGGGTTCATCGCGAGCATCTCTTCCTCGACGGCGCCCGACCCCCCGACCGTCGCAGACCACTGCGGATCGACGATCACATGGCAGGTCCCGCACGCGGCTTCACCGCCACAGTCACCATCGATACCGGGCACCGCGTTGTTGGTTGCGATCTTCATCAGGGACACGCCTTCCTCGATCGGCGCCTCGTCTTTCTCGCCGTCGTGGGAAACAAAGGTGACAACACCCATAGCCAACTCCTGATGATGCGTTTTCGGTGTAAGAACTCGAATCAACTCTGGTCGATGCCGACGGAGTCGGCTATGGTCGCTGGAGTCAGATGGTTGTGAATACAGCTCAAAGAGGCACGTTCCATCTGACCGGCGCCGACATGTGGTTTGGCATCACCGAGCGGCACGCGTACCAAAGCGTCTGTCCGTGGCGTTTCCGTGCCGACCGGTGGAGTTCGTCCTCGACGGCTGGAACCCGATACCCAAGGTCCTTCTCCGGTACCTCGCAGCCGGCAGGCTAGGTGATGACGTGGGGACCTCTCGCGGCAGAACGGCTTTCCTTGTCGAAACGGATCCAACAGGGCCCCTCATGAGACATCGGATACTCAAATCGCACTAACCTCAGACCTCAGGTGAGAAAACCTCACTGGTCTCGCGAGAGTATAAATTCTTCGACTGGGACTTCCCATTTCCGTCTAATCAATCTGCGCTCGTGGTGCTGCCTCTCAATATTTCCCGGCCACCAGCTCGCCTTGCCCAGCAGAACTGCCAGTGCAGGGACAACCAGTGTTCGAACCACGAACGTGTCCATCAAAAGTCCGGCCGCGACAATTACACCGATCTGGACCATGACGTCAATAGACCCGAAGGCCAACCCGAACATGCTAGCAGCGAAAATCAATCCCGCTGAGGTGATCACGGACCCAGTGTGGGCGACGGTCCGCAGCACGCCGAGCCGAACACTGTCCGTAGTCTCCTCGCGTAGCCGCGACACCAGCAACATGTTGTAGTCCGCGCCCACCGCCACAAGAACGATAAACGAAACCAGCGGAACCGGCCACGATATCGAAGCACCGAGCAAGTTTTGAAATACTAGGACCCCAATCCCGAGCGCGGCGAGATAATTGAGGACCACCGTCGCGAGAAGATAGATGGGTGCGACGATAGCTCTCAGCAGAATCATCAGAATCAGCCCCACGATGAGCAGGGTGGCAATTCCCAATAACTTGAAATCGTAAGAAAGCAGACGCTGGACATCCGCGTTGATGGCCGGGAATCCGGCCACGGAAGCGCGGGCGCCCTCGAGAGAAGTATTTGGCATCGCGCCTTCGGCAACCTTTGACAGCGTGTTCGCCAAGCGAATGGCATCAGCCGTGTACGGATCGTAACCAGTCTGTACCGCGAACCGTACAGTCTTCCCGTCCGGCGAGATGAACTGTTTTGCGACCTGACTGAACTGCTGATCCTTGAAGGCGTCGGCAGGAAGGTAAAAGCCGGTGGCCGAGTCCGAGTTGCCGATATCACGGGCGGGCGCTCGTAGTTGCGCAGCCACCTGCGACAGTCCTGCGAGCAACTGCACATTGCTGTCCACCAAAGCGGCCACACCACCCGACAATCGACGGGCGCCGTCGGCCAGTGCGCCGACTCCTGTCTCGAGCTGGGACAGCCGGCTGGTGAGGTCTTGGCCGTTGATGGTCTGTAAGGCGGAGTCGAGGACATTCAATGAGTCCCGCAGCTGTGCGACATCCGCGGCGCCCGGCGCGCGGATCCCGCCGAGGTTCGTGGCGAAGTCCGCGAATCGAGTGAGCGACTGGTTCTCGGCAAGTGAGCGAATGTCGGCTGTCTGGGTCCGCAAGGCAGAACACTGGGGAATCTGCCGGCACCACGGTGCGTCGAGCGCGTCCAATGCGGGAGCGACGGTGTTGGCTGCCGACTGCGCCTGCCGAGCCAGTCTCGCCAGCTGTGGCGCCTGTTGCGAGAACTGGTCGAGAGCTGGTGCGGCGCTTGCGAGCTCGTCCACCAACGGCCGGTACTGACTGAGTTGACCGCCCGCGGCGGAGGCCTGACCGAGCAGACCTCCCAGTGGCGCGAGATTGGTGGTGATCTGGTCACTCAGAAGTGCGAGGCCACCTGCGAGCTGCGAGGACCCCGTCTTCAGGAGTTCGAGGTCACCTTTGCGCGCTTGTGCGCCTCCGGTTTGCTCGGTGATCTTGTTGCCGATCTGATCGTTCTGCCATGACAACTGGGCCTGCTGAAGTTTCTCGCCGGTCGGACGTGTAACGCCGATGACCCGTGTGACTCCTGGTGTTTGTGCGACTCGCGAGGCCATCTGATCGAGATCGGCGAGACCTTGAGCGGTGCGCATGTCCTTCTTGGACTCCACGATCAGGAATTCGGAGATTATGGTGTCTTTGGGAAAGTGTCGGTTGAGAAGGGCGTAACCCTCGTTACTCTCCGTGGAGGCGGGTTGACCCTCTCGATCGTCGTACGTGATCGTCATAGTGGTTGCGATGAGACTGAGGCCGATCAGCGCCACGATACTGACGGCGAGGAGTTGCACCGGCCGCCTGACGACGAAGGTCCCCACGCGATGCCAGTATCGCCGCGTCAAGTCTCTGCGAGGCAGCCCCGCACCATGTTTCGCGGCAAATGACAGCACTGCAGGCAGCAACGTGACTGTTGCCAGGAAGCCGATTAAGATCGCGATTGCGCACGCTGGTCCCAGCGTTCTGAACACGCTCAGTTTCGCGAACGCCATCGACAGAAACGCCAAGGCGACAGTCGCTGCCGACGCCAAAACCACGCGTCCGATGGTCCCGTTGGCCTGCGCAATCGCGACATCTGGCGTGCTGCCGGAGCGGATGGCCTCGTGATATCTGCTTATCAGGAACACGGAGTAGTCCACTCCTGCACCGAAGATGATCACCGTCATGAACATCGAGGTGAACTGGGATACGGGCATACCAATCTCACCAAGTCCGGACAGGACGCCCCGACCTACCGCGAGGCTCATCACCACCACAAGCAGCGGCATCACGGCGGTGAACAACGATCGATAGACGATAAAGAGAATCGCGGCGATCATGAATACGGTGGCGAGGGTGATCACGAGTAGATCCGATTCGCCCACCTTGATTTGATCGCTGAAGGTTGCCGGCGGGCCAGTGATCCGCACAGTGGTTCCGGAACCGTCGAAGGTTCGGTCCGCGACTTCGCGAACCGAATCCACGGAGTCTGCGGCCTTCGGACCACCCAGCGTTCCCTGCAGCGAAACCGGCAAGTACCACGCCTTCTTGTCGCTGCTCAGCGCCTGACTCTCGGTGAGCCGATCACCGAGGAGGTCACGTACAGCGATGACGTGCTCGCGATCGGCATTCAGCGCTTTCACCATCTCGCCGTACTTGACCCGCGTTTCCGCGTCCAGTCCACCCTTGTTTTCCATGGCCACGAACACGGTGGTCTTCGCGCCGCGCTCGTTGAACGCAGTTCCCATCCGGTCGAGCGTCTGGAACGACGGGACGCTGGCCGGGATCGGGTCCACGGACTGGTCTCTGATCACCGACTCGAGCTGAGGAAACAGCAGAGCAAGCCCACCGGCGATGATGATCCACACCAATGCCACGACACCCTTACGCCGCAAGACTAGCCAGGCCAACTTCTCCAGCAGAGCGCTGTACTCGCCGCTCCCAGCCGACTTCTTCGACGATGGTTTCGGTGACGGACCGTTGTCCACGGTCGACGCGCTAGGCACGTGTCTTGTTTCCTCTCGAACAATTGGTCATGCAAAAGTCCAGTGAACTGCGACGGGCCAATTGAGGAGAGTTTGCAGTTACCCCGAAACGACCGTCTGCAGTCAGATCAGCTGTGGTGTTCGCTCTCGGCGATTGCTTCCACCTCTTCGAGAGTGCTCGGTACGTGGTACGGCGGGCGGCTCTTGCCGCTCAGCCGGTAGCGGCCCCAGAAATCGACGTCTCCGACGACGCATTCGGCGCGTCCCTCGGGCGTCGAGACCACCGCCACCGTTCGCTTGCCCTCCAGCAGGGCATCGAGCTCGGCGTTCTTGGTTATCCGGCCGTACCAGGTGTACAGGCCGTTGAGCGGCTGAAAATAGCCCTTGATCTTGAGATCAACAGGGATCTCTTTCCCTCGGCATGCCAGCACCGCTTCGCCGGAGTAGTCGAGATCGTGGTCGTCTGACATTTGGGTCTCACCTTCGTGCATCGCCGTTGACAAGTTGGAACTTGTTGAGAATACTATCAGTACCGGGTACTACTGGTAACAGATACTCGAGCAGCGGATCCCGAAACCACGAACACATGGAGCGCAGATGACCGTTCAAGATGCCGAAATCAAGCCGAACTTTTCCACCGAGGGACTAGCGCGAGTCAATACGCGTAAGCCTGTTGACATGCAGCGCTCGGCCGGTCGCTTGCTGCGCTCGTCAGCCGAGAAATCCTACGATGCCGAGATTGACATCGATTGGGATTCGCCGTGGGAAGACGGCAAGCGTTTCCTGCCTGAACACAGGGTGTCGCTCTACGGTTCGAAGCTGTGGAACAAGATGACCGACGAGCAGAAGTTCGAGCTGGGCCGGCACGAGATCGCAAGCATTCTGAGCTTCGGAATCTACGCCGAGAACTTGCTGAGCTCAGCTCTCCTACGGACCACCGCCAAGGGGGCGATCACCGACGAGCGTTCGTTGTACTCGCTAACAGAGGTCGGTGATGAATCGCGTCACTCGATCATGTTCGCCCGTCTGATCAACAAAATGGGCATCGAGCCCTACCGTTTGCCCACGGGTTTCCTCAGCTTCGCCAAGATTCTTCATTTCGTCCCGCTAGGTCCCTCGGTCTCTGGTGCGACTCTGCTGATCGAGGAGATCCTCGATCGCGCTCAGCGTGAGGCGATGAGTGACCCCGAGATGCAGCCGCAGCTGCGTCAGCTGATGAAGATCCATGTGCTCGAGGAGGCTCGGCACATCACGTTCGCGCGGCTGGACATGGTCGAAGGAATGCAGCGTCGCGGCAAGATCTCCCGAGCGTGGCACCGCGGAGTGCTCGCAGTAATCGCCAATCTCGCATACCCGCTGCTGATCAACCCCAAGGTGTACCCGGCCGTTGGCATCGGCCGTCTGCGTGGCGTGTTCGCACAGCAGACCAGCCCGCACTACCGCGTCAACATTCAGTTCATGTCAGAGCCCATGATCCGGTTCTTCCACGAGGCCGGCATGATCGAGGGCAAGTTCACCATGGCGATGTGGCGCGCGACCCGCAGCCTTCCCGACGACCTTCGGTGACTGATCGTTGATCCAACGGATCAACGCATAGGCCAAGCATCACGCCTGCACCTCCCTGACTCATATGCATCGCGAACACTCGTTAATTGAGGAGTATCAATCAATGACATCATCCACCACGAAGCGCGCGCCGCGCTCTGCCAAGTCGCCGAAATCCAACGATCCAATCACGACCAAGGTCCTTATAGTTGGTAGCGGGTTCTCGGGACTTGGGATGGCCGTCCAGTTGCGCCGCAAAGGAATCAACGATTTCCTCGTTCTGGAAAAGGCAGACTCCGTGGGTGGGACCTGGCGCGACAACACCTACCCAGGTTGCGCGTGCGATGTCCCTTCCTTGATGTACTCCTACTCCTTCGAGACTCGCGGCGGCTGGTCAAAAGTGTGGTCGTCGCAACCAGAGATCGAGCAGTACCTCCAGGACATCTCTGATAAGCGCGGCGTCACGCAGAAAATCCACTTCGGCCAGAAGCTGATTTCTGGGTACTGGAGCGAGCCCGAGTCCCGGTGGCACGTGCGGACCGAGGCGGGTCGGGAGTACATCGCGCAATACGTGGTGTCCGGTGTCGGTGCGTTGCACATCCCCAACTTTCCTGACCTCGCCGGTATCGAGAAGTTCACGGGCCAGGCGTTTCACTCCGCGCAATGGGACCATTCGGTAGAGCTCGCAGGCAAGCGTGTTGCTGTCCTGGGTACCGGTGCCAGTGCGATTCAATTCTTGCCTTTCGTGCAGAAGGAGGCCGGCGAGCTGACAGTTTTCCAGCGTTCTCCGGCATGGGTGCTGCCGCGCAGGAACTTCGCGGTTCCCGCCGCCGTTCGCACGGTTCTCAACAAGGTCCCCCTCACGCGTCGGCTCGCACGCTGGTCGGTGTACTGGGGCGCCGAGAGCCTGGCTTTCGGACTGAACGGGCACTCCAACCTCATGCGTCCGATCGAGAAGGTTGCGAAATGGAACATCAAGCGTTCTATTAGTGATCCGGTTCTCCGCGAGAAGCTGACCCCCTCCTACCGCATCGGGTGCAAGAGGATCCTTGGCTCGAACGACTACTATCCGGCCCTTGCGGCGCCGAACACGACCGTCGTCGCCGACCGGATCGCAAAGGTGACCGAAGATTCCATCGTCACGTCTGATGGAAACTCGTACCCGGTCGATGTGATCATTTACGCGACGGGCTTCCACGTCACTGATGGCTTCGATTCGCTGGCGCTGAAGGGCGCCCGCGGTGAAGATCTGCCGTCACACTGGCGCGAGACGGGCATCAACACCCACCTCGGTATCACAACTGAGGGCTTTCCCAATTTGTTCTTCCTTCTCGGGCCGAACACCGGATTGGGACATAACTCCGTCGTTTTCATGATCGAACAGCAGATCAAGTACATCTTGAAGGTGATCGATGCGGTCGACAGCAAAGATGCACAGCGCATTGACGTGCGCCCGACTGTTCAGAGCAAGTTCAACGACGACATCCAGCACAAATTGGCCAACGGGGTGTGGACCAACGGTGGATGCACAAGCTGGTATCTGGATTCACTCGGCGTGAATCGGACGGTGTGGCCCGGCTTCACTTGGCAGTACTGGCGCGCCACGAAGGACTTCGAGGCCTCCGACTACGAAATCGCCTAGATAGCGCATTTGTTCAATCATCGACAGAGTGGGTTTACAAAGTGACTAGTTCGACGTCAGGCAATTACGCATCAAAGGTCGCGGTTGTCACCGGCGCAGCTTCGGGAATCGGGAGATCGTTGGCAGTGCAGTTGGCCGAACGTGGCGCCTCGCTCGCCCTGTCCGATATTGACGAAATGCACCTCAAAGAGACTGCTGATATCTGCCGTACGAAGTACGGCACCACGGTCGAGACCTCAGTTCTCGATGTTGCAGACCGCAATGCGTTTCAGGATTACGCGGACGCGATGCAGTCGTCGTTCGGCAAGGTCAACCTGGTCTTCAACAACGCCGGCGTCGCCCTCGGCGCCGACGTCGTCGATATGTCCTGGGAGGACTTCGACTGGCTGATGGGGATCAACTTCGGCGGTGTCGTCAACGGCACGAAGTCGTTCCTGCCGCATCTGATCGCGTCCGGCGACGGGCATCTGATCAATACCTCGAGTGTCTTCGGTTTGATCGGGATCCCGAGTCAGAGCGCGTACAACGCTGCCAAGTTCGGTGTTCGAGGGTTCACCGAGGCTCTGCGCCAAGAGATGAAGATCAGCCGCTACCCGGTCGTGGTGACCTGCGTTCACCCGGGCGGTGTCAAGACGAATATCGTCAACAATGCTCGTGGTGTGTCCGAGATGGGCGACACCACGACCATCGCGTCCATGTTCGACAAGATCGCTCGGAGCACGCCCGACAAGGCTGCATCGACAATCCTCAAGGGCGTTGACAAAAAGCGTGCACGTGTTCTCATCGGCGCTGATGCTCGTGCCTTCGACTTCGTCGCGCGCGTCGTCGGACCGCGCTACCAGGACATCGCAGCACCTCTGACACGTGTGGGATATGCAGTTGCTCGCAGGCGGGGGATCATCAAATGACGGTGGAACAGGACGCGCCCCCGGTAGCGAGATCGCGATCTCGAGCACTCACCGTGACCGACGTCGTGCAGGAAACCATCGATTCGGTGACGATTGCCTTCGACATCCCGGACGAAATCGTCGAGGACTTCAAGTACGCACCGGGCCAGTTCGTCACGGTGAAAATTCCGTCTGAGCAGACCGGTCATGTTGCTCGGTGCTATTCACTCAGTAGCTCGCCCTATGTCGATGATTTCCGTCTCGAGATCGGTGTCAAACGTACCCGCGACGGTTACGCGTCGAACTGGTTGTGCGACAACGTGACTGTGGGTATGGAGATGACAGTTCTAGCGCCGTCCGGCCAATTCACCGCGAAGAACCTGGACGTGGACATGGCGTTCTTTGCTGGCGGAAGCGGAATCACGCCAGTCCTCTCGTTAGTGAAATCGGCGCTCATAGCCGGTGGTGGCGAAGTGGTGTTGTTTTACGCCAACCGCGACATCGAATCGGTGATGTACGGGGGCCAACTCGAACAGATCGCAGCGGAATTCCCTGAGCGGTTCTCCATGGTGAATTGGCTCGAGTCGGAGCGCGGGATCCCGACGGCACAGGCGGTGACGGAGATCCTGAGTGATCACAAAGGTACCGAAGTTTTCATGTGCGGCCCTGCGCCGTTCATGGACCTCGTCGAGCGGGCCGCGGTCGAGTGTGGGGTGAACCATGCGAACGTCCATCGCGAGGTCTTCCAGTCTTTATCCGGCGATCCATTCGACACAGCGACGCTGCGGCGCCTCAGCGACGATGAGGGCATCGCCACCGCAACTGTGTACCTGAACGGCGACTGCATAACCGTTGAATGGCCGCGGAACACGCCGCTTCTCGATGTGCTTCTGTCACAGGGGCACAACGCGCCGTATTCGTGCCGTGAGGGCGCGTGTAGCGCGTGCGTGTGCAGGTTGGTCGACGGCGACGTCGACATGGTTCAGAACAATATCCTGGTCGAAGAGGACGTTCAGGACGGCGAACGCCTTGCCTGTCAAGCGCTTCCGCTGACCGACGCAGTCACTGTGAGTTTCGATGCCCTCTGACATTCAGTTTGCAGTGTCCGAAACTCGGCGCGTCAGGGAGGTCCTATCAACGGATGGGACGCGGCTGATGGTCGAAGAGTTCGGTCTCGGATCCGACGCCCCGCTGTTGGTCTTCAGCCATGGGTGGGCTTGTCAAGGTCGATTCTGGCGCCCACAGATCGAGCACTTCGCCAAGTCCAATCGTGTAGTGGTTTATGACCAGCGCGGACATGGCTGGAGCGATCGTGGACGCACTGCGTTCACCTCAGCCGCGCTCGGCGACGACCTCGAGGCCGTTCTGCGAGCCGTGGTGACGCCGCCTCACAAAGCGCTCCTGGTGGGTCACAGTATGGGTGGAATGTCGGTGATGGCGTGGGCAGACGGGCATCCTGACTCGGTAACTGAGCTCGCGCGTGGCGCTGTTCTGGCCAGCACCGGTCCGTCGGAACTGGTTAGCAAGTCAACGCTGATCGGATCGCGTCCGTCGCTTCGCGCACATCTCGAGCGCGCCTTCGGTGCAGGTCTGGCAGTAGCGGGCCCGGAGATGCCCAACAGCGCACTCACCCGGCGCTTCGTGAAGTACGGCACCATGGGGCGGCATGCCCCAGTCGATGTGGTTGCCGAGTGCTGCGCGATCGTTCTCGAATGTCCCCCATCAGTGCGGGCCGGCTGGGGGGGCGTCCTCGCCACCATCGATGTCGGTGCGGGGTTGGATGCTCTGACTGTGCCGACCACGGTTGCCGTGGGCGACGCGGACAAGCTGACCCCGCAGGCCCACTCGATCGTAATTGCAGAACGTCTACAACAACGTGGTTGGTTGCATGAGACGGTGACCATCCAGCACGTCGGTCACATGATCAATCTCGAGGCCCCGCGGGAGTTCAACGACGCGGTCGGCCGACTGGACGCAGCCACACCCCACTAGCCATGTGGCATGACCTGCAGATTGCAATGTGATTGAAGCGGCGGTGCCCACGCCTGCGATGCAGGTCCTCGAGGATGACCCAGGCTCGGTGGTTGTGTGGCACCGCTGGTAATCTCATCACTGATATGTCTGTCATTCGCCGGATCTCAGCAAAGCCCCACCAGGTTCAAAAACGTGTGTTCGATGCACGAAATACCCGCTGGGATGACCACAGGCTCGTGGTCAGGGCCGAGCTTTCGGACGCAGCAGTTCGCGCGATCGACAGGTGCGGCCAAGGTGTCAGCATGGAGGATATAGCAGCGGAGGCCGGAGTTTCGAAGCCCAAGTTGTACCGCCACTTCGGCGACAAAGCGGGTTTATACCGGGCGGTGGGTTCGAGGCTGGGAACCATGATCTGGGAATCGGCCGAACTGACGTTGCAGGACGCGGGAAGTGCGCCCTCCGTGGATGAAGTTTTCGGTTCCTTGATCCGTTCCTATGTACGACTGGTCGGGAAGCATCCGGCAGTTGTGCGCTTTTTGATCAGCCACAAGATGTTTCAGTACTCGGTCTCGGGAGATGGCGGTGCGGCGGACGAGTTGAGGTCGATTGTCGAGATTCTGGCCGACCAGTTCGCGACGCACCTACGGACCATTGATGCCGACACTTCGACTGTTCCAATCGTGGTGGCATCCATCCTTGGTTCAGGTTTATCGGCGACAGAGTGGTGGTTAGACGGTGGTGCAGAGCAGGGCGTAGATGACGAGTTGTTCGTCGCCCACCTGCAAGATACGACCTGGGGGATAGTCGAAGCCGCTTCCCGCCGGCTTGGTGTCGATTTCTCTCGAGACCGGTCGATTTCAGATCCTGGCCTCGTGACTCGTCGTTAGCCCGCTCGATCAGTCCGGTTTCGCGGTCGCAACGCTTGGTTAGGCCCTCCTTCGCGATGTGGAGACCTGGCTCAACGGTACGGCGCTATTGAGAAAATTGTGCGCTCCTCGCTCCAGGAAGTCTGTATTCGTTCAATTTGAGGCTCGAACGTGGAGCCATACGAAGTTGGGGAGCTGATTTACGAAGGCACGGGCCCTCACTAGCTGACCTACCGTCACAGTGACGGAAAGTTCGCCCGTGAGTCTCGGTTCTCGGTGATCTTGAGATGACATGGTTCGTGGACCGGGATGGTTGCGTGCGTCGTAGGTCTGTACCTGCCATCCTTCCTATGTCCACAAACGGTGGACCTGCCTCTCGTTGATCGGCATGGCCTGGTCGTGCAGCAGATGCCCGCGCTCGGATAGCCATGCACCGGATTCGCCTGGGCATACGTTCGTTGTATCTCGTGGAGATCGGCCTCAGAATCAGCCGGACTCGACGATCGTTGCACTCGTTTGGGTAGAAGGAGCAAGCGCGACCGCCCCGCACGACAACCGCTTCGACACACACAAGCCCTCGACGAGCATGTCCACAGCGCGGCGCCTGGCGGTTCGGCCCTGAAGTTGCCCTCCGCCACCTCGCGCAGCGCATACTTTTCGGCTCGGCGTCGGCGAGGAGTTGTTGAGCCGGTCGTTTGCTTGCGGAGCTCGTGGAGTTCCTTCGCAACGTCGGTGTACATACCGCTATACGAGCGTCGCCAGTTGCACTGTGGCGACCGACACCTCCAGCTCGGCAGCGGGCTTCTCAGACGTATCGCCCGCCGCAGTGAGCTCGTCAGCACCGCGCAGCGCACGCAGCCCGCGCACGATCTACTGCGCGGAATGCCTCTTCCGTTCAACCATATGGTCATCGAAAGCCATATCCGCCCAGTTCACGGCAACAGGAAGCAAAAACAGGATGCGCAGATAACTGAGGACATGCCAATTTCCTGAACCGGTGAACGTACTCCAAGTACCTGATACCCTCAGGAACGAATTCGCGATGAGATACGGATCTGTGTTGTCAGGAGCAATCAATTACCAGTCGAATAGTGGGTCGAACAGCAGACAGCCTGGCGACCTTTGGGAGTACAGCCACGATGGCGGGCGGGGCGCTGAGATGGACTGTCCGCGACATCGTCACCGGCCGCTTTCCGTTCCGGGAATTCATCACGCAAACCTGGTTTGTGATCACCGTGACCACTCTGCCGGCGATTTTGGTGGCTATACCGTTCGGCGTCATCGTTTCGGTGCAGGTCGGGAGCCTGACCCAGCAAGTGGGCGCGACATCTATCGCCGGAGCAGCCGGCGGACTCGGAATCATTCAGCAGGGAGCGCCGATCGTGACGGCGCTCCTGCTCGGGGGTGCGGCGGGATCGGCCATCGCAGCCGACCTCGGCGCGCGGACGATCCGAGAAGAGATCGACGCCATGGAAACCCTGGGCTTGAATCCGACACGCCGAGTCGTTGCGCCACGCGTTGTCTCAGTCCTCGTCACAGCGCCGATGCTCTGCATGTTGATCGTGTTCACGGGGCTCCTGGCGGGCTACATCATCAGCGTGAACGTTCAGGGAATCACCCCTGGCAGCTACACCGCTTCCTTTGCGTCCTTCGCGTCTGTGACAGACATCGTGGTTGCTCTGATCAAGTCGCTCGTGTTCGGTCTCGTCGTCGTCGCGATCGCATGCCAACGCGGACTTTCGACAAAAGGTGGACCGGCGGGAGTCGCACAGTCGGTCAACGCGACGGTCGTTCTGGGTGTCGTGTCTTGCTTCATCATCAATGTGCTGATCACGCAGCTCACGACCATGTTTGTACCCCAGACCATCGGATAGCAGACCAACATGAACCTAGCTGTGCCTTCTCTTCAAACTAGACCTGGCATCCGAACACTCGCCGGCGTAGCGAATGCAACCACCGGAATTGCCGAGCAGGTGGGCCATGTCTTCACCTTTGTCATCGAAACGGTCATGGGACTCCGACACGTGGCGACCACATATCGGCGTCAGACGTTGCTCTACATACAAGAGTTCGCTTGGGGCCGTGGAGCGGTCTTAGTCGGCGGCGGCACGGCGATCGTTCTCGCCATACTCGGTATTGCCGTCGGCGCGTCCATCGGCATCCAGGGCTATGCGTCACTTGACCTGGTCGGGATGAGTTCATTGACCGGATTCTTGTCGTCGTACGCAAACACACGCGAACTCGCCCCGATTATCGCGGCGATCGGATTCGCGGCTCAAGCGGGTTGCCGCTTGACCGCAGAGATCGGGTCGATGCGTATTGCTGAGGAGATCGACGCCCTGGAATCGATGGCCGTGCGTCCGATTCCTTTTGTGGTGAGCACGCGAGTGGTTGCGGCGGTGACCACAGTTATCCCGCTCTACATTGTCACCCTCATTCTCGGGTATTTTGCCGCCAAACTGGTCGTCACCATCGGACACGGACAATCGGGCGGCACCTACGATTTCTATTTCAACGAATTCCTTGTGCCACGCGATCTATTGTTTTCAATGATCAAGGTCCTGGTGTTCGTCGTTTCCGTGGTCATCGTGCACAGCTACCAGGGTTATTACGCCACCGGTGGAGCGGAAGGAGTGGGTCGTGCCTCAGGCCGAGCGATTCGGAGCAGCCTCATAATCATCGTCGTCGAGGACATGGTGCTGACACTGTTGATGTGGGGCTTTGATTCAGGCGTCCGGATCTCAGGGTAGGGGGTTCAGATGGCTGTCTTCAAAGATCTATCCGGGCGTGCGCCGTCGCGCAAGAGCCAGATCGTACGTGGCGTGGCTGTGCTGGTGGTGGTGATCATTGCGGGTTACTTCCTCGTCGACACCACGACGAAAGTCAACGCGGACAAGACTTTCACCTTGAACACCGATGTGATCGGCGATGGGTTGAAGGGCGGTTCGGAGGTCAAGTATCGGGGCCTGACCGTGGGGCGAGTGTCGAGTGTCAAAGTCGGCACCCGCGGCACGGCCGTGAAGATCGAATTCACCGGGGGAAACGGCGCCATAAATCCGAAGCAGGGTTTGTCGGTAAATTACACCTCCGCGAATGCTTTGGGACCGACTGCTCTCGAGATCGTCGACCTGGGCGACGGAGCGCGGGTCCGAGACGGAGGGGTGGTCAGCGTCTCGCGGGCGCAGACCGAGCAGACCTCGGTGTCGACCCTGATCCGCAAGATCTCAAACCTGGTCCAAGTTCTCGATCAACCGTCGTTCAAAGCGGTGACGAAGTTCATCGTCGATGACTCTCAGACATTCGCCGACACCGGTAAGTTGGCGTTCCAGATCGCACAGCTCACCCGCGATGTACAGAAACGACCCGTCGGTAAAGACCTTGCGATTGCTGCTGATTTGTCTCAAGGCATTGCGGATTTCATGAAGCCATTTATCCCGGGCATATATCTCAACGTAGACATTGCTGACTTCTTCGGCAATCAGCGCGGCATCGACATCGCGAAGAGCAATCTGAAGGATACCGGCGAGGTGCTGTTCGGCGGACTCGGCGGCCTGTTGACGAAGAATTACGCGGCACTCAGCTCACTATTGGACGTAGGGCTTGATCTCGCACTTCCTGTGGCACGTTCTGCGTCGGGTCTGGTTCGGACCATGGACTCGGTCCCGCAGATCCTTGACGGAATCGACAAGGCAACGCCGCGTGTCGACAACAAAGTGCAGCTGCACGTCGCGCTGATTATTCGCACGTCGCCTGCTTTGCAGAGCGCGCTGGCGGCGGGAAGGGCTGTCAAATGACTCTCAAGTCGTTGATTCCCACGATTATAAAAATCCTGAGTTTTTTTGTGGTGATCGGGCTACTGACCTATGTGATCGTCGCCATTCTGGAGCCGGCTTCGCAGGATGGGAGTTCGGAACATTCCGCTGTATTCAGCGATGCGTCGGGCCTCAAGCCCCGCGACGGGGTGCGCTTGGCCGGCGTCAAGGTCGGATATGTGACGGCGGTCGATCTTAAGGGCGCCACTGCCGTTGTGCGATTCCAGCTGAACAAAGACATCACCATCACTGACAAGACGAGTGCTGCGGTGCGGTACCAGAACCTCTTGGGCCAGCGATATGTCGAGCTCATCGGTGCGCAGCAGAACGACACACAAGGGTCGCTCACTCAGGTGGCCCTCGACAAAACCATTCCATCGTTTGACGTGTCGACACTGTTCAACGGATTCAAACCCGTCTTTGACACGCTTAACGCCAACGAGATCAATGAGTTGCAGGCCAATCTGCTTCGAGTCGCGCAAGGCGACGGTAGTGGGTTATCTCCGGTTCTCAAACAGGTCGAGAACATCACCGCGTACGGCAACCAGCGATCTGAGATCATCACCAATATCGTGACCAGCCTTGGCCGGGTTTCCGATCAGCTGCGGGGACGATCGGCGCAGTTGGTAGAACTCGTCGACAAACTGGGATCGATTGTGGACGCCTTCAGCCGTGTCAGTGATCGGCTCCGTGCATCGCTCCGCGAGGTCAATCGGTCACTTGCCAACACCGTGAAGATCGGTGAGCAGTTCGAGTCGACGTACGACGACAGCTACGCGGTGATCTACCAACGATTGCTGCGTGAGCCGGGTGATTCAGAACGACTTCTCAATGGAGCAGTTCTGCTGAAGCCGGTCCTCGACGCATTGGCCGGTGCAACCCACGCGACCACGTCCGACGCGAAGTGTTCCGGTAGTCCGCTCACCTTGCCCAGAACCGCCCAGATCGCGTTGATGGGCCAACGATTGGTTGTGTGCCAGTGAGATCCGTGTTCAATTCCAACCGACCGCACAATCGGCCCGAACGCGGACGGAACCTAATCGTGGCAGGCGTGCTGTCTCTGCTTTTGGTCGTCGGTCTCGTGATCGCCGGCGTCACCTACGTCATGCCTCCTGGGCAACGAACCCTGTCGGCACAGCTGATCAATACAGGCGGCTTGAAGTCCGGTGATCAAGTCCGCATTGCCGGTATCCGTAAGGGCAAGGTCTCGGCGGTGGATCTGACCGGGACGTTCATCACCGTTAAGTTCCGGCTCGACGACGCGATTCCAGTTCGGTCGAACGCCACGGCGAACGTCCGTCTGGTGACGCCGATCGGAGGGCGAGTCCTGGACCTGAATCCAGGATCGGGATCGCAGAAGTTGTCGGGACCGATACCTCTTGTGCAGACATCGAGTACCTACGATATTTCCGACACGCTCGAAACCACCACACCGATTTTTCGCGACGTCAAAGCAGTTGATCTGCGCAAGACAGCCGACCTGTTGCAAAAGGCGTTCTCCGACGGAAACACGAACCTCCCAGACGCTTTACGCAACACCAGCAGCCTGGTCGATCTGCTCGAGCGACAGTACGGTCAGCTCGACAGTGCTGTCTCGCTCTCTGACGAGTACGTCAAGGCGCTCGCCGACCGCAAGCAGGTGCTGGTCGACTTTCTGCGCCAGCTGAGTTTCCTCGCGAGCACACTCGGCCCTGACATCCAGAACGTGCGGGATGGATTTGACTATTTGCGGCGCTTGTTCAAACTCCTCACCAGGCCGCTGGTTGCATATCAAGACGGGATCGAACCGTCGGTTCAGCAGTTCAAGAAGCTGCTCGACAAAGTTGCAACTGGGTTGCCGGGGTATTCGAACGCGCTGACACAAGTCGACCAGATCTCGCGTCAACTCGGGATCCTGCTCGACGCGCCCGTCAGCGCACCGACCCCTCAGAAGCCCCAATTACGTATGTGTATCCCGACTGGCGAGGACAAATGTTGAGACGAGGATTGAGATCGTGGCTGGTTCCCACCGCAGTCGTGGTGGCTGTTCTGGTCGCGGTTGTTGGTGGGGTCGTCGGCCGCTCCGCTTCCGAGGGCAACACACGCACGATGTGCGCGATCTTCAGCGACGCCTCCGGTCTATTTAATGGGAACGCGGTTGCGATGCTTGGTAAAAAGATCGGAAGCGTCACAAAGGTCGCGCAAAACAACGATGACGGTGGACGCGGGGTTCGAGTCGACATGAAGGTCGACAAGAGCGTTCCGCTACCCGCGGACGTGGGTCTCACGTTGGTGTCGACGTCAATCGTCACGGAGCGGCAGATCGAGTTCACAAAGCCCTACGCCGGTGGAGCCCGCTACAACGGAATGCAGTGTGTCCCTCTGGCCAACACGAGAACCCCGCTAGGAATCAGTCAGACGCTCGAGTCCTTGAGTAATCTGTCTGATGATCTCGTCAAGGACAATGGCCGGAACACCGATGCCGTTCTGCAGTCGCTCAATCTTGTCGCCCGCAATTTGAAGGGGTCCGACGGAGATATCTCGTCAATCATCAAGAATTCCGCGGCGTTGATAAATGATCCGGCAAAGCGGGACGGTCAGATCAGGCGCATTGTCGGAAATCTCGCCACACTCACCGGAGTGGCGACCGATAATTCTGCACAAGTCACGGCCCTGTTCGACCATTTCGTGGAAGCCATCCAGGTCATCGTTGCCTTCGGCCAGACATTTGGCGCTGCCGTCGAATATGCGGGCGTATTCGTGCCGATTCTGTCCCGGCTGTCGACCGACTTCGGCCCGCCCATCTTTGCGATCGGTGACGCCTCGGTACCGCTGATCGCCAAGGCTGGCGATCAGCTGAACCTTGTGGCCGCTTCCGCGGCGCGCACTGCGGACCTCATCGTCAAATATCCTGATTCGCAATCCATCCTGAAGGCGTTCGCCGTGTCGTTGCCGCTCCGTCAGGTTGTGGGTGCGTGCAACAGTCGGGCGGCAGCAGACGTTTGCGCTCCCGGCGGAGCCTCCGCCGCAGTATCGTCGTTGATGGGTGGAGGACCGCGATGATCAGGGGCATTCGGTTACGACGGGGATTGCCGATCCTCATGTCAGGGGTCTCCGTCGTGCTGGTAGTGACGTCGTGTGGCATCAACGCGGACAACCCGCCGTCGTTCACTACTTCCGGTAGCCGCGGGTACACCATCGGCATGGAGTTCACGAGTGCGCTGAACCTCCCCGCGCAGGCGAAGGTTCTTTCAAATGGTGCAGATATCGGGACGGTCAAGGACGTCACCTACGAGAACGGACACGCACTGGTCCGGGCTCAGGTCACGTCAGATTCGCGACTTCCCGCCGATTCCCGTGCTGAGTTGAGGCAGGACACTCTACTGGGTGAGATCTATGTCTCGATCCTTCCGCCTAGCGATCCGACGACCGCCGACATGTTGAGATCCGGCTCCGTCATCCCCCTGTCCCGAACCGAGCCGGCGGCCAATGTCGAGGACGTGATGCGTGGCATGGCCAACGTCTTGGGCGGAGGCGAGCTGTCGAAGGTCCACACGGCGATTTCGACGCTCAACACCGCGTTCCCCAAGAGTCCAGAGCAGTTCGACACTCTATATCGGACAACGCTCGCCACGTTGTCGGAGGTCTCGTCGAACACGGACAAGCTCGACGTGGTGCTGACCTCCGCCAACCGAACGCTGAAAGTTGTGTTATCGGACCCCGCCGCGTTGGATCGCGTGCTCATCAAGGGTGGGAAAAATTTCTACGGACTGGGTTACACCCTCATCGACGTCGCGCTCCTCATCGCGAATCTGCGTGACTTTTCTACGGCGGCCGGTGCAATCGTCGACCCTGAGAACTCGCGGATCGTGCCATCGGTGGCTGCCATAGCCCCCGTTGTCCGTTCGCTGGCGAATTCGGATATCTACTCTGCAGCTGTCACCGAGCAAGCGACCCGCGTCATCCGCGACAAGCTGATCCCGTTCGTCGGCTCACCGAACGTCAACGTGTCCGGTATTTCCGTCGACAACCGTGACCTCGCTCGCCGCGATGCCAGCTCGTTCATCACAGTCTTGAAATCGATCGGAATGCTTCCATGACCCGAGGAGCGCGACTTTCTGCGCTGGCCCTGTTCGTCGTCCTCGTTGTGGGCCTCACCTACCTCGTTGTCGTCGTCGCTCGCATCAACCCGGCGCGGTCGGACTATTCGCTGACGGCATACATCGACGCCTCCGGTGGTCTCTTGGACACCTCGCCGGTGATGCTGCAGGGACTGCCGGTGGGGAAGGTCACCGCGATCCACGCGGCGGACAGCGGTCTCAAGGTGGACATGAGCGTCGAGACCGGAACGAAGATCGCGCGAAACAGTGTGATGACAATAGAGAATCTGTCGGTAGCGGGCGAACAATACGTCAACTTCATACCTGCCGATTCGAGCGCTGACGGGTTTTATGGCAGCGGCGACGTGGTGCCGCCCACCGCTGTTCACGTCTATCCGTCGGTTCCGCAAGTGCTGCCCAAACTGTCATCGGTTGCGGACGCACTAGATCCCACCGCAATCGAATCCATCAACAAGACCGTGTCGCAAGCGGTGGACGGTCGGCAAGCGGACCTGGCCACGATCGGTGACATGATGGGTCGCCTTGTCGACTTCGTGGGCAAAGACGGTGCCGTTCGGGTGACCGCGGACAACGCGGAGTTCTTGCTCGGATTGCTGTCGAACACCGGCGACGTTCTCAGTGCCGCATCCGTCGAGACGCCGGCAGCAGTCGGCGGGTTGGCGCGTATCCAGCGGGCGTTCATCAAGTTCTCGGCGACGTCATATGACAAATGGCCTCCCATCCTGAAGCTCGTCACAAAGTTGAACGGTTACCTGCAGATCCTCCAGCCCGATCTGGTGGCCATCAGCCGAGCTGTCAAACCGGCAACGGCCAAGGTCGCGAACACCTATGTCGACTTCGGATCGATCGGCGACCTTCTCTCGCGTACATTCCCGGCGTCGAAACCGGGAAGCGCGCAGATTCCGATCAACACGTCACCGTCACCGCGGTGACGAAACTGAACACTGCGACCCCGGCCGCAGTGCAAGAAAGGCCTCACATGACAGACCACGAACAATCGAGTGTGGGAACCACTCCCGCACAGAGCACCGAGTCGGAGGGCACACCAGGTTCAAACGTGGTGGTGAGCGAGCCGGTCGACACGGTCGACGATCCCGTTCGCGATACGGCGGACCTTGACGCCGTTGTCGCAAAAAAGCCGCGGCGATACCTCACGGCGCGTGCTCGCGGCGCGATCGCGATAGTCCTGATCGTGGTCTTAGCAGTGCTGGTAGGTGTGTTCGCGTACCTGTACGTCGACGCCGACGATGTGAATTCCGCCAAAGATGCCGATGCCACCCAGCGCGCACAGGCAGCCGCCGCGGCAGCGGACTACACCACGAAATCACTGACGTACAGCTACCAGAACACCGATGCCTTCTTCGCTGCAGTGAAGACGAATGCCGGCGACGCCCTGGTCAAGCGATACGACGAGGTCCGTCCGACGTTGACCCAGATCATGCAGCAAGCCCAGGTGCAAGCGACCGGCCGCGTGCTCGCGACGAGCGTCACGGAGAAGACCGACGGGAAGTACACGGTGATGGTCTTCGCGAACCAGAAGACCCAGAATGTGCAGAATACTCAACCAAGCGAATTGCCGACGTTGCTGAAAGTGGTGGTGACCAACACCGGCAAGGGTTGGCAGATCCTGGATTACGGTCCGCCCTCGTAGATGATGCGCGTACAGCGGTGGCGATTTCGTCGATGTGTGCCTCTTCGCAGCCCGTCGCGATGGCCAATCCCTGTAACGCGCGGGCTGTTGAGGTAGTTAGATTCGAAACGCCGGACCACAACCTACGAGGCTCCTGTGAGCGACGCGAAAGAAGCAAAGCAGAAACTGGCGGTAGCCCCCTCGGACAGGATCCCGTCAAACTATGCTCGCCGATGGTTGGTCCTCGCGATCGTTGCGTTGACCCAGCTGATGATCGTTCTGGATGCAACAATCGTGAATATAGCTCTGCCGCAGGCGCAAGCGGATCTCCAGATCAGTGACGGAGGCAGGACATGGGTCGTGACCGCCTACGCCTTGTCGTTCGGTGCGCTGCTCCTGCTCGGTGGCCGGGTGTCCGACTATTGGGGGCGCAAGCGGTCGTTCATAGTGGGAATGGCCGGCTTCGCCGTTGCATCCGCTATCGGTGGGCTTGCTCAAGAACCGTGGCAACTGTTCCTGGCCCGCGGTGGCCAAGGAGTCTTCGCAGCACTGCTCGCACCGGCAGCGCTGGCGATCCTAACCGTCACCTTTACTGACCCCAAAGAGCGGTCAACCGCATTTGGCGTCTTCGGGGCGATCGCCGGCGGGGGTGCGGCCATCGGCCTCCTACTGGGTGGAGTGTTGACCGAGTACGCCAACTGGCGCTGGTGCCTACTCGTGAATGTGCCGGTGGTCGCGGTCGCAATTGTGGCCGCCTTGGCCGTGGTCAAGGAGAGCAAGGCCCATGGGGACACTCGCTACGATCTGCCGGGCGCTGTTCTCGTCGCCCTAGGCTTGGGCGCTCTGGTGTACGGATTCACCGAAGCGGAGAACGGATGGGGTCAGGCCACAACGATCTCGTTCATTGTCGGCGGCGTGATCCTGCTTGGAGTATTCGGACTTGTCGAAGCCCGCTCCGCGAATGCGCTGCTACCGCTCAACATCTTGTTCCATCGTGATCGTGGGCCGGCATTCTTCGGGTCCGCCGTATGTGGAACCGTCCTCGTAGGAGCGACGCTGTTCCTAACCTTTTACTTCCAGATCGTCCTCGGTATGAGCCCGGTGATCTCCGGCGTCGCCTCACTGCCGATCACCGGCGGCATCGTGATCACCGCAGGCGTGGCGTCGGCGCTGGCACCGCGTCTTGGTCCGAAGCCGCTAATGGTGACTGGTCCGATCATCTCCCTTATCGGCCTGGTACTGCTAACGCAGATCGGGGTGGACTCGTCATATTGGACGCACGTTCTGCCAGGCCTGATATTGCTCGGACTGGGTCTGGGACTGCTCATAATCCCGCAGCAGAATGTCGCACTCATCGGAGTGCCCGATCACGATGCCGGCGCGGCTAGCGCATTGATCAATTCGACGCTTCAAATCGGCGGCGCGCTCGGCGCGGCGGTGTTCACAACCGTCTACGCCTCGGGCAAGGCTTCGTTCTTCGATGACAACCCCGCGCCACGTCCGCCGGCCGGAGTGGCGGCGGGTTCCGGTCAAAACAGTGCACCGCCGTCGAGTGAGATGCTGGCGTCGCTACCTGTTCCCGTCCGTGACTTCATTACTGCATCGATGGATCACGCCTTCTCCGCAGAAGTCTCGGGCTACACGAATGTGTTCGCCCTGGCCGCGGTATTCGTCACACTTGTCACGCCGGTGGTCTTCGTCTTCGTGCGGGCGAAGAAGGACGACTTGCCAACTGACTCGGTCGTCCCTGTCTGACCGCCCACCGAAGCGATCACCGCCTCACACATTTGAGCGAAGAAGTGACATGATCTTGGTCACAGGTGTCCACGAATAATCCGGACGACTGATCCTCATCGAACCTCCAAAGATCAGACCCGACGAATATCGTTGTGGCAGTGGGAGGATAAGACTCCTCGAGGGCGCTATTCGAGCACAGCGAAGGGCATCTCGCAGATGCAGTAACCTCAACCCGCCCAGGTTGCTGCGGCACCTTTCGGTGGTCCAATCTGGTGCCGTACGCCAGCCTGGTCCGGTGATGACCCCGGCCGAACGGTCTCGGTTTTGCCGGACGTGGCCGATGAGCACCGATCCGCTCCGACCGAGAAAAGGTGCACACACCGGCCGGCGCAATGGACGAGGGCTTGATCGCCAGTATGCGCCGTCGCCACCGGGACTGTTCCTCCGCCGCTTTACCGTCGGCCATCTACGTCAAATTGATGCCATCGCCTCACGCGTTGTTGTGTTCGCTGGTGCAGCGGAACAGTCGCAGCACCGCAGCGCCGACGCCGGTCATCGCCGCCGAAATCGCTGCGAGAAAGTGTGTGCGGATCGCCGCGGGGATGGTCGCCCTGGGATGTGGCCACACGCGCTGTCCGCTGAGCCGAGACTGGCCAAAGCAACCCCCAGATTATCCGAGATTCCATCATTCGCCGGATCGCTTCCTCGGGCCGCAAACGCGCTGCGCACATGCCGACGCGATGCCATCACGAACAGTCGCGGTAGCCCCTGCACACAACGCATTACAGATGAAACGTCTGCCGAATATCCAACGACTTGACCACCCTCGATGCGAAAAGCCAGTGAAACAACCGACAACCGCGCTTGGGAGATCACCTATGGCCTGCAACAGCCCGGTGGTGCGCGAAAGAACTGGCGTCGAGATCATCGCCCGTCGTGTATTCCGGGCTACGTTCACCGTAGTAAGGTCGTTGTGATTACAGCTCAAAAGGGAGTCTCCATGGACGCCGACGACGCGGGTCTACCTCCGCTTGCGTTCGTGCAACTTCTTGAAAGCCAAGCGCTCAGCCCAGAGGCCGTCACACGGTTTCGCAGACTTATGGCTCGCGAAGGAACAGACGAGGCAGCACTGATTCAGCGCGATCTCCAGGCTCCACTGCGGTGGTTTCGCGAGGTCTACCCCGATCTCGACGCCGAGCAGGGAACCGTGCTCGGCATAGCTTTCGCTGAACAAGCCCAGTTGACGTCCTTTGGACCGTTGAGTGTACCGCTGGTGAGTGCAGGCTCAGTGGCCGAGATAGTGGAGCTGCTCACCTATCTGCCATTGGTCTCGACGGCGGTCAGTTCACAGTTTCATGCCAGTGCAGACCACGGTTTCTCGGTCGGACTCAGCGGCCACACAGGCGATCCGGGCCTGGACTGTCTTGCAATTGCCTACGCTGGGTCGGCGCTGCTGAGGCTGCTTGGCTTGCTCGCATACGACGCGCCGACCGTTACTCTTCACCTGAGTTGGCCAACGCCGGTTGCTCTGACGAACCATGAGCACGTACTAGCCGGGCGTCTGAACTTCGACGCCCCGGTGTCCTGCATTCATGTTCCCGTCGAAACAGTCGACGAAGTCTGTCGGTTTTCCGACCCCCTGGCCTACAGAATCGCCATTGCCAACCTTCAACGAACCCTCGACCAGCGGCGGGGAACCGAATCGTTCTCAGAGAAGGTGAGGCGGTCGATCGAGGAAGCTCCCGGACTGAGTAGTAGCCAGTGGGTCGCAAACAAGTTGGCCGTATCGACCAGCACGCTTAAACGGCGCCTCGCCGAAGAGGGGATCACTTTTCGCGAGCAGCGCGAGACTCTCTTGCGAGAGCGTGCGATGCTCAGACTGCTAGACCGATCACTGACGGTGAGTGAGATAGCCGGAGAGCTTGGATATAGCGACCTCACCAACTTTTCACACGCCTTCAAGCGATGGACTGGCGTCTCGCCGAGTGAGTTTCGACACGTGAATAGAGAATCGTGAGTGCTTGCTACGCGCTGCCCGATGGACACCCGGTCAAAGATATTGAGCTGTACCTATTATTTAGATGCCGATGGGACTGCCCCCACTTCAGTTGACTCGTGGGGTTGAGCGATTCAGGCCGCGTGCGCGGTCTGGTTGATTGTCTCAATTTCGATCGGGGTGAGCTTGCCGAGGCGCCGTTGGCGGGGCTTGCGGTGGTAGGTCTTCTCGATCCAGACGACGATCGCCAGACGTAGCTCGTCGCGGCTCGACCACCGCCGGCGGTCGAGCACGTTCTTCTGCAGCAGGGCGAAGAACGACTCCATCGCAGCATTGTCGCCGCACGCCCCGACACGACCCATCGAACCTTGTAACCCGTTGTGCGAGAGCGCATGAACAAACTTTCTAGACCGGAACTGGCTTCCTCGGTCGGAGTGCACAATCGTTCCTGTCGAGTCACGTTGGGCTACAGCATTATCGAGTGCTTTGACTGCGAGCGAGGCCTTCATGCGCGAGTCGATCGAGTACCCGACGATCCTGTTCGTGCTCGGTGATGTCGGTCAGCCACACCTGGTTGGGTCGCTGTGCGGTGAACTGGCGGTCGACGAGGTCATCGTGGACCGGTGGGCCCGACTTGGTGGTCAGGCCGCGTTTTTTGGAGAACACCGACCACAGACGCTCCTGAGAACACAACCGGGCAACACGGTTCTCGCCGGCGGTGATCCCGTGATCGGGAAGTTCGTCAGCGATGAACCGGTATCCGAACGCTGGGTCGTCAGCGTGGATCGTGCGAGCGGCATTGATCAGATGGTCATCGTCCCAGTCACGTTGCGTAACTGTATCTTTCTTCCATTTGTAGAAGCCCTGGGTGGAGAAGCTGAGCACGCGGCAGGTCACCGTGACGGGCACACCGTCAGCAGCAAGGTCAAGGACCAGCGGGTACATCATTTTGGGTTGACACCCCGAGAGAGGTAGCCAACGGCGCGCCGCATCACCTCGGCTTCCTGCTCGAGGAGCTTGATCCGTTTGTGGGCTTCACGCAGCTCGGCTGCCTGATCACCACCATCGCGTTTGCCGGCGGACTCGACGCCGTCATCGCGGTCGGCGACCTTCAGCCAGCGATGCAAGCAGGCCTCGGAGATTCCGAAGTCCTTAGCGATCTGACGCAGCGGCGCCTCGCCCTTGCGGGCGACCTCGATCACGTCGCGACGAAACTCCTCAGGAAATGCTTTGGGCATGGAAAACATCCTTCCACCGTGAGGGCGATCCTCACGGATCAGATGTCAACCAAAACGGGGGCAGTCCCGATCGCAACACACCTCGACTGTGCTGCTCAAGAGGCTAATTCACCCGTGATTGGTGGCTAGTTGGTGAGTAGCCACGTGGTGGTGGGGGTGTCGCGTCCTCGGAGGAGGATTTCTTTGTAGAGCGTCCAGTGGGCGGCTTCGGTTGGGTCTGCGGCCGCGATGGTTACATCGCTGGCGAGGGCGCTTGTGTCGAGATATTTTGCGAGTTCGGTGAGGCGGGCCGCTTCGTTGACGGCGTCGCCGATGACGGTGTATTCGAGTCGGTGTTCGGTTCCTACGTTGCCGGCGAATGCGGGGCCTTTGCCGATACCGATTCCGATGTGGAGTTCGCCGCGGGCGTTGGTGCGGTCTCGTATTTCGCGGGCTGCTCGAAGTGCTGCGGTTGCGTTGTTGGTGATTTCGGTGGGTGCCCCGAAGATGCAGAGTGCAGCGTCTCCCTCGAATTTGTTGACCAGGCCGCCAAAGTGATCGGTTGCGGTGACGATGTCGCTGAAGAGTCCGTTTAGTTTGGTGACAACGATGTGGGGTGTTTCGCGCAGGGCGAGGGCTGTGGAATCTCGTACGTCGACGAAAACAGCTGTGACGTTGTGTATTTCGCCGGAGAGTAGTTCGCCGGTTGCAAGGGCTCGTGTTGCGACGCCTAGTCCGACGTGGCGGTTGAGGATGTCGCGAAGCCGTTGTTGCTCGAGGAGGGCATCGGCGAGTTGGTTGACTGAGTTCTGCAGGACGCCGATTTCACTGCTGTCGTCGACGGTGACGTGGGTGGTGTGGTTTCCGTGGGCGATGGCGTCGACAGACCGGCGGAGTTGGCGCAGGGGGTGTGCCACGGCGCGGGAGAGTGCGAGTTCGGCGGCTGTACCGGCGACGAGTGCAGCGCCTGCCATGGCGGTTGCGGAGGCGATTCGGTCGGCTGCGGTAGCGCTGGGGGCGTTGAGAAGCACGATTGCTGCGGTCAGTGGCAGTGCGGTTGATAGTGCCCACACCAGGAGCAGGCGAGACGCGACGGAGATTTGAGGCGGTGAGTGCCCGGTGGGCATGTTTTGGACGGCGTGTGCCATGACGGGTCGCATCGCGCGCTCGACGAAGACGAAGGTGTATCCGATTGTGCCCAGTCCCCCGAGCCCGATGATGGCAGTTGTACTCAGGGCGTCGGGTTGCGCGAGTAGTGCAAAAGCGGGGATCGATACCGCGATACCCCCGATGGTCCACAGTGCGGCGATGATGGCGCAGATGGTTTGCGGTAGGCGCAGTGTGGCCCGGAGTTGGGGTTCGGTCAGCGGTGTGGGGCCACCGAGCCATCCCAGGGCGCGGTGTTGACAGACCACGATCGTGCACGTGCTTATTGGAAGCGCGCAGATCAGATATGCGATGACGATTGTGCCGAGTGTCCAGAATGGCGGGCCGAATCGGTGGGGGGCGTCGCCGATGATGATGAGTGCGAGCACTATTGCGGCGCCGCAGAGACTTGAGCTCGTTGCCAACGCCGCGAGTCCCCAACGGTTACGGGTGACGTTGTTGTTGATGACGTCGAGAATGTGGCGGGTCGGTGGTGGGCAGTAGTGGAGAGGGGCAGGTTGGTGTAGGGCGTGGCCGTGATGGGATGTGCGTCGCGAGTATTCGGGGCTTGATCCGCTCATGGTGCGGGCCTCTACATTTCGCGGGTGTGGGTGTCGATCGTGCTTAGTGTGTTGAGCAGCGCCTCAATGGCGGGGTTGCCGGGCCCGCCGTGGCGGATGAAGTGTTCGGCGGGCACCTCGATGAAGATGGCTGATGCTGTGAAACAGGTTGTTGAGGAATTGGTTCCGGTAGCAGCGACGTGTATTGTGCGACCGGATTCTTTGACGATGCGGGCGGTGATTCTGTGGGTTTGCCCGAGTGTGACGGGGGCTAGGTATTCCACGGTCAGTGATCGGGTTACGGCGGGGCGGCGGGCGATCCAGAGGGTGAAGCCGAATAGGTCGTCACACGCTGCGCTGACGGCTCCACCGTGAGCAAGGCCGGGTGCACCGACGTGGCGGCTGTCGAAGACGATGTCGGTGTACACCTCGTCATCGGTGAGATGCACTTGCATCTGTAGGCCGGCAGCATTGTTTGGCCCGCATCCCATGCAGTCGGGGGTGTGCGGTGGCAGTAGTCGATCACTCATGGGTGTGCACCGTGATGGTGGCTGCGGTGGGTGTCGCGAGCACGGGGTCAGCGATGGGCTTGGTGTGCCGTCTTGGTGCCCACGCGGCGATGATGACCGCGGAAACTGCGGTGATGGCCGCGAGAATCAGGGCGGCGTTGTGGGTGCCGTGGATGAACGCTGCGTTGGCGGCGTGGGCCAGTTGCACCCCTGCGGGCCCCGCGTGGTCGGCGACCTCGAGCGCGGCTGCCAGTGAGTTCGACACGGGTATTCGTGCTGCTGCGGGTATTTGGGAGAGGACTGGGTCGATTCGGTTGGCGTACCCGGCGGCGAGAACGCTGCCGGCGATCGCGATTCCGATCGCTGCGCCGATTTCGCGGGCGGCGTCGTTTACCGCCGCAGCGACGCCTTGCTTGTCAGATGGGGTGTTGACGACTATCGCCTCGGTCGACGGCGCGGTGCACAGCCCGATTCCAGCGCCCATCAAGATCATCACCACACAGACGTCGAGGTAGCCAGATGTGCTCTGCAAGCGGCTGATCAGGTAGAGCGACATCGCGATCACGAGGAGTCCGGATACGTTCATTGCCCGCAGCCCCACTCGTGAGGCTATTGAGGTGGCGAGCAGAGAGATCCCGACCAGCGGGATGGCTACCGGAGCAATGGCCCCGGCGGCCCCCAGTGCGCTGTATCCGAGGATCAACTGGAGGTACTGCACCAGCAGCAAAAACGCTCCGAAGGTGACCAGGAACTGCAAGACAATGGTCACTGTTGCGCTGCCAAACGCCCTGTTGGTGAACAGTGCGAGGTCGAGCATCGGATGAGTTGCTCGGTGCTCGACCCCGACGAACAGCACAGCCGTCAATGCTGCACCGATCAGAGCGATGAGCACCAGAGGATCGCTCCAGCCGCGGACAGGTCCTTCAATGAGGCCGACCACGAACAGGCCGATGGCGGTGGCAGCGGTGATTGCTCCTGTCGCATCGAACGCGACCCGCTGGCGGTCAATCGACTCCGGGATGGTCAACGCCGCAATGAGTAGCGCCACACCCGCGGCCGACAAACATACGAAAATCGCAGGCCACGAACAGTATTCGAGCAGTAGACCCGAGCCGAGGATCCCTGCAACAGCGCCTGATCCGGCTACTCCAGCCCAAATCCCCACAGCCGTACCGTGGCGGTCGGATGGAAACCCCGCTGTCAGTAGCGACAATGTCGACGGCATGACCAGCGCCGCGCCGATGCCGGCGACTACGCGGGCGCCGATCAACCAGCCGGTCTCGTGGACCACCGCCGGCACGATGGACGCGCCGGCGAAGATCGTCAAGCCGGCTATGAGTGCGGCCCGCCTACCGAACCGGTCGCCTAGGGCACCGGCCGGTAGCACCAGACATGCCAACGCGAGGGTGTATCCGTCGACGACCCATGTGAGCTCGGCCTGAGTGGCTCCGGTCGAGGTCGTGACGTCGGGTAGCGCGGTGTAGAGCGCGGACATGGATGCGATCACAACGGTGACCGACATACATGCCACGACCAGGGTCCACCGCTGTGATCCAGACAGACCCGAGTTGGCCTTCGACATCGCATCACCTTCGCGTCAACTACCGATAGTAGCGCTGCGCTACTATCGGTAGCGTAAGGGACTGGGAGGGTTCGCGCACCCAGCTTGGATCGATTGGGCAAGATAAGACGGTGGCCGAGATGACAACAGCGAGCGGCGTACCCGACGACGCGGCCGACCCGCGGTGGCTTCGTTCGAGAACACGACTGCTCGATGCCGCGTCAGGATTACTGGCGACTGGTGGAATCGAGGCTGTCACGATCGATGCGGTCACTCGTGTGTCGAAAGTTGCTCGCACGACGCTGTATCGGCATTTCGGCAGCAGTACGCACTTGTTGGCGGCGACGTTCGAGCGTTTGCTGCCCCATGTCGACCCTCCCGCTGGCGATGGATCGATTCGGGATCGGTTGATCGCCTTGCTCACCCAGCAGGCAACGTTGATCGAAGAGGCGCCTCTTCAGCTCACGACGATGGCGTGGCTGGCGTTGGGGCCGGGCCAGATCGATCCCGAACCTGCCGATCGGACCGTCCTCACGACGCTGCGCGAGAGAGTTGTAACCCAGTATCGGGAGCCGTTTGATGCGATTCTCGGGACCGAAGAGGCCCACCGGGAGATTGCCGACCTCGATGTTCGACTTGCCCTGACCCAGCTCGTCGGCCCGATCGTATTCGCGCGACTCACAGGCCTGACTGCTATCACCGCCGAGGATTGTGTTCGCATCGTCGATGACTTCCTCGCCGCGCACACCGCGCGCTGACTTGTGAACCGGTTGAGGCTGGGTGTGGCGGCTGTCAGGTCCGGCTTGTGCGGGGCCACCAGCTCGCTTCACCTGCCAGCGTTGCGATCGCGGGAACGGTGAGTGTTCGTACGACGAATGTATCGAGAAGCAGACCCGAACCGATAATGAAGCCGACCTGGATCATCGTGCCGATCGACCCGACCATCAGGCCGAACATGCTCGCGGCGAAGATCAGGCCGGCCGAAGTGATCACTGATCCGGTGTTGGCGATAGTCCTCATGACTCCGACGCGGATATTGGTGGTCGATTCTTCGCGTAGCCGCGAGATCAGCAGCATGTTGTAGTCGGCACCGACGGCAACCAGGATGATGAATGCCAGCAGGGGAACCGGCCATGCGATGTCGACCTCGAGTATGCCCTGGAAAAATACAACGCCGATGCCCAGCGACGCCGCGTAGTTGAGGATCACGGTCGCCAGCAGGTAGATCGGTGCGAGCACTGCGCGAAGAAGGGCGGCCAGTACCAGCCCGACTATCACGACAGTCGCGATGGCGAGCTGGAGGAAGTCGGTGACGAGGAGTCGTTGGATGTCAGCGTTGACCGCGGGGAAGCCAGCGACCGAGGCCCTGGTTCCGGCAAGGGTCGTGTTGGGCATCGCAGCATCAGCCACATCGACAACCTGGTTGGCCAGATGCATCGCCTGCGAGTTGTAGGGGTCGTAGACGGAGTCGATTGCAAACCTGGCAGTCTTACCGTCCTGTGAGATGAATTGGCGGGCAACATCGCTGAAGTTCTGGTCATCGAATGCGCTGGGTGGCAGATAGAAGCCCGACATGGAGTCCGATCCTTGGGTCTCCCGCGCTGTGGTCTGTAGCACCGTGGCGATCTTGCCCATGCCTGCGAGTAGGTCAAGGTTGCTGTCGACCAGTGTGTGCACACCGGTAGACAGAACGCCGGCACCGGCAGCCAACTGTGTGATGCCGCTCTGTAAGCGAGCAATTTCACCGGGGAGGTCAGTGCCGTGACCGGTGAGCGTTCCGAGTACCCCTTGGAGTTGGGTCACTGCATCTCGCACACCCGACAGGGTGGAGCTCAGCGACGCGCCACCGGAAAGATTCGAGAGGCCCGCGAGATCACCGATCCGGGTAAACAGCCCTGAATTGCGAAGTTGGACCAGGGTGGCCACTTGATCCCGCAGAGCTACACAGACCGGTACTGCTGCGCACAACGGGTTATTGGCTAAAAGCGCACTCAGTGGTTGAGCGGCACCGATCGCGGTCTCAGCTTGCTGTGCGAGCGGCCGCAACTTCGGCGCCGACGCCGACAACTGTTCAAGAGCCGGCGCGGCCGAGGCCAATTGGCTCAACAGCGGTTACTGAGAGATCTGTCGACCCGCGACCTCCGCTTGATTGAGAATGCCCGCCAATGGACCCAGCGCATCGTCCACGCCAGACTTGAGTTGTTGCAATCCGGCGGCCAGTCGATCGGCGCCATCGGCGAGTTCGCCGAGTTGACCACGTCGCGCATCCCCGTCGGAGACTGAGGTGGCCAACCTGTCGCCGATCTGGCCGTTCTGGAACGACAACTGCGCTTGATCGAGACGTTTCCCGGTCGGCCGGGTCACCCCGATCACTTTTGTTATCCCCGGGATCTGCCCGATTCGCGATGCCATCTGATCTAGATCAGCCAATCCGCGCGCTGTTCTCATGTCGGTTCGTGACTCGATCACCAGGAACTCGGTGATCACAAAGTCTTTGGGGAAGTGCCGATCAAGGAGCCGGTAGCCGAGGTTGCTGGCCGTCGTCTCAGGCTGCGCTTTGCGGTCGTCGTAGCTGATCCGCATGGTCAACGCCATCGCCGACAGTCCGATCAAGATCACAAGACTGGCCGCCAACAAGCGGCCTGGCCGGCGCACCACCATTACCGCCACCCGATTCCAATACGCCCGCGTGCGATCGGGCTTAGGATCACCGATCCCGCGGGCCGCGGCCAGCACCAGTACCGGCGAAGAAGCGTCACGGACGCGGCGAAACCGACGAAGACCGCGACGGCGCACGCGGGTCCAGAGGTGGAAAATACCCCGAGATGAGCGAATGCCATCGTCGAAAATGCCAACGCAACCGTGGCAGCTGACGCCAAAATTACCCGGCCAATAGTTCCGGTCGCACTGATGACAGCTTCCTCGGGAGATATACCGGCCCGTCGCTGCTCGTGATACCGGCTGATCAGGAACACGGAATAGTCGGTGCCAGCACCGAGAAGAATGACCGTCATGAACGCGATCGTGAACTGCGACACGGGCATTCCCAGCTCGCCCAACGCAGATAGGATTCCTCGGCCCACCGCCAGACTCAAGCCGATCACCAGCAACGGCAACAGTGCCGTGAACACCGATCGATAAACAATGAGCAGGATCAGTGCGATCAAGGCGACGGTCGCAGCGGAGATTATCAGCAGATCATGATCAGCGGTGACGATCTGATCACCCAAAGTTGCCGGTGGGCCGGTGACAAACGCTGTGACCGGAGATCCGGAGAACACGTCACTGACCATGGAACGGACTGCAGCAACCGATTCCGCGGTTCGAGGCCCACCTAATGTTCCCGCCACACCTACCGGCAGATACCACGCCTGGTGATCGGCGCTGACGGCCTGCCGGGCAGTGAGTGGATCAAGGAGGAGGTCCTGCACCAACTTCACGTTCGTGTGATCAGCCCGCAACCGCACGACCAACTCGTCATACCGAGTCTTCGCGTCCTGGGTGAGGCCACCGCGATTCTCCATCGCGATGATGACGGTGGTCTTCGACCCCTGCTCACCGAACGCGACGCCCATGCGCTCCAACGTCTGAAACGACGGCACATTCGATGGAATCGGATCCACCGATTGCTGCTTGACGACCGCTTCCAACTGGGGAAACACGACCGCGAGAACTACCGCTGCACCGAGCCAGACACCGATGACGACTGTCTTATGCGCAACCGCAAAATGCGCTACCCGCTCTAACCATGCCTTGTTGCGGGATCTAGCCACGCCTGACCTCGCAAGCACTGAAATGACCAAGCGTTGGCGCCAAGGGATCCACCACAACCTCCACGGAAGAGCTACTCGTAGTAGCGCTGCGCTACCACTAGTACCACACAGGGCAGGTCGATACGCGGAAACGAAAAGCCGGGCGCATCGGTCAACTGCTGTGCAGCTCGACCCCCGTACCGTCACAAGGGCCCCTTCGGGGTCCTCGCGGCGTCAGTGCACGAGATCGCCCGCCGGATTTTCGAGGCGCACCGGCGTAGTAGTGCCGTCTCGATGCACAGTTCGCCAGATCTGTTTGGTGATTTGACGTTTGAGGCATCGTTGGGCTTCGCGGCGGGTTTTGCCTTCGGTGATTTTGCGGCGGTAGTACTCAATTCCGGTGCCGAGGGGTGTCGCGATTGGCACACGGCAACGATATGGATGACGGCATTGAGTTTGCGGTCACCGCTGCGGGAGAGTCGGTGGCGGTTGTGGTCGCCGGAGGACACATCGATCGGAGCGGTGCCGACGTAGGAGGCGAACGCGGCCTCGCTGGCAAACCGGGTGGGGTTGCCGATACGAGCGACAAGCCGTGCGGAGCAGATCGGTCCCACCCCGGGGATTGTGGTGAGGGTGGATCCGCTGGCTTCGAGCGCTGCTGTGATGCGGTTGACGCCCCGCTTCCCTTCTGACTAACGAGGCTGGCGTTACGGCCGTCGAAGATTAAAGAATGAACGGTCCTGGGTCTGTTGGAGAAATTCGATGGGGCAGATGGGGCAGGTCCCATGGGGCAAAAATGGGGCGAAAATCTCGGACGGGGTGGTCTGAGACGTCTAACTCGTTGTCGCCGAACCAGTCTGACCTGGGGCTTCCAGTTTCACCTGATGTTGTGTCCATCTGAAAAGCGGAAGGTCGTCGGTTCGATCCCGACTCTGGCCACCAGTTTTGCCTGCTCTTCAATGCAACCCCAGTTCTCCATGGTGCCAATTTGGTGCCAAACATGGGTTGCGTCCGTGTTGATCATCGCCAAGATCAACGCGAACAGTGTCGAGTACTACGAATAGACAGTCACGCAGTCCCGCGGGCTTTCGTCTTGGGCCGCGACCCCAGATCTGCCAACGTGGCGGCGCTGCTCGAGGTCGGCGTCTCTCCGAGTCCTTGGGCGTCGAATGGACCGTGACTGAGGAGCAGTCGGGGATCGCCGACATCGCGGGTTTTGATCGAGATGTGATCGATGCGTGGTCGCGCCGCCGCACCGAAATGCATGAAAGGGCCGCACAACATCAGCCCGCGGTCAACGATCAGAGTGCTCCAACCAGTACATCGCTAGCGGTCGACCAAAGGGCAACGCGCACCGCGAAGAAGTCCCAGCCGCTATAAGTGACTCGGGCTGGTTGGCTGGCTGACGAACGCCCTCCCGCGATCGATATATTCGAGAATGGCAAGATCTTGCGCCGTCGAACGCCTCTTTCAGAAGGCGTCGATTCTCTAAGGCTTTACCCAGCAACAGTTTCGAGCCTCACTCCCCAGACGACGGTATCCTCTGCTGACTAGAAGACTTCGTTCTTGTACGGCATGCACAGCATGTCGTCGAGGCTCGGCCAGAAATCCACCATCTCGAAGTCCGCCTCGTACAGGAACGCTAGTTCGCCCGGCTGGAACTTGGGTGAGGTGACATAGTCGTGCTGTTCGGTGTCCCATGACAGCTCGTAGATGTCGCTCAGATCGATAACCTCGCCGTTGTATTCACCGACCTGAGTCTTGTCGGCCGCCACGCCTGCCTCCGCGAAACCAGTGCGTTCGTAGATCGAGATTTGTCGACTCGGGTGCGTGAGACCGCAGGTGTCGTACTCATTGATGCCTAGGCTCGGATGAGTCTCGCGAAGGAACCTCTGAAGCGCGATCGGCAGCTTGTCCCAGGTTCTTGGTTCGGATCCGAACAGGCGTGGATCGGTGCCGATCCAGGACGCGAATTCGTCGCCGTCTTTGGTCACGTACAGGAGGACGTCTTGCTCATCGTCGAGTCGGGCGGGAACAACATCAACCAGCTGGGATCGAAGCAACGCACCGAATCGTGGCAACGCGTCGACGAACTGTTGATTCCACCACGACAACGCGAACTCGATCCGCTCCGTCGCGGACGCGGATGTGCGATCGGCAGCCATGCCTGAGGAAGGGCACCGATCGCGTTCGGTTCGTCGTCGATCCAGGACACCTCGTTAAAGATCGCCGCCCCTACTTCATCCCGGTCGAACGTGTAGTCGATCACGGCGTCTCGCCGTTCAGACGCTTGATGAGATCGATGAGCTTCTGTCGGGTCTCCAGCTGGAACTTGATCTGCTGATCCATCCACGTGGGGTCAGCGCCGTCGACGCGGCCCGCGAGAGCGGAGTTCTTGCTCGCATCCGCCTGACCAGCAGCTGCGAGCCCGCGCGCGAGCTCTGCTTGGTGTCCGGCGGCAAGAGTCGCGGCGACCGGCGCGGCCTGCTCCGGTGTCAACCCGAGTTCGACATCCGGCGGGAACCCACCTGTTGCACCGGCCGGCGCCGACACCATCCCGGTGTCGGAGACGATGTAGCCCATCGCGGGCAACTCATCGGCTGCCCGGACCGCCAGCTCGCAGGCGTGGGCGAACGCCGGCCCCAGGGAGTTGAGCGCATCAGTGATCTGGAGAATTCCCATTCCCAGCCGGCTGCTGATCTTTTTCTCGGAATCGGCGGCGGCTTGAAACGCGTTGGCAGAGTTACCTTTCCAACTGTCCATCGTCGCGTCAACGTCTTGGATCAGCGAGTTCATTGCTTTGTCGAAACCATCGAGGGCAGGCGCGGCAGTGGTCAGTGTTGCGCTGTTCCTGCTCCAGGTTCGGACCTGTGCGAGTGATGGTGAACTCATGGGGCCAGGTTGAGCGTCGCCTTGATGTTGTGGGCGTAGGCGTCATCGGCGATGCCGATTGTGTCGGCCGCTTGCCGATTGGTCTGCGCGAGAGTGTCGATCCGTCCGGCGACCTCGCCCAGTGCCGCGGTGATCTTCTCGGTGGCGGCTGACAGTTGCGCGGCCACATCTGAGCCGGCAAGTCCGGCGAGTGGGGGAGCGAACACCGGTCCGACGTCGATAGCTCGTACGTCTCGTGCGCTCAGGTGCTGCTTGTCCGACAAACCTCGGATGGCATCTAGGTCAGCCTTCAGCATGTTGCCCATCGGTACCCCCTGTGTGTCCGTTTCCCGGAGAGGAAACCGAACCAACCGCACGATCGAACGGTAGTACTCGAGGCGTCCGGAAAGAAATCAGCACGCAGGCGGTCAGATCGCTGCGAGGCGGTCGATCAGACCCGAGTCTTCACATCGGATTATTTCTGCGACCAGCTGAAGTAGCCACTCTTCGGCGTGCTCGGCTGGCGCCTCGTACCGCATCCCCGCAACCTACGCGCGCGCAGGACCTGTCGGAGATGTTGGGCCTTCGACACCCGCTGACGGAGCTTTCGAGGCGAGCCGAACCGAGGGGAACTGCGAGCATTCCCGCGTCTGTCCGAGAAGGGTGACCGGGAGCCGCAGGTTAGCTAGAGAGAGTTTGCGGCTCCCGGTCGGTGCTAGCTAAGTCTGAAGACTCTAAAAGAGTCTAAAGGTCGGTGCCGTGGCGGGAGCATGTCGAATCCGTCCCACGCCAGTTTCGGGGTCAGTCCGCCGCTGCTGGTCGGCGTGAGTCCGTCCTCGAGGAGTTTGCGAGGCGCTCGCAGACGGGCCGGGCGCGTCGGCGCGCGTGACGCTTTACACCGGAGCCCGCGCCACCGGGAAGAGCGTCATGCTCAATGCGGTCGAAGACCTGGCTCGGCAGCAGGTGTCCGACATCGACAAATCGTTGTTGCTGGCCATGGCTCATGACGACGGGCCCTCGAAGATGGCCGACATCCAGCGCCGCCTCGACGTCGGCGTCGACTTCGCGCTCCCGTATCTCCGTGAGTATTTGCGCGACAACACAAAAGACAATCTCTGATCACCGTCGGCCGCGGCACTTCGTCGATCGTGATCGGCGCAGGAAAAGCCTACTTGCGCGGACCGTAGCGCTCGACATAGGCGCGGCGCTCGCCGGCATCGCGCAGCCGGGCCCGTGCATCGACCAGATCGGGATCCAAGCCGGACATCGTGAGGCGGTGGCGGCGCCACACCTTGTTCAACGCGACCGAGAAGTAGACGAACGGGATGAGGATGGGCAGCGTCATGCTGGCGTGGGCATAGGGCGTCGTGGGAATCAAAAGGAATGGCGCTACCAGCAGCACCGCCAGCACCGTGAAGCGCAGAACCGAGCGAAACGCCGCTCCTTTACCCGCGAGATCGTTGCTCACCCACTCACGCATTGCCGTGGGCAGCGTGTACCCGCCGTAGCAGTAAGCAACGAACTGCAGCGGGTTTGGATGCGTGCGGGCAGTCATGGGTCCTCCAGTGGATGTTTACTTGCTAAGATTAGCAAGTAAACATCCGATCAGACCTCGAGGAGACGGGGTTCACTCCGTTCGCATTCGATCGAATGCGAACCGCCCCGGGAAGAGATTGCGGCCGTGTCGAATTCCCAGCAACCGCTGTACCGGATGAAAGCCGAGTTCTTCAAGACCCTTGGTCACCCCGTGCGTATTCGTGTGCTCGAGCTTCTCAGCGAGCGGGAGCACGCGGTCTCGGAGATGCTCCCCGAGGTCGGGATCGAGCCCGCCAACCTGTCCCAGCAGTTGTCCATTCTTCGCCGGGCAGGATTGGTCACAGCGCGTCGCGAGGGTCTCTCGGTGTCCTATGCGCTCACGTCTCCCGCGGTCGCAGAGCTGTTGGCCACCGCGCGCACCATCCTCGCCGGAGTCGTCGCACAGCAGGCCGAGACGCTATCCGTTGATTGACGGGCTGATCCGCACCGACCGTCTCAGGCCTTGGTGAGCCGCCCCAGCCGGTAGCGGAGCATTTTGCTGTTCGATCCGCGCGGACCACATATCTGAACGGGCGGTCAGTAGCCGATGTCCACAGGATTGAGCGCCGCACCGACGATGAAGATCGCCGGAACAGCGATGGAGATCAGTATGACGACGATGTTGAACCATTCCTTGCGGGAGCGGGTGGCGCGTTTCATCATGTGGATCGCCCTCCAGTAGCTGCTCGAAACAACGCAGGCAGTTGCCGACCCAACGAACGGTACTGTCCGTCTTCGAGGCGATCCACCCGTCCCCGGACGATGCCGCGAGTCTCACCGGAACTCGGATAGAACGACCAAGCGAGTCGCGGCGGCGACCCAGGCATGTCGACGATCCTCGACCGGACCCGCCCGCAGGCTGTCCGCCACCGACCGCAGCGATTGCACGGTGTCGGTCATTCTCAACGCCGACGCCCGCTCGGAGAGGTCATCGACGACGTCCGCTGTCGACGGCGTCGGCTGCTCCAACCCGCGTTGCGCGAGTTCGCCCATCACATCGAGGGCGTCTCCGATCAGCGACACGATCGGATCACGTTGTGGAACAACGGCACTGGGAATGGTTCGGGACGGTGGGTCGGGCAACAGTTGCGGCACGATGATCGTGCCGTCGGTGACGAGCGCGTAGGGATCGACAACCAGCTCTCCGTCACGGAGTCGCACATGTCCGGACACGGCAGTGGTGTGATGACGGAGAGCATCGGCAACCGCGTCGAGAGCTCCCGCGCATTCGGGCCGGTATTCCGTCTCGATCATCGCGCGATCGCCTGAAGAATCGTGAATCCACGCCCGGAGCGTCTGATCACCGGGTGTGTAGTCGACGGCGCCCACGTGTGCGATCGCGACGATGACCACGGACTGCGCGACGGTCCGTTTTCTCGCGAAGCTCGGTGGCCGCTCGGCGAGTTGCCGACGCAGGTCAGCGAACTCGGTGATGTAGATGCGGTTGCCGAGTGTCGGCCACACGTCTGGATCGGGAGGAAGGGGTGCGAGACTCTTCGGACCGGTGCGGGAGAATCGGAGCCTCCCGCCGGCCAGGCGCACCGCGGACTCGGCGATCACGCTGCCCGATGCGATGAGATACCCCCTCGTCCCGGGACCATCGGAGCGCAGATTGCTCGACGCCTCACGTTTCCATACCGAGATCGTCTGTGCAGAGCGGTCGTACAGGAAGGTGTCGATCTCGGTGGACTCGGTGGTGCCGCCATGTCGGGCGCCGAGGCCGGTGAAGATGGTCCGTCGTATCGGTGTCTCGGGGGTTACGTCCACGCCTGACGCCTCCCGGCCGATCGGTGGTTCGGCCATCCCGGCGAGCGTTGCCCGGTTGTGCACCTCGACCATCAACTCGCACAGTCGACGACGACTGAATCGAGTGTGCCGCTGCGCCAATGCGTCGACCATGTCGAGCAGTTCCGCGGTCGCGTCGGTGATCCACGTTGCAGTACCGATTCGCAGTTTCACCAGCCCGCGCTCGAGTTCGGCGCGGAGAGATTCGGTGAGGTGTGCGGCCCCCGCGTCGAGTACCGAGGCCACCACACCGAGTGCGACTTCGTATTCCGCCTGTGTGCCGGACGCCGCCGGTCCGTCGCCGCCGAGATGAACGACGTCGTCGCCGGTGTGGTCGGCGTGCCGTGCAGCCCACACCGCGAGCACGATGGTGACAGCAGCCGCCTGTCGGGTGGCCGAACTGTGGGCATGATCCAGGTTCTCCGGCACCAGGAAGCGCACCGTGGCGTGGGGGAGGTCGACGCGGACCTCGGGGTGTCCCCGCGATCCGCGGTGAACCGTCGCGGTGTACCCCGTCGCCATGTGGTCGTGCGCCTTGCGCAGCGCAGTCCGGCCGAGTGTGTCGGCCAACTGCTCATCGGTGAATTCTCCCGGCGACCAATCATGGTGAGGCGCAGCATCTGGGACGCCGCTCTGATACGCCAGGACCAGCGCGATCCGGTGGCGGCACATGGTTGTCGCGCCGCAGGTACAGGATGATTCGCTCAGGGCTGAGCCGTTGGCCAACTCCACGGTCTGTCCGGTCTCGAAGACCGCGCGAATCCCCTTCTCGGTCTCCTCGACGCGGGGATGTGCATCGGCCATCTCGCGCATCGCGCGGTTCACGACTCCGCGATTGCTCAGCGCGACGAGAACCTCGATGTTCATCGACAGCAGGTCTTCTCGACGGGTCATCATCGAATGCAGTCCGCGACGAAGTCGGCGAGGCCGCCCGGCGTCATCGCGCCGACGTGCACCCCGATCCGGGTGAGCCTCATCCCGATGTCGCGGTCGTAATCGGGTTCGGCTGCATCGTCGAGCGATGCGAGGGCCAGCACCGTCACGCCGTCATCGGTCAACCGTTGAATACTGCGAACAAAGCGTGGCGGGTCGCTCTCGTAGAGGTCGGAGATGATCGCCACGATGCAGCGGCGGGAGTTGGTGATGAGGGTCGCCGCGTAATCGACGGCTCGCACGCCGTCGTTGCCGCCGCCGAGCTGAACACCCATCAGGAGCTCCACAGGGTCGAGTACCTCGGAGGTGAGGTCGACGACGTTGGTGTCATAGGCGATGAGATGTGTGCGAACGCCGGGCACGTTCCAGAAGCAGGCAGCGGTGATCGCCGAATGGATGACCGAGTTCACCATCGAGCCCGACTGATCCACCAGCAGTATCAGCTGCCACTGATCTGCGTGTCGCCGTGTCCGGGTGGTGAACAACGGTTTCTCGATCATCACCTGCCGCGTATCGGGCGAGAAATGGCGGAGGTTGGCGCGGATCGTGCCCGCGAGGTCGAAATTCCTTGATTGAGCGAAGAGGGTCCGACGCCGTGACCGAGTTCCGTGCAGCGCGTGTCGCATATCGACCGACAGTTTCTCCACGAGGTCTCTGACCACGACGGCGACCATCTCGCGGGCCATCGCCAGAACCTGCGGATCCATCAGATGCTTGGTCCGGATGACGGCGCGAAGCAGGGTGGCACTCGGCTCGTTACGGGCCAGGGCGTCGGGATCGGTGACGACGTCGGTGATCTCGTAGGTCTCGACGGCGTCTCGTTGGAGTCGCTCGACGGTCTCTTTCGGGAAGAGCCGGTGGATGTCGTCAAGCCAGGTGATCGCCGACACGGACGTGCCCTCTTCCCCGATCTGGGGCCGTTGCTTGCGTCCGTGAGGTCGAGGCATCAGTGGGGTCACCCGCGTTGCCGGTCGGATCCCACGGTCGGCCAGGTCTGGATCGTGGGAGTACAGCCAGTGCAGCGCTGCGTCCTGTTCGGCCACGCGACCCGACATCGGACCCAGGGACGGCGCCGACGGTTCGCCGAGGATCAACCGCCACCGGTCGTTGCTCATCGCAGACCGATCTGGGCGAGTACCGCGCTGACGCGGGCGTCGAGACCGGACGCGTCCGGTGTGGGGACCGGATGCACAGCCGCGCCGGCGGTATGGGGAGCGATGCGTTCGGCGATGATCTGACGCTCCCTCGGCGGAAAGTACTCGAACGCCTGACGCAGCGAGGGGAGCGCAACGGCGAAAGCATCATCGGTCAGGCTCGTGACCACCTCGTCGAGTTCGGCGAGGACGGATTGTCCGTGCTCGGTGGAGACGAACGTCTCCCGTGCCACGGTGAACAATCCGAGCAACCAGTCGCCGACGAGTCGATGGTCGATCGATCGCATGGCTCGGCGTGAGACATCGAACATTCCTGCCTGCCAACACGCTCCGAGGGCAGCGCCGCGCACATCGAACGGAATCACCGGATCGGTGGCCAGCGCCACCAGGTGGGGGAGCGGGTCGTCGAACAGGACGGACGACGCGAACGTCTGCGCGTCGCTGACCGCCTTGATGGCGGCCGGCCGGCCGGGCTCCGAAGACCCCGCGCCTCTCAGCGCCGATGCGAGTTCGAGAACTCGTGACGTCACCGCGCCGACGAGGCGTCCGAGGTGGATGTTGCCCTGCGTCCCGAAGATCCGATCGTGACGCCAGAGCTCCAGGACGGTCCCGAGTAGCCGACCGCCGGGCGCGAGGTCGGTCGGGTTGCCGGTACGGCCGACAGCGCTGTTCGCCGACGACGCGAACGGCCCGTGTATGCCGGTGAGGACCGCGTCGACCACCGCTGCCTCGATGTCGTCGAAGCCGACGGTGTCCACACACCGCCGCTCCACCACGGCGGTACAGGCGGCCTGCACCGTCGGACCGTATGCGGCCGACTCTGTTGCCGCGGCAATTCGGGGTTCCCGTAGATCGATTCGCCACGTCTCACCTGCCGCATGTATCGCATCAGCGTCGTCGGTCTGCTGCACCTCGAACCCGGGGATCCGCAGTACACGGAATCTGTGCAGGGCTCGACTGCGGGCGAGCTCCGACGGATCAGTCAGATCGAGGTCGACCGTGCCGGTGGTGAGTTCCAGGTCCCGGATGAGCTGTTCGACCTCGTGGATGAGGCCGGACATGGGGGTGTCCGGGTGCAGGCGCCCCACCACGTCGCCCTGAAAGATGCTGCAGCAGTCTGCGACGAGGGGATGGGCGGCGGCGCCGGCATCGGTGTCGCGATGCCAGGGAAGTTCCGCCGGGACACTCTCGTTGATCAGCGCACTCGCCGCAGCGTCGAGGAGGTCGACCCGGGCAGGATCGTGCCGTCCGCGGATGAGTGCCAGACCCTGTGCGACGACGCGGAGGTTGACGGCATCCGGCGTCGACACCCGATGCCCTCGCGTGCGCAGGTTCTCGACGAGGGTCGTGAGGGCGACTTCGGGTGCCTGTTCCGGGCCATGCGTCCAGAGCTGGTGGTACCACCATGGCGCCGGTGCCGACATTCGTGCGTACGAGAACGGCACCAGATACGAACTGGTCTCGCCGACGGCGTCGGGGACATCGGGCCATCGACCACCAGTGGCGCCGTCGGACGCCGCGTCGATGAGGCGAGCACGGTGTTCACCACGGCAGACGACCACGACCTGCCGATCGCCGGCCTCACCGACCGCGGCTCGCACGCTCGCGGCCATGAACAGTTCGCGGGGCGTCGGAGCACGGCCGTCGTCGATGAGATCGAAGAAGGTGTCGATGCGGCGGGCGAGCTCGTCGGTCGGTGTGGCCGCATCGTGTGACTCGACGAGGTGGTCCCACAGGCCCTGTGACGTGCCGATCCCGGATGCCCTCCTCAACGCGAGCTCGGATGCCGTGACGTCGGCGGTGTCCACGGCATCTGCGTGCCAGGCGGGTAGATCGATGAACCGCACGTGCGCCCCCATCGACACGGCCGCTCGAGCGGCGACGAGTTCGGGCGAATACGCGGTCAGCGGCAGCCACCACGCATGGGTGACGTCGACGTGGCGACGATGGCTGAACAGGGCGATCGGCAACTCATGGTCGAGAAGTAGTTCGTGAGCACGGGCATTCAGCTCGACGGGGAGCTGAATGAGGACGAAAGCCGGCGCGGAGGCGGCGATCACGGCGGAGACGACCGACGAGCACGACGGGCTGTGCGGGTGGAAGCCGACGATCGCTACGCTCATGCGTTGTGCGTCAACCGCTGTGCGGCCCGGAACCCGTCCCAGAGGTCTCCGCGGTATGTCGACTTCGTGGATTCGACATAGCGGCGCACGCGCGCGAGATCGTCGACGTTGTCCTTGGCCGCCGCTCCTGCGAGCGACTCGACTACATCGGAGACGCCACCCTTCTCACCCCGGAGGTACCAGGCGCGAACGCCGGCAGCGTGCGCGAGACTGACGGCCTCGGCTGTGCTCATCACGGCGGACACTTTGTCGACCGGCGCGCCGTCACGTGTGCGGCCCTGCCGGAGGTCTCGGAACAATGTCACCAGTAGTTCGATCAGGGCAGCGTCCTGGCCGATCTGCACCCCGGATGCCCTCAACAGGGCGTCCGACTCGGCGAGAACGAGGTCGAGCTCGGTGGCGAAATCGGCGATGGGGTGGACGGTCTCGAAGTTGAAGCGCCGCTTGAGCGCCGCGCTCATCTCGTTGACCCCACGATCCCGCGTGTTGGCGGTCGCGATGATGTTGAAACCCTCGCGGGCATACACCATCGAGTCGTCGGCCGGGAGTTCCGGAATCGCGAGTACCCGCTCCGACAACAACGACAGCAACGTGTCCTGCACCTCGAGTGGGCACCGGGTGATCTCCTCGAAGCGCACGAGGCGGCCCTCGGACATCCCCCGATGCATCGGAGCCGGTACGAGCGCTCGTGTCGAGGGGCCCTCGGCCACCAACAGCGCATAGTTCCACGAATATCGGATCTGGTCTTCGGTCGTGGCTGCGCCACCCTGGATGGTGAGGGTCGAATCACCGCTCACCGCGGCGGCGATCAGTTCCGACAGCAGGGATTTCGCTGTTCCCGGCTCACCCACGAGCATCAGTCCGCGCGTGGTCGCCAGGGTGACGAGGCATCGTTCGATCAACGCGCGGTTGCCGACGAACTTCGCGCTGATCTCTCGTGCGGGGTCCCCGACGATGAAAGCCCTCGCCGAGGTCAGGCTGAGCTGCCACCCCGGTGGTCGCGGGCCGGTGTCGTCGGCCCTGAGTCGGTCGAGTTCGTCGGCGTACCGCGTTTCCGCAGCGGGGCGTTGCTGCTTCGGTGTCACGACGCGAAGCCCGAGAGGTCGGCCAGCAGCTCCGACGCGGTCGCCACGTCCACCTCGTCGAGCCGTCCACCTCGCAGTTCGACGCCCACAAGTGTCTGGTCGGGGTATCCGTCGTAGGGGCTGCCGATCCCCATTCCCGGATCCAGGCGGAGCACCACCGATATCGATTCGTTCAGCTCGGTCCGCAGCGCCTGCCCCCAATGACCAGGGTTGTCCCACACCGGCTCCCATCCTCGGTACGTGAGACGAAGCGCCTGGCTCGGGCTGGCGGTGACCCCGGTGAAGCGCGCCAGGCCTTGTCCGTCCAGGTCGTCGTCGAGTGGACGGTGGACAGGGCGGGCCAGCTGCGGGAACGGCTGCATGATCTCGTAGTCGGCGAAGATCCCGGCCCACGCGCCGATGGTGTCCGGGATGTGGGCAGGGTGGACCAGCCCGATGCGGTCACCGACGACGTCGATCTCACGGTCATCGATGTCGGCGAAAGTCTTGTCCTCGGCGACACGGAACACCATCTCGACAGCGTTGGACTCGGAGTAGGTGGCCCACAGGAGTCGTTGGCACACCTGCCCGATGAGGGGGTGAGACAACAGGTGGTCGTCGAACTCCTGCCGGGTCCACCGGCGACCGATGACCATGGCGCGATTGAGTCGCCGGATCTGCTCGGTGGCAGCTGATTTCAATTCGCGCTTGAACGCGGCAAATCGTGCCTTCGCCTCGTCGGCGGCAACCGGGTCATCGTCTGCGCGCGGTTTCGGCAAACTCTTCGATCGCTTCCCCGCAGCGTCGGTCACGGACGGCGCCAACGATTCGTCGAGGCCCACGATGAACTGTCTCGAGCCATAGGTCAGTGTCATTGTGCCGGCGGCATCAAGCCCGAGGTCGGGGACGATGCGGTCTCCGAGTTGCTCCTGGTCGAGTCCGAGTCTGTCCGCCACGGTGGCGACCCGTTCGGCCGCTCCGGCTTTGACGGACTTGAACTTCATCCGTCGCGACATGTCGCTCAGCTCTGCCAGTGCGGCGGTGGTACCGATGGCCGCGAGCGCATCGAGACCCAGTTGGGCACGCGCGGTGCCGCTCTCGCCGGGCCAACGCCTGATGAGCGGGGCGAGCCGTCGCACCGTGGTGTCGTCACCGAGCCACCCCAGGGCGGGTATCACCCAGTTGTCCTTCGACGGGGCGCCTGCTCCCCACCACCGCTCGAAGACCTCCCACCCGAAGGCCGCCAACTCCTCTCGCGAACAGAGATCGGTGACCATCGACACCCCCGGGTACGGGTTGTCGGGTTTGCTGATCGCACACATTGTCAGCAGGTGCCCCACCGAATCGTCCGACAGCCGTGCTCGACGGTCCGTCGTGGGTATCGGAGGCAGCGTGGGTAGATCGAGCCAGTCGCCGATCTTGGGGATCCGCTTGGGCAGCACGTCGAGCGGATCCTGCAACAGGATGGCGCGCAGTGCGACAGCGGCTTCGCCTCCGTAGGTAGTGGTCGCGATTTCCTCGAGGCTCTCGACATCAACGTGGCGCGACATCTCCACCAGTGCCGCGCCGGCGTGATCACGTTCTGGTTGTGCGGATCCCAGAGCATCCGGGATGAGGAACGCCGTAGCGTCGTCGACGTTGCGCAGCAACCACGCGAGCGCGTCCTTGCGGAGATTCTTGCGCGTTGCGAATGCTGTCGCCTGTAGCCGTGCGACCTCCAGATCGACGAACGGGAGCAGGAACGGCGACGCCGCGTTCGGGCGGGACCTCGCCACCCGCAGGAAGAACGGAAGGGCCTCCAGGCCATAGCGCTGCACCACCCGCATGGGCGACTTGAGATTGCCGGTCCAACGGTCGAGAAGCGGACGGGCGAGCTCGTCTGGTGCGAGGAGGAACAGTGCCATCGCCTCGTAGTCGCCGACCTCGTCAGGACTGGTCCGCCGCGCGTAGCGCGAGTAGTCCGTCCAGTTGGTGTAGGAGAGGTCGTGGCGCGAGTTCGTCAGTTCCTCGAGCTCACCAGGAAGCCACTTCAGTTCGGTCCGATCGGGTGCACGGAGTCCGTCCACGACCGGCAGTGTCGACCCGCCACGCTTTCGGGTCCACGGGGGAGACGACAGCACCTCGGGCAGGTCGGTGGCGAGCGGCAGGTCGGTGAGCAGGGTGTCGATGCGCCTTTGGGCGAATGGATCCAGTTCGTCACGCATCTCACGCGCCAGAACTGGGTTCGCGCGGGTGTGGACGGCGAACAACGACGGGTGGTCGGGGAACAGGAGGCGGAACGCGCGGCGCGGGTAGCGGCGCAACGCTCGTAACACGTGTGGACGGACGCCTTTTCGGTCGGCGCGTCGAGCGAGCTCGGCGAATGCCGTGTCGGACGGTAGACGAAGGAGGAGGTCCAACGCCATCGAATGAGAACGGTCGACATCAGTCGGACCCATGTAGCCCGTTGTGTCCAGTACAGCGACCAGCGGCGTCACGATATCGGCACCCAGGCCGTCGAAAACAGCTGCGACCACCTCGGGTTCGTGGACCCAACGCAGATCCATCTGGTACGTGTTCAGCAGGGCCATAACCCGATCCACCGATGACGTCGACACCAGGAGCGGATCCCGAAATCCGTAGGGCATCTCATCGAGAGAATCGAGTGCTGCCGCCTCCCACCTCGGATCGTCGGGGAACAGGAACGCCGCGATCAAGGCCCTCATGTTCGTCGTGATCAACGGGATGACGCTCTCTGCTGCTGCGGTGTAGTCGTCGCTGTCAGCAACCGCCAGCAGGCTTCGCATCCGCATCATCACGTGCTTGAACGAACCCTGGAACTGGAAAACTCGGGGATCGAGGTCGCGGGTCAGATACGACTCCGACGTGTACTGCCGTCCATCGCTGCCACCGTGGGACATGTAACTCCAGGTCGTCACCCCCTTGGGCACCTTGACGTCCTCGACGGGGATCTGTCGGTGATCCTGTTTGAGCTCTGCTGCTTCCAGGATCACGGCGACCGCGAAGTCCAGACCGTGTCCGCTCACCCAGCCGTCCACCCACGGCTCTGCAGTGTCTCGATCGTCGCGCCCCCACCATCGGAGAAGGCGGTACAGCGCGGCCGCGCCCACCGCGCTGTGCTCGCCGGCGAGGTGCTTCCGCGCCACGAGGGTCAGTTCGTCGACGTCCTCGTCGTCGTAGAGCGCCCACCACTGCTGTGCAGACTCTTCGGCGACTTGCTGCGCAAGCACGTCGGCGGCATCCGGGGCGATCGGCCGGACGTCCGGAGCCATGCCGCCGCGACGCGGATAGACCATCGGCCGCCACGATGTCGGTGGCTCGAAAGTGTTCTCATCGGTGTCGTGAACAGCAGCGTCGGCCACGAAATCCCCTCCGTCGGTTGCCGCCAAACGGGCAATCTTCCGAAATGATAGCGGCGTAAACGAACGTTGTTTGTACGTTCGTCAGGTGGGTCAGAGACCTGAACGGGTCTGACTCGACACTGGGTCTCTCAGGCCTTGGTGAGCCGCCCCAGCCGGTAGCGGAGCTTTGGTTCACGATCCCGGTCCGACGCCAGGGTGGCCGTCCGCTCGATGTGGTCCTCGCCGAACCGGGCGAGCAGGAGATCGTCGACCAGTCGCACGTGTGTGGGTTCGAACTTGTAGTCCATCGCCGCGATGACGGCCTCCACGTCGGCTGCGGCGAGAAACGCATCGAGATCCTCGCGCACTGTTATGCCGTCCGCGGCCAGCAGCGTGACCAGCCATTCGTAGGCGTTGGCGCGCGCAGGATTGATGTCGGGCAATGCTGCGGTCAGCACCTCCTGCAGCGTGCAGATCTCGATCTCCTCGGTGGCGCGGGCGTGCGCCAGATCGCTCTTGTGTAGCGCGTCGACCTCGGCGAACTGCGCGTCGGCCAGTTCGATGAGGCCGGCGGCGAGCGTGAACGCCCGGTCGATCGGTGCCGACTGGCCGGCGCCCGAGCCTTTGTAGCGGATGCCGTGCTCGATCTCGGCCCACGCGTGCTGGAGCACGGTGCGGATCTGTACCTCGAAATCCAACTCGTCGTCGGCGCGGAGGATCAGGTGCGTACCGGCGTAGCCGAACGTGCCAGCGCTCTGCGTGACGGAGGTCTTGTCGACGCGCTGACGCACCTCGAACGCCGACGTCAAAGCCTGCTCGACGCGATCGATGTCCGACGTCAGGTACGTGATCACCCGGACACCCACGAGGTCGGTCACCTCGTGTAACGGGTCAGTGAAGAACGGGACCCCGAACTCGTCGAGTCGGGCGAACTTGCCCGCCGCGGAGTCGGGCTCCTTGGTGCGGGATTGAACTGCGTGAACCGCGATGTAGGACTCCGTGAGTCGTGTTGTCACCGACCGTTCCATCGCCCGGGTGACTTCCTGGAACCGGCTGAAATCACGAAGATAATGCTCGATTGCCGAAGTCATCGTCGCTCCCTTCCTGCGGTGGGTCCTGTGGCGACTGTGAACACTCTAGAAGGAGGGTCCAACAGCGACAGTGCGACACCTCGGACTCGACGCCGAGCTCCGCGGAGCGCGGCGAGGCGTGGCATCAGGCGTTGGGTTGGGGTGTTGAGTATTCGATCGTGCATCGATGGCGTGACCGGTGCGCGCAGCCCGACGGGCTAGCTGTCGGCGTCGTGCTCAGCCGTGGAGTCGAAGACCCAGCGTAGTGCTGTGTCGGTGATTCTCGCGTAGGCCCTCGGGTCCGAGACCGGGAGGTCGTGGTCCGCCTGGAGGTCGAAGCGTCGGCCGTGCAACAGGTTCGCGGTCTCCCGCTGGAGTTGCGGTGGGCAGACGCGATCGGCCGTCAGCACCACGACCGCGGTCGGGACGTGTGATCGCAGGTTCCGATGATCGGCACGCCGGACGGCGTCCCACACAGTCGCGTGCTGGACCCTCCCGGTCATCGCCAGCTGCCTGCGGATCCACGACCAACGCGCCGCGGCATCGACACTGGTGCGCCCGCTGGCGCGCCAATAGCGGGCCGGCAAAGCGCGAGTGGCCTCGTCGAGCCGCAGTCGGTGGACAGCGGCAACCGAGTGGAGGAACAGCCGCTCGCGAACCGCCACGCCGTATCGCATCGCCGCGGCCTGCACCACGAGCCCCGCGACGCGCTGCGGATGACGGTCGGCGAGAACCATGGCGGTGATACCGCCGAGCGAATACCCGCACACCACCGCCTGTTCGACACCGAGCTGATCGAGCACCGCGACGACGTCATCGGCGGCAGCGTCAAAGGTGAAGGTGTCGACGCGGATTCCCGCACCATGGTTCGGGAGGTCGAACACGATCGCCGGTCGGTCCGCTCCGAACAGTCCCGCCAGCGCGAAGAAGTTCACGTCCGCCACGAGCGTGATGCCATGCAGGAGCACGACGGGAACTGCAGTGGATGCCGCGACGCCTGGCGTGTGCCGGACGGTGAGGCGGCCGCGCTCGCCGAGGTCGACGATCGTCTCCTCGGTCCACGGAACCGACGGGGCCGGCAGCTGTGCCACGGCACGCGTCGGTCCGAACATCGCCACGACGGAGCGAAGGTCCGACCACAGCGCGGTCACGGTATGTCCCTGCCCGTGGTCGTCTCGTCGTTCAGGGGTCGCCGCAACACTTTTCCGGTCGCATGGCGCGGCAACTCGGGAACGAACACGACGTCGCGCGGCACCTTGTACCGCGCCGGGTTGTCTCTGACGTGGGCGCGAACAGCGTCCGCGTCGAGAATGCGGGGGTGATCGGTCAGGAGGGTCTCCACCTCGAGCGGATAGACGTTCTCCCGGCCTCCTACGATCATGTCGTCGTCGCGGCCGTCGACGAAGAACAGGCCCTCGGCGTCGACGTGTCCGACGTCGCCGGTCGACAGCGTGCCGTCGGCGATCTCCTTGGTGGCGTCAGGGGTTCGTCTCACATATCGCAGCCTATTACGGACAAAACCTGTCTGCATATAGGTTGCCCGCTCGTCTCGCCTCCACCCGGTCCGATCTGCCTCCGGGCTCAGGCCTTCTGGAGCAGATCGATGAGTGCGCTTGCCGCCTCAGCCGACGAATTCGGGTTCTGGCCG
>NZ_JAEMTF010000208.1 GCF_016462415.1 Williamsia sp. | reverse complement strand
CTAGGCTGTCCATTAGCGGTGCGAATCATCGACCGCAGCCGTGTGAAGGGACAGACCATGGTGCAGATCGGACCGACGGACCTCGAGACATTTCCCCTCGTTCTGGGTGGCAACACGTTCGGGTGGACCAGCGACGAGAAGGAGAGCGGCGCGGTTCTCGATGCGTTCACCGGTGCCGGCGGCAGTTTCATCGACACCGCGGATCAGTACTCGCAGTGGGCTCCCGGACACAGCGGCGGCGAGTCGGAGACGGTGTTGGGCAACTGGCTGACGGCCCGGGGCAACCGTGACTCGGTGATCATCGCGACCAAGGTCGGTAAGCGTGACGGACACATCGGGCTGTCGCCGGACAACATCCGCTCCTCGGTCGACGGGTCGCTGCAGCGACTGCAGACCGACCACATCGACATCTACTACGCGCACGCCGAGGACCCGACGGTCCCACTGCACGACATCGCGGTCGCGTTCGACGGACTCGTCGCCGCGGGCAAGATCCGCCACGTCGGGCTGTCGAACTTCTCGCCGGTGCTCATCGAGGAGTGGTTCAGCGTCGCCGACGCACTGGGGCTCGCGAAACCGGTTGCACTGCAACCTCAGTACAGTCTGGTCCACCGCACAGAGTACGAGGGCGGACTGCAGCAGATCGCCGTCGACAACGGGCTGGCCGTTCTGCCGTACTGGGGCCTCGCGTCGGGATTTCTCACCGGGAAGTACGCCCAGGGAACTCGGCTCGACGGGTCCGCGCGAGCCTCGATGGCGTCGGGATACGCGACCGACGAGGGCTACGCCATCCTGACGAAGGTGACCGCGATCGCCGACGCGCACGGTGTCGAGCCGGCCACGGTGGCGTTGGCGTGGTTGACGACGCGGCGGCAGATCACCGCGCCGATCGCGAGTGCTCGTACACCCGAACAACTCCCGGCACTGATGGCCGCTGCCACCCTGGAACTGTCCGACGACGAACTCGCCGAGCTCGAGGACTGAGGGCGGGTCAGCTCCCGACGAGCAGGCGCGCCATCTCGGCGATCTGTTCGTCGTCGAGCGGAGCGGGCCCGATCATCACCTGCCGCTGCAGCATGCCGTCAATGCCCAGGCGCACGAGCTCGCCGCGCGCGTCGGAGACCGGATCTCCGGCGATGCCGAATGTCTGGACGATCATCGTCACGAACGCTGCGTGCTGGTCGTCGAACGCCGCCCGCAACTCGGGGTTGGTCATGCTCTCGGCCCGCAGGTGATGGCGTGCGATCACCCGGTCGCGATTCTTCTCGTCGGACATCTCGGTGACGAACCGCGTGATGGCCACCGCCGCCCGTGGACGACTCCAGTCGGTGATGTCGAAATGGCGAGTTGCCGTGTCGAGGTCGTGTCGGAAGACCTCTTCGAGGGCGAGATGCAACAGCCGGGCTCGCGTCGGAGCGTGGTAATTCACCGATCCCGAGCTGAGGCCGGCGGCCGCGTCGACGGCACGGTGGGTCAGCCCACGTGGTCCGCGCTCGGCCAGCACCGATACCGCAGCCGCCATGATCGCGGCCCGTCGGCTCGTCTGCGGGGGGCGGGCGTCGGCGGTTGTCACAGCTCGCAGATTACCGGTCATGGTTACGGAACCGTAGGAACCTTCTCAGCCTCTTGCGCCCACCCGGCCGGCCGTTCTAGCCTCAACGGATGTTGAGTGGCCGGATGCGCGGTGTCCGCTACCCGGGATACCGAGACGCCGACTGGGCCCAGCCGTATGCGAAGTACATGGCGGCGCACACCGATCCGGCGCCCGCACCGGTCAGCCGTGCGTTCGACGGGCCGCCACTGGATCCCGCGTCGATCCCCGACTTCGCGAATGTCACCCGTGACCTCGGGCCCACCGGGTACTCGACCGTCGAGACCGGATACGGCCGGAGGGCCGACGGCGTGCTGTTCGTCGCGGTGCGTACCGAGATGCCCCGGGTGTCCGCGGCGATGTGGGACTGGTGGTTCGGATGGCACTCGGTCGAATCCGCCCGCTACAAGCTGTGGCATCCCGACGCACACCAGTTCGCGACCCTGAAGGCCGACCGCACCACCGCCCCGATCGGCGACCGGGAGAAGTACGTCGGCAACACCAGCTACGTCGATGAGCTGGTCGGACCGAAGGTGCAGCAGCTCGGCATCGAGTTCCGCGATCCGCGCGGGCACGGTTTCTGTGTCCCGTCCGACCAGACGGTCATCTTCGGACGCGTGGGCAGCAGCATCGCACCGGTCGACCTCGGCTGGCTCGCGCACCAGGTCCGTCCCGTCGCCGGCGGCGCGGAGATGCGCAGTCGCTTCTACCTGAACATGCGCGGTCTACACCGACCGAACCTCGGGCAGGCCGTGCGCGCGGTGCGGCGTGGGGCTTCGGTCGACCCCGCCGACCTGGTCCTGGGTCTCGATCTCGCCAGAGACCTGCTGATGCACTGCGGCCAGGAGATGAACCACCTCGCGGCGTTCCTGCCCGAGCTCCACCGGGAGTTCGCCGTCCGTCCGTAGGCTGGACGAGTGATCCAGAGACGAACCACGTGATGCGCCGCCCCACCCCGGAGACCCCCGGGCCCGGCCAGGAATCGGTGTGGGACTACCC
>NZ_JAEMTF010000043.1 GCF_016462415.1 Williamsia sp. | reverse complement strand
GTGCGCCGCGTCACACACCCGGAGAGTGTCATTTCCCAATGGCAGGATGTCAACCCTTCGGGAACCGGTCGGCCGGGGACTAGGTCGCGCCGTAATAACGCCGACCCAGTCGACAGTAGGGCGGCGGTTCGATGGGTAACGCTTCGGGCGGTAGGCGCACCAGGCGGCCAAGGGTGGGCGGGGAAAGTGTGCGTTCGGCGCGATGTCACGTAGCTCTGTGCTGTTCCGACACGACTGAGGCCTGACGAGTGTCGCCCACCGAGATCGGACACGGAGGAGAACGGTCCGAATGGTCATGCCGCCCGTCCGACCCGTTGCAAGAGGTGTGAACTACGCGAACGACGCAAACAGGATCAAGGACTCCCCCGCACCCCTGTACAACTTACTATGGGGACTAACTAACAATCGTCGATGCTGCGTCCTAACGGGCGCACACTGCTGCTGAACCATGACCAACGTTGCCGGGGGTATAAAACAATGCCACATCCGTTGGACGACGCCTTCGCGTCCTTTCTGAAATCGAACAGGGCGAAGATGACAGTTGCTCCGGGTGAGAGAACGAATCTCAACCGTCGAGTGCCTGGTCTTAGACGACAAGAGTTTGCCGAGCTTGCTGGCCTGAGCGTGGAGTACTACACCAAATTGGAGCAGGGCAGAGCGCTCAATCCGTCTGTGTCGGTTCTCAACGCGATTGCTGACGCATCGGATCTTGACCGCTCGACGCGGTCTTACCTGTACCGGATAGCGGTGATCGAGAGTGCAAGCGGACGGGTCGATCCGGTTAGCATCCCGACCGAATTGCATCAACTGATCCGTTCCCTCAGTGATACGCTTCCCGCTTTCGTGCTAACGCCGTGGACGGACGTCGTCGCCTCGAACGCAGTGGGGGCCAGAGCATTCGGTATCGACGGCCGCGTGGAGGTCACCAACGTGACGCGCCGTCTGTTCCTCGAGCCCGATGCGGTCGCGCTGTACGGGGACTGGGACGAGGTGGCGCGAGATCAGGTGGCCTGGCTCCGGTACGACCTTGCCCATCACCGCGACGAACCGCGACTTTCGCAACTGATCGAGCAGATGCTGGAAGCCAGCGAATTGTTCGCCAAGTTCTGGAATGAACACGAGGTCAAGCCGCGGTCGCACGGCCGCCGCGTCATTAACCATCCCGAAGTCGGTGTTCTGGATATGTTCTACACCGGCCTGCCACTTCCCGCGGACCCCCGATTGACTGTCGTCACGTGGTCGGCGCCCAAAGGAAGCCCGACCGCTGTCAAGCTCGCTGAGCTCGCCCGGTCAGCCGCCGAACAGACCGCCGTCTAAATACTCGCCGCCGGACCTGCAATCTGGGTAGCAGGCACGAGAGCCGGCCGGGCGGTGGAGATACCGTCTAGCGCCTGCCACCCGCCGATCCTCGCTGCAGTGTGCAGCGCCGGATCGGAGCCGACCACGAACGGCCGTCCCACCGACCGCAACAGGTCGATGTCTGAGGCGTGGTCTCCGTATGCCCAACAGTGCTCCGCTGCCACGTCACGCGATGCGATGAGTCGACGTGCGATCCGCCCCTTGTCAGGTCCGATCACAACCGACGACACGGCGCCGGTGTATCGATCGTCGTCGACCGTGGGAACCGTTCCGAACCATTCATCAGCTCCTACATGCCGTCCGATTGGATCGAGGCAGGCCGAGAACGATCCAGAAACCAACACCGTCGGCGTGCCCTGTGCCTGGTGCACAGCCAGCCGCTGTGCGACCGGCGGGTGGAAGAGGTGCCCCAAGCGCATTTCGGCGTTGAACCATGCCTGCCCTATGTCGGCTATGTCCTGACGATTCCACCCGGCAAGGTTTTCGTAAAACAACGCGTTCGTCTCACGGCGCGGAACGCCCCGGTGTGCAGCGTCGGTCAGACGCCGGATCGCGGCCGCATAGACGGCGGGCGGTCTGCCAACCGCTGCCATAAAGAATTCGAGGAAGCGGAACATGCTTTTGGTGGTGATGAGTGTCTCGTCGACGTCGAAGAATGCGATGCCGCGTGGCGGTGTCGTCACGAGACCCGGGTCGTGTCGTCGGCCCGCCCGGCGTTGGCCGGCTCGCTGCGGTGAGGTTTTTCGTCCGAACGGCTTCGCCGTGACAACCCGCCCAACAGGACGGCAACCGCGAGGATTACTGCGGCCGTCACCACGGCACCGTGCAGGCCTGCGACACGGTCGCTTGCGCCTGCAAGGGCGCCGAGTACCGCCACACCCAATACGCTTCCGGTTTGGCGTCCGGCGTTGAGTAACCCGCTCGCGATCCCTGCGTATTGAGGTGGCGCCGCATTGATGACCAACGTGATCTGGGGCCCGACCGTCAGACCCACGCCGCATCCCAGCAAGAACAGAGAGATCGAAAGCATGAGCGGGCTGCTCGAGGAACCGACAGCCAGCAGGGAGAGGGCGCCCACCGCGGCTGTCGCCAGGCCTGTGATCACCACACGTTGCGGGCCCCACCGGTTGGCTAGGCGTCCGGCGATCACCGGCAGCAAAAAGATCGGCAGCGCAGAGGGCAAGAACTGTAGACCGGTGGCGAAGGCGCTCAAATGGTGAACCTGCTGCAGGTAGAGACTGAGCGCGAACACCAGTCCGTAATAGGCGCCAAAGAGCAACAGGCCGACCACAACGTACGCCGACAGTCCAGGGGCACCGAGGAGTTTGGCCGGGAGCAACGGCGAACGCGCCGACCGCTCGCGAAGGACGAGCGCGATGGTGAACACGATTGCCGACACCGCCGCGGTGATGGGTACGACCGACGTGATGCCTTTCTCGCCGGCCTCGATCAGTGCGCCGGTGACCGAGATGAGGGCGAGGACGGCGAGCACTTGGCCGGCAACATCGGTGCCACGGTCTGCACGGAGAGCAGGGCGGGGTAGCCCGCCCCGGCTGGCCAGCAGCAAGGTCACCGTGCCGACCGGGATGTTGAGAAAGAAGATGCTGCGCCAGCCGATGGTCGAGACCAGCAACCCGCCAAGTACCGGCCCGAATGCCTGTGGGCTGCCGGCCACCGTCGTAAACAGTGCCACCGCACGCGCTTTCGACGCAGGCTCGGGATAGGCCTGAGTCAACAGGGCCATGGCCGCCGGCATGAGGAGCGCGGCGGCGACCCCCTGGACGAGCCGGGCGGAGATCAGCACCATGCTGTCGGGTGCGAAACCACACAACACTGATGCGATCGTGAACAGGGCGACGCCGACCCGGAACATCCGAGCTGCACCGAGGCGGTCGACCATCGCTCCACCGGAGAGGAGTAGCGCGGCGAGAACCATAATGTAGCCGTCGACGACCCATTGCAGGGTGCTCAGGTCGCTGCCGAAATCGTCTCTGATGGCGGGCAATGCGACGTTGACGATGGTCGTGTCGACGATCACCATCGCGAATCCAATGCACACCACCGTCAGGGTCAGGCTTTGGTTGACGTCCGTCGACTCGGGGGTAGTCCGTTGTGTCATGTCGTGTCCTCAGTCGTTAGGGGAGTGCGCGGTGGGCTCTGAACGTGGGGCCAGAGTGCGCTTCAGCCCGGCCACTTGTTGAGAAGTCCTCCGTCTACGCGCAAAGATGTACCGGAGATGTATCGAGCCTCGTCGGAGGCGAGGAACGCGGTCGCCGCTGCGATGTCGTCGCAACCCACCCACCCGATTGGCAACTCGTGCCATCGGCGCGCTGCGTCGGCGACCTGCGCACGGTCGGGCGACTCTTCGTCAGGTAGGAGCAGCGCGTAGGTCTCCGGGTTGTGGAACATGACGGTGTCGATGTTGGTGGGTACTATTCCGTTGACCCGGATCCCGCGTGGACCCAGCTCGGCAGCCAGTGAGCGCATCAAACCGAGGACGCCGTGTTTGCTTGCGGCGTAATGGCTTGCGGTACCTACTCCTCGCGCTTCGGTCGTCGAACCCATGACAATAACTGCGCCGCCGGGGCCCTGCCGGAGGACATGGGGCACCGCGGCGCGCAGTACGTGCCATGTGCCGAAAATGTTCGTTTCCATGGTGTTTCGGAAAATCTCCGGTTCGATCTCCCACATCGGGGCGTTACCGCCATTGACGCCCGCAGTGGCGCAGACGATGTCGATCCTGCCCAGCGAGTCCGCCGCGGCATCGATCGCCCCTTGGGTTGCCGACAGATCGCGAACGTCGGCGGCGTGGACGCTAACCGAACCACCGCGGGCGGAGATGGCGTCCACCGTTTCGTCTGCGGTCCCGGTCTGGACCACAAGAGCTAAATCGGCACCCTCCGCGGCGAGTCGGATGGCTTGCGCCTGGCCGGTTCCACGGTCGGCGCCGGTGACCAATGCGGCCTTGCCCGCGAATCGACGGGCAACGGGGGTGGATGCGGGCTCGGTGCTCATAGTGAGACCTCGGCTGGCTCAATGTTGTCGACCCGTTGTGCGGTGCCCTCATAGGCAGTTCCCACTCCAGCGAGGGCCAGCATCTGACGAACCTGTGCTGTGTCGGGATCACGACACAGATCGTGCACATGTCCGTCGGGGCGCAAGAGAAGCGCGCACCGTTCCGCTGGCAGCAGACGCGTGAACGCCGGCCACCCCGACAGATCGGCCACCGGGATCGTTGGGTCGAGGGCATCGGTTATGGCGGTGCAGGTCCGTTGCCATTCCACGTCGCGAGTGCCCCCGGACCATAGAGCCACGGTGAGTCGGTCGGCAGCGATGATGGGCCACCCATCGCCGGTCGAGATCGCCTGGGAGAACACCGGAAGCCGTTCGCCTGGGCGCACCGAGCGCGGCCACCACCGGATGTCGGCACGAGCGGATTCCCCACTGGACGCGTAATTGGTGGTCAGCTGACTCATCAGTGGCGTCACAACTCGTTGCAAGGTCCCCGTGCGCTCTGCACCGCGCACCAGAAGGTCTCGAACCGCTACACGAGCGGGGCGACGAATCAAGCCCCAGCTCGTCTGCTTCGCAGTTATCGAGGACACCCGTTCTGCGGAATGGCGGCGCTCGTGATCGTAGGTGTCAAGGATCGTCGCCGATAGCGTTCCGGCCCGAACGCCTGCGAGCTTCCAGGCCAAGTTCACTGCGTCTTGAAAGCCGGTGTTCATGCCCTGCGAGCCGGCGGCGCTGAAGATGTGTGCGGCGTCGCCGATCAAGAAGCATCGGCCCGACCGGAACTGCGCCGCAGTCCGGCGCCGTGCCCGAAACACTGTGGTCCACTGCAGCTCGCCGACGCGCGCATCGAAAGGGACGACGCGATCGAGGTTCTCCTGAAAGAGTTCTCGTGGTGGAGTGTCGTCGTCGTTCCATACCGGGACCGCGCATGCGAGTCGAAAGATCCCGTCCCCGAACGGTGCCAGTCCCATGGCTCCGCCGTCGCGGTAGCAGTACAGCATCTCGTGCTCGGGCAACGACGCCTCGAGTGGGCCATCGCAGATGGCGAACAGCACGTCCTGGCCGGTTCCGGCGAACTGGATGTTCAGCAGCTCGCGCACTGTGCTGCGTGACCCGTCGGCGCCGATGAGCCAATCCGGTTCTACGTGCTCGATGGTGCCATCGCCGGACCGCAGCAAGGTGGCAACGGGCCGGGCGCCGGTGTTATCTAGTCCGATCAGGGCCACGTTCGACTCGATGTGCCCACCGAGTTCCACAACCCGCCGACGGATGATCTCCTCGGTCCGATGCTGTGGATTGCACAGCCCGAAGGGGTACGGAGTGTCGTTCAGCTTGCTCATCTTCAGCACGCCCAGGCGTCGATCGCCCGAGTAGTACGACACCGAATCCAGATGCGCGCCGGAGTCCGCCAGTTCGTCGGCAACACCGATACGCCGCAGTAGCTCCAGGCTGCGCGGCCAGGTGATGACAGCGCGTGAGTGGACCGCCGAACTGGATCCGCGCTCGATGAGGCGAACGGAGAAGCCTTGCTGTAACAGCTCGCACGCCATGACGAGGCCGACAGGGCCGGCGCCGACGATCAGGACATCCTTCTCGATGCAATGAGGTGTCATGTCAGCTCTTTCTCTTATCGGTGGTTGTCGGTGACGGTTTGCGGATGACTGCAGCGGTCCAACTGAACCCGCCGCCGGCGGACAGCACGACCGCCATCTGTCCAGGTGGACATAGCGAATCGTCCTCGAGTAGCGCCATATTGGCGATCAGATCGCCAGCGCCGAGGTGTCCGGTCGCCGCGCCGACGTCGCGTACCGGGGCGCGGGTCACCTGGGCGACGGCTGGCCGGTATGCGGCCGTGAGTGCCTTGCTTCCCAACCTGGGCAGAACGACCGATGCGAGTTGAGGGTCGTTTGGAGATAGACCGGCGGCGGTGAAAGCGGTGGTCAGCAGCGCTGGGATTCGATCGGCGACCGTGGCGGCGAACGCATCCTTGCCGTGCCGCGCCAGATAGGCGCGCTTCGTACGCCGGATGTCGATGACGCTGGAGATAGCCATCGGCGAATCGGTGAACTCGTCGTCGCCCCGGTGCATTTTCTCGGCGGACGAATCGGCGTCCGTCGCCACCGACAACAGATGTAAGTCGCCGTCGGCCGGTGTAGATCGGAGCAGTGCGGCAGTGGCACCGTCGCCGTACCAGAGTCCGTAATCCCCGTGCCAACGGTCGAATCCGGGTTCGCAGAACCGGTCGGCGGTAGTCATCAAGACGGTGTCACCCCGCGTCGGAGAGCGTAGGTGGTCCACGGCGAGTTCGAGTGCGATACCCGCGCCGTTGCACATTTGCGAGATACCGACCGGCATCGCGTTCAAGAGACCGAGCTCGGACGCGACATGGTGCGCCGGCGCCCAGAAATCGTGGCCTTGGTGGTAGATCCAGGCGTGTGTGTTCAGGGTGATCTGTGACGGGTCCACGCCGCTGCCGTCGACTACAGCTCGTCCGGCCCGCACCGCCATGATTGGCGGCGCCTCGACGCTCACCGGCAGCTCGCGGTAGCCCGACTCGAGGACCTCAGTCTGTGAAAGAAATCCCGAGTCCACCCGGTCTGCTGCCGATTCGGTGCTCACCGGTAGCCACGTCGTCGCACGAAGCCCGATCGGGGGTGAAGTGGCGTACATGGTCGGGCTCCTCTCGTGTCGTCGTCACCTGGCCGACGAACTCACTCTGGCCCGGATCGTCTACGTGGGCCAGGCTCGGACAAGCATGGCTCTGGGAGGGCCAGTCAGCGGCGCGGCCGCCGGGCACCATGCCTTCGCAGTACCAGGCACGGGCGGGTCTGGTTCACCGGTGCGCCGACGATGAGACTTCCTGAGGTGACCGACGTTGCTTCCCAGCACAGTCTGTCCAGTCACTTTGCGCCAACAGGTTTCTGCCCGACAGAGTCACAGGAGTCAATCCGCATGAAGCAGACGATAACGGCGCCGCGCGCCACTCTCGACGAGATCTCAACCCAACCGGTAGACCGCCGGTGGGTTCACCGTGCGGCGGTCGGTGAGGTCTTTCTCACCGACTTCGCAACCACCGGAGCTAACAGTTTTGTTGCATGCTGCCAGCTGCCACGGCGCCACCATTATTTCTCCGACCACTGCGCGGACCGTCTGGATCCGATGCTGCTGCTCGAGTGCTGCCGACAAGCGGAGACATGCTGCGCACACCTGGCGTTCGAGGTTCCGATCGACCACAAGTTCATCCTCAACCACTGGGACCTTGATGTGGTAGCGCCTTCGGTAGGCGATGGCCGATGTCCTCGAGAGTTGCGAATCACCATCACTGCCGAGTGCATCCGTGATCGGGGTGCTGCCCGTGGGTATGCGTACTCGATGGCTCTGGAGGTCGACGATTTCCTCGTCGGCACCGTTCGGATGACCGCCACCTACCTGAGCCCGGATTCCTATGCCGCGCTGCGCCGTATGCGTCGTATCGGGGATCCACCGACCTCGGATCGTCTCGACTTCACGCCGATGCGACCGCCGGTGGGTGTCGGTCGTCGGGACCCGAACAACATCATGATCCACAACTTGGCCCCACACAGAGATGGCGGCATGCAGGCGACGTTGTCGGCGGCGGTGAATCACCCGTCGATCTTCGACCACTCTCTCGATCACGTGCCGGGACTGGGTGTGACCGAGGCGGCTAAACAACTCGCCCTGGCGACCACTGGCGGCTCATCCGTCAACGGATTGACTGCAGAGTTTCGACGCTTCTTGGAGCTCGACGAGCCGGCCACGATGATTGCTCGCAGGGTGTCCGCCGAGGGCTTGGTGGAGATAGAGGTAGTGCAGTGCGAGTCGTCGGCCGCGGTGTTCGAGGTCGAGGTCGAACACGAGCCGGCGACGCCTTTCGCCAAGGCGTTTGGAGCACGCACCGCCGCAGATCCGGAACGGGTGCGCTCGTGAGTCGCGGGCCGGAAACCGGCCGTCGCCGCTCGTCGGTAATTGCCGGCGTCGGCGCCAGTGTGCCCTCGGCGATGCTCACCAATAACGACCTGGCCACATGGTTGGAGACCGACGATCAATGGATTCGCAGCCGCACGGGCGTCGTGGAGCGACGGATCTCGGCACCCGAGCGGGCCACGTCGGATCTCGCTGTGGAAGCCGGCGCCCAGGCACTGGAATCGGCTGGCACGGCAGACGTCGACGTGGTCGTCCTTGCGACCACGACTCCCGATCGTCCGTGCCCCGCAACTGCGCCCGAGGTCGCCGCGGCGTTGGGACTCGGAACGGTGCCGGCTTTCGATTTAGCCGCCGTCTGCAGCGGCTTTCTATACGCCCTGTCCGTGGCGGCCGGGTACATCGAGAGCGGTCGCGCGCACACGGTTCTCGTCATCGCCGCTGACACGTTCTCTACGATCCTCGACCGAGACGACCGGGCCACGATGTCGGTGTTCGGTGACGGTGCCGGCGCTGTGCTTCTCCGAGCTGGCTTCTCGAACGAACCCGGTGCAGTGGGACACGTCGATCTAGGCAGTGACGGTTCGCTACGGGATCTGATCACCGTTCCGGCGGGTGGTTCGAGGCAACGAGGGCTCGGGGTCGCTGCCGCTGAAGACGACATGTACTTCCGAATGGAGGGCCGCACGGTCTTCATGCACGCGGTCGAACGTATGACTTCATCGGCGCAGTCGGTGCTGGCGCGCGGTGGGCTCACGGTCGCCGACATCGACCGTTTCGTCGGCCATCAGGCCAACATCCGCATCCTGCGCGCGGTCGCCCTTCAGCTCGGTCTCGACGTCGATCGAGTGGTGGTGAACCTCGACCAGGTCGGAAACACCGCCGCTGCGTCGATCCCGCTCGCCCTGCGAGACGGGCATGCTCGCGGCGAGATCCGCGCGGGTGAACGCGTTCTGCTCAGCGCGTTCGGGGGCGGGGCGACGTGGGGTTCCACAATTTTGATCTGGCCCGAACTTCCTCCCCAACAGGGTGAGGCGGCAGTAACGAAATCCGACAGAGGAGACAGCAATGGCATTTGACATCCGTACCCGAGTGGTCGAGGTCCTAGTCGACGATTTCGGCGTCCCGCGTGACGAGATCTCCTTCACAGCGCCCTACGATCAACTGAGCTTCGACTCGCTGATGCTTCTCGAACTCGCTCTCATCCTCAAGGCTGAATCGGGTGTCGCCCTTTCCGAGAAAGAGATCGGCGACGCGGCCACGCTCGACGGCTTCGTCGATGTGTTCCTACAGAGGAGCGCGGCGTGATCGCGCGCCCTGGCGGGCTGGTCAGGGACGTCGCGGTGACCGGATTGGGATTGATCACGCCAGCGGGCATCGGCGTGGATGCGAACTGGGCGACTCTATGCGCGGCGCGGTCGACGGCGACTGCGGATCCTGCTCTGGAGGGGCGCAGTGTCAACTTTTCCTGCCGTGCCCTCGATTTTGACGCTGACGGGGTGCTGGGGCGTCGCGTCGCCTGGCGGCTGGACCGATTTAGTCAGCTGGCGGTGGCAGCGGCACGGCAGGCGGTGGCCGACGCCGGCCTCGACTCGTCGTCATGGGACGGTGCGCGTGTCGCCGTCGTCGTGGGTAATTCCCTCGGCGGGTCTCAGACCTGGGAGAAACAGCACCAGGTGATGATGCGATCGGGTATCGATGCCGTGTCGGCGCTGACTGTGCCGATGGCCATGCTGAACATGGTGGCCGGAGCGGTGAGCATCGATCTCGGTGCGCACGGGCCGAGTTTGGTCGCAGCAACCGCATGCGCGTCCGGCGCGAGCGCCATTGGCATCGCGCGTGACTTGCTCCTCGCCGATTCGGCCGACGTCGTGATAGCGGGTGGCGCAGAATCGGCGATCAGCCCGTTCATTATGGGCAGCCTCGACCGTCTCGGTGGATTGTCTCGACGCAGTCTCGATCCGTCGACCGCATCGCGCCCGTTCGACCGCGATCGTGACGGGTTTGTGGCCGGCGAGGGTGCGGGGATTCTGGTCTTGGAACGGCCCGACGATGCCCGTGCCCGACGTGCGAGGGTGCGTGCGCGCGTCCAGGGTTTCGCCGCATCGTGCGACGCCTATCACCCCACTGCTCCCGATCCGACGGGATCTGCCGCCGTCTCTGCGATTCGGTTGGCTCTGCAGGATGCTCACGTTCAGCCGAATGATGTCGATCACATCAATGCGCACGGCACGTCGACGCCGCTTAATGACGTGACCGAGGCCCGGGCAATCCGTGCCGTCTATGGAGACCGCCCCATCGTCACATCCACCAAAGGCGTCACCGGGCACACTCTTGGTGCCGCCGGTGCCATCGAGGCGGCGTACACGATTTTGGCTGTCCAGTCCGATGAGATTCCCCCGACTGCCAACCTCGACACCGTGGACCCGGCGGTGGATCTCGACATCGTCCACACATCGCCGCGCAGGGCGGCGGTCGAGGTGGCGACCAGCCACTCATTCGGCTTCGGCGGGCACAACGCCGTCGTCGTCCTCACCGCAGCGTGACCAGATTGGACGAGATATGACAATCGGACTGATCTTCCCTGGGCAGGGTTCGCAGAGCGCAGGAATGGGTGAGCCGTGGCGCCGAACAGAGTCCTTCGAGTTGGCGCACACTGCGGGGCAGCTGCTTGGCGTCGATGTCGAACGTCTGCTGCTGTCGTGTGACGACGACGAGCTGCGTGCGCCGTTCGCTGCTCAAGTGGCCACGTTCGTGCTCAGCTGTATTGCACTCGATCATCTCCGCGCGCGGGCTGCGAACTCGGGACGCAATATTGTTCCCGCAGCCGTCGCGGGTCACAGCCTTGGCGAATATTCCGCGTTGGTGGCCGCAGGTGCCCTGACTTTCGAGGCCGGTGTGATGCTCGTCGCAGAGCGCGGCGCCGCGATGGCCAGCGCTGCGCAGGACCGGCTGGGTGTAATGGCCGCCTCGGTTGGTCTGGACGCCGCAACGGTCGCAGCGATCTGTGATCGGCATGGCGATTGTTGGCCCGCCAACGAGAACTCGGCAGACCAGATCGTCATTTCCGGGACTGAGGCGGCGGTCGCTAACGTCGAGATCGATCTCAGGGACGCGGGCGCCCGGCTCGTACGGCGGCTGTTGGTGGGCGGGGCTTACCATTCGCCGTTGATGGCTCCTGCCGCAACAAGACTCGGCCGTGCTCTTGATTTGGCACCGTTCGACGACGCCCAGTGTTCTGTGGTCTGCAACGTCGATGCTGCGCCACACACTGCCGCGACCGAGATCGTCGAGCTGCTTGGCCGCCAGCTCACCGGCCGGGTGCGCTGGTTGGAATGCCAGCAGACGCTGTTCCGACTCGGCATCACGGAAGTAGTCGAGGTGGGGCCAGGAAAGGTGCTGACCAACCTGGCCCGCAGATCCCTGCCAGGTGTGGGCGCGCATCGATGCGCCACACCGCAACACGTCGACGAGTTCCTCGCGCGAACAGATCGGCGGGTGGCATGAGTGCGCGCGCTGTCGTAGTCACGGGAGGAACGCGCGGTATCGGGCTGGCGGTTGCCCAGCAATTCCTCGACCAGGGCGACAATGTGACTGTCACATCCCGCTCTGCATCCGATGTGGTAGGCGCCCTCTCGCTGCAGTGCGACATCGCCAACGACGGTGACGTTGATCGAGCGTTCGACATCGCGGAGCGCGAGCACGGGAGCACCGAGGTCCTGGTGGCGAACGCGGGCAGTGCGCACGACGGACTCGTACTGGGAACGGACACTGAGGCGTTCGATGCTCAACTGCAGGTCAACCTAACCGGCACCTATCGCGTGGTGCGACGCGCGGCTACCTCGATGCTGCGGGCGCGGCGAGGCGGACGGATTGTTCTCGTGTCGAGCGTGATCGGCTTCACCGGTGCGCGGGGCCAGAGCGCTTACTCGGCATCCAAAGCCGGGTTGACCGGACTGGCCCGATCGCTGGCGCACGAGGTGGCCAGCCGCGGCATCACGGTAAACGTCGTGGCGCCGGGATTTGTTGACACCGACATGACGGCGTCGCTGTCGGAAGCCCGGCGATCTGACGTAATGAGGGCAACACCGGTGGGTCGCCTCGCGACACCCAATGAAATCGCCTCTGCAATTCACTTTCTTGCCAGCCCGGAGGCGGGTTACGTGACCGGTGCGGTGCTACCGGTCGACGGCGGATTCGGCATGGGTCTTTGATCGGCGACGCTTCGCGTCGCCGTCCAACAACGTCAGAAACGGAGTGCACGACATGACTGATCGAACAACTCGAGGACTTGAACTGATGAACCGGATCCTCGGCGAGGACAGGGCCCGCGCCACCCGCGCGAGCTTCGACGAGATCAGCAGTGATTTCGGTGAGTACGTAGTGCAAGCCGGCTTCGCCGATGTCTACGGTCGCGAGGGGATCACCCTCGCGCAGCGGCAGATGATTAACGTCGCGGTACTGACAGCGATCGGAGGGGCAGAACGTCAACTCGCCACACACATCAACGGCGCGCTCAACGTCGGACTCACACCAACCGAGATCGTCGAGACCATTTTCCATGTCGCCCTCTACGCCGGTCATCCACGAGCGGTCAGTGCGCTGTGGATCGCCCGCGATGTGTTCACCGACGCGGAAATCCTCTGAATCCGATGGCAGATTCGAAGACAATGTGCGCCGTAACGATCGAACGTTTCGGCGGCCCCGAGGTGCTATCGGTATCCGATGTCGCGATCCCGCGACCGGGCCCCGGTGAGGTGACCATCGATGTCGCCTATGCCGGTGTCAACTTTGCCGAGGTGATGTACCGACGTGGGGCGATCGGCGTCGCACTACCGTTCACCCCCGGGATCGAGGTGTCTGGTCACGTGCGGGAAATCGGTCCGGGGGATACCGAGTTTGCCGTGGGTGACGCGGTGGTCGCCCTGACCATTACCGACTCGGGCGGGTACGCCGAGGTAGTTTGTGTCAATTCGCAACTCGTGGCTGCGATCCCGGGCGATGATCTCGATGCGCAGCGGCTGCAGATCTACGCGGCGATGCCATCGAACACGGTGACCGCGGTCCTACTTACCGAACACGTCGCACGGACGAGACCGGGTGATGCGGTACTGGTCCATGCCGCTGCAGGTGGATTCGGTACCCAGTTCGGGCAGGTCGCTCGAATGGCGGGCATCAAATCGGTGACCGGAACTGTGGGTACCAAGGCGAAGTCGAGGAGCGCACTCGAGCACGGATACACCCGAGTGGTTGTGCGCGCCAATTCTCAAGCGGACCTCGGTGACGCAGAATTCGACGTCATCATCGACCCCGTCGGCGGCGCCAATAGGACTCGCGACCTAGAACGACTCGCGCCGGGAGGACGATTGATCGCAATGGGCAACGCATCCGGCGGCGAAGACTCGAAGCTCAGTGCCAACACCTTATGGTTCGCTAGCGCGGGGATCATCGGCCACAGCACGCTGGCATTCGCCCGTCGGCGACCGCGACTGGTCAAGCAAGCACTTGACAAGGCGGTTGCTCATGTCGCTGCGAAAGACATTACGGTGCCGATCCATTCGCTGTACGACCTCGACGACGCTGCCTCGGCGCAGCGCGTCCTCGAGGCGGGTGGGACTACGGGAAAGATAGTTCTGGCCGTGAGGCGCAGCTAGCACATCCGGTGTAGTCCAAGCCGCAGGTGACGACACCGGGCCGCACAATGACCTTGCAAGCGCGCGAAACGCCAGGCGGTTTCGACAGGAGTTCCGACTTCGCGCGAAGCGTCCTGTCTTTCAGTCCTCCTGCGGCGGAGTCCGGGCCATTAAGCCGTGTCTGGCTGCTCGGATTTGCCGGGGGTTACCGGCGTTTGCCGAACTCAAGACGGCCCTGGTGAGCTCGGAGTGACCGGTCAAAAGCTCATAGTGGTGGCGGGGTCGGCGGAAGGCGTGGGTGGTGCGTGATCGCCAGTCATCCAAGGGCGTGGCCGGTGACCCAGGACGACACGATGCGCGCGCGATCCTACTGAGCTTAGGGCGAACTTCGGACCGGCGTGACCGCTGGGAACATTGCCGCGCCGAGCGATCCCCGACCGTTGCTGACGATCAGGAGGCAGCCGCACTCTGGCGAACATCCCGACCCCCGCCTTGTGTAGCGCCGCAGCGCAGGACTTGTTATTCGTGGTGCCGATGTGGCGATCTTGGTCGACAGTCAGGACTCCCGGGCTACAAGTCCGGAGTCTCCGCGATCGCGGCAGTGCGGGTGGTCGTGATTGCGGGGAACGTGCCGCATCCGCATACTTGAGTGGAACAGACTCAAGTTCTTGTGCGTTGTAGGACTCGATGGGTCATTCGACCCGAGACACTTCACGCAAGACCTAGGAAGGTGAGCACATGACCACTCCCAACTCCGGCGGGTTCAACCCGACGACGAAGACGCAGGCCGCACTGTCGGCCGCGGTGCAGTCGGCGACCGCCGCCGGCAATCCCGACGTCCGACCGGCCCATGTGCTGGTCGAGTTGCTCGATCAACCCGAGGGCATCGCATCGCCGCTGCTCAAGGCCGTCGGCGTCGACCCGGTCGCGGTCAAGGCGCAGGCCAAGAACCTGGTGTCCCGGATGCCGACCGCATCCGGTGCCAGCTCCGCACCGCAGCTCACCCGCGAGACGATCGCGGCGATCACCGCCGCCCAGCAGCTCGCCGGGGAGCTCGACGACGAGTATGTCTCCACCGAACACCTCGTGGTCGGTCTGGCCACCGGTGACTCCGAGGTGGCAAAGCTGCTGCACGACGTCGGCGCCACCCCGCAGGCCCTGCGCGAGGCGTTCGTGGCCGTCCGCGGCAGCGCACGTGTCACCTCGCCGGACCCGGAATCGACCTACCAGGCGCTGGAGAAGTACTCCACCGACCTCACCGCGCAGGCCCGCGAGGGCAAGCTCGACCCGGTCATCGGTCGCGACACCGAGATCCGTCGCGTCGTGCAGGTGCTGAGCCGACGAACCAAGAACAACCCGGTGCTCATCGGCGAACCCGGCGTCGGCAAGACCGCCATCGTCGAGGGTCTCGCCCAGCGCATCATCGCCGGCGACGTGCCGGAGAGCCTGCGCGACAAGACCGTCGTCAGCCTCGACATGTCGTCGATGGTCGCCGGCGCGAAGTACCGCGGCGAGTTCGAGGAGCGGCTCAAGGCCGTCCTCGACGACATCAAGGGCTCGGCCGGACAGGTCATCACCTTCATCGACGAGCTGCACACCATCGTGGGCGCCGGCGCCACCGGCGACTCCGCGATGGACGCGGGCAACATGATCAAGCCGATGCTCGCGCGTGGTGAGCTGCGGCTGGTCGGTGCCACCACGCTCGAGGAGTACCGCAAATACATCGAGAAGGACGCTGCGCTGGAACGTCGTTTCCAGCAGGTCTACGTCGGCGAGCCCTCGGTCGAGGACGCGGTCGGCATCCTGCGTGGACTCAAGGAGCGCTACGAGGTGCACCACGGTGTCCGCATCACCGACTCCGCGCTCGTCGCCGCGGCGACGCTCAGTGACCGCTACATCACGTCGCGGTTCCTGCCGGACAAGGCCATCGACCTCGTCGACGAGGCCGCGTCGCGTCTGCGCATGGAGATCGACTCGCGCCCCGTCGAGATCGACGAGGTCGAACGCATCGTGCGTCGGCTCGAGGTCGAGGAGGTCGCGCTCGACAAGGAGACCGACGAGGCGTCGAAGCAGCGTCTGGAGAAGCTGCGGCGCGAACTCGCCGATCAGCGCGAGAAGCTCAACGAGCTCTCGGCGCGCTGGCAGGGCGAGAAGCAGGCGATCGACGGTGTCCGTGACCTGAAGGAGAAGCTGGAGACGCTGCGCGGTGAATCCGACCGCGCCGAGCGCGACGGTGATCTCGGACGTGCCGCCGAACTCCGGTACGGCCAGATCCCGGTGCTGGAGAAAGAACTCGCGATCGCGGCCGACAAGGGCGCGCCCGCAGGTGATTCGGTCATGCTCAAGGAGGAGGTCGGTCCCGACGACGTCGCCGAGGTCGTCTCCGCGTGGACCGGTATCCCCGCCGGGCGCATGCTCGAGGGTGAGGTCACCAAGCTCCTGCGCATGGAGGACGAGATCGGTGCCCGCGTCGTCGGACAGCGTGAGGCGGTCGAGGCCGTCTCCGACGCGGTCCGGCGGTCACGGGCCGGTGTCGCCGACCCGAACCGGCCGCTGGGTTCGTTCATGTTTCTCGGGCCGACCGGTGTCGGCAAGACCGAGCTGGCGAAGGCGTTGGCGGAGTTCCTGTTCGACGACGAGCACGCCATGGTGCGCATCGACATGAGCGAGTACGGCGAGAAGCACAGCGTCGCACGGCTCGTCGGTGCCCCTCCGGGCTACGTCGGGTACGAGTCGGGCGGCCAGCTCACCGAGGCGGTGCGTCGTCGGCCGTACACGGTGGTGCTCTTCGACGAGATCGAGAAGGCGCACCCCGACGTGTTCGACATCCTGCTGCAGGTGCTCGACGAAGGACGCCTCACCGACGGTCAGGGTCGGACGGTGGACTTCCGCAACACGATCCTGATCCTCACGTCCAACCTGGGAGCAGGCGGGACCAAGGACCAGGTGATGACGGCGGTCCGCTCGGCCTTCAAACCCGAGTTCATCAACCGGCTCGACGACGTGGTCATCTTCGACGCGCTGAACGAGTCCGAACTCGAGTCGATCGTCGAGATCCAGATCGGGTCGCTGGCCGCACGTCTGGCCCAGCGCCGACTGCAGCTCGAGGTGTCGGCGAACGCCAAGAAGTGGCTCGCCGCACGCGGTTTCGACCCGCTCTACGGCGCGCGGCCACTGCGACGGCTGGTGCAGAAGTCGATCGGCGATCAGCTGGCACGTGGGTTGCTGGCCGGCGACATCCACGACGGCGACGTCGTGCCGGTCAACACCAGCGCCGACGGCGAGAGCCTGGTCCTGGGCTAGCCGGAGTCCGAGGCGATCAGACCCGCACGACACAGCGCCCGGCGCGACGTCTCATCCGACGTCGTGCCGGGTGTTCTCGTTTCGGGCGTTCGCGGCCTGCACCTCGGGGACGTGACTCTCGGCCCACTCACGCACTGCGGCCAACGGTTCGAGCAGTGAGCGGCCGAGGTCGGTCAGCGCGTATTCGACATGCGGCGGTTGACCGCCCCGGTCGATGCGGTCGACGAGGCCGTCGTGGTGCAGCGCGCGCAACGTCTCGGTCAGCACCTTCGGCGTGATGCCCTGGATGTGGTGCTTCAGCTCGCTGAACCGCATCGCTCCGTCGGCCAGTGCGGTGACGACGAACACCGTCCACCGGGCCCCGATCCGATGCAGCACGACGCGGCTCGGGCACGTCGGCGCCATCACGTTGTATGCCTTCGACATTGCGTGTCACCCCTGGTGGTGGACGGTTTCGTTGTAGATACCGGTATCAAATCCATACCGTCTCCGGTGTGAGCCTACGACGACATCGGAAGGGAACGAACATGACGAACACACTCGACGGACGCACGGTGCTGGTGGTCGGTGGCGCGAAGAATCTGGGGTTGGCGATCGCGACCCGAGCGGCCGGACTCGGCGCACGGGTGGTCATCGGAGCACGTGACCACGAGGCCGCGGTGACGGCGGCGGACGGCCTCGAGAACGCGCGCGGCATCACCATCGACATCGCCGACGAGTCGAGCATCGGCGCGGCGGCCGCCGAACTGGTAGCGGTCGACCACATCGTCGCGACCGCCGCCGCCCACCACAACGTCGCGGTGCCCGAACTCGACCACGACAAGGTGGTCACCGCCTTCGAGGCCAAGGTGATCGGCCCGCTGCTGCTGGCCAAGCACTTCGCTCCGGCGATGCCGGCGACGGGCTCGATCGTCCTGTTCTCCGGTGTCGCGGCGTGGAAGCCGTCGCCCGGCAAGTCGATCATGGGCATCACCAACGGCGCGGTGTCGTTCGCGGTGAGCCACCTCGCGAAGGAGCTCGCACCCATCCGCGTCAACGCCATCTCACCGGGCATCATCGACTCCGGGACCTGGGACGGACTACCCGACGCCGACCGCGCCGCACTGTTCGACGGCGTCGCCGGCGCCAACCCGGTCGGACGCATCGGCGCGGCCGGTGACATCGTCGATGCAGCAACCTGGTTGCTGACCGCCGGGTTCGTCAGCGGTGAGACCATCCACGTAGAGGGAGGCGCACGCAGCGCATGAGCACCATCAACACATACGCAGTCGACGACAAGGTCGTGATCATCACCGGCGCGGGGACCGGCATCGGCCGATCGATCGCGCGGGCGTTCCTGGCCAACGGCGCCACGGTCGTGGTCTCGGGTCGCCGTCGCGATCCGTTGGAGGAGACGGTCGGCGAGGCCGCCGACGGTTCCGCCCTGGTGGTCACCGGAGACGTCTCGAAGCGCGCCGACGTCGACGCACTCGTCGCGGCGACCCTGACGGAGTTCGGCCGCATCGATGTCGTCGTCAGCAACGCCGGGGTCCATGACGGTGGCGGCGACATCGTCGACATGTCCGACGACAACTGGGCGCTCCTGCGCGGGGTCAACATCGACGGATTCGTGCACGTCGCGCAGGCGACGCTGCCGGAGCTGGTGAAGACCGGCGGGAACCTCATCGCGGTGTCGTCGGTGTCCGGGATCGGCGGCGACTGGGGACAGGCGGCGTACAACGCCACCAAGCACGCGGTGAACGGGTTCGTGCGCTCGCTGGCACTGGATTACGGCGGCCGCGGCGTGCGGATCAACGCGGTCGGCCCGGCGTTCACCCTCACCGAGATGACCGAGGGGATGGGCCGCGACGAGAAGTCGTTGGCCCCGTTCGTCAATCGCATCGCGCTGGGTCGCCCCGGTGAGCCCGACGACGTCGCGCCCGCGGTCCTGTTCCTGGCGTCCGACGATGCCCGGTACATCACCGGCACGATGCTCACCGTCGACGGCGGCACGAGCGCGTCGACGGGACAACCGCACGTCGAATAGCTCCGCGGAAGCGAAACGCGAAGGGCCGCCTCGATGTCTCGAGGCGGCCCTTCGTTGTCACCGGACCGGACACCGGGATGGGGGTCCGGCGACCGAGATGGTGCTCAGGCGACGAGCAGGGGATCCGGTGACTCGTCGGCCAGATCCTGCTTGCGCATCCGGATCGTGAACAGCGCGACCACCAGGGCGACGGCCATGAAGCCCGCTCCGGAGTAGAAGGCGACGTCGTAGCTGAAGATGTTCGCCTCCTTCAGGCCCGCAGGTGTGTCGGTGTTCGGCCGACCGGCGAACACCTGCGCGACGATGGTGCTCAGCAGCGCCAGGCCGATCGAGCCGCCGATCTGCTGGGTGGTGTTGACCAGTGCACTGGCCACTCCCGAGTCGTCGGCGTCGACGCGATGCAGCGCGACCGTCTGCATCGAGACGAACACCAGTCCCATGCCCGCGGCGATCAGGATCATCGCGGGGAGAACGTTCACGAGCCAGGTGGAGTCGGTGTCGAGCTGGGCCAGGTACAGCAGGCCCGCGGTGGCCAGGGCCGATCCGCCCACCAGCAGTGCGCGCGGTCCGAAACGCGGGAGCAGCGAACTGGCCAGTCCGGCACCGATCACGATGAAGATCGGGAACGGGAGGAACAGGACGCCGGTGCGCAGCGGGGTCTCGCCGAGCGTGTTCTGGAAGTAGTAGCTCAGGAACAGGAACATCGCGAACATGGGGATGGGCACGATGAACGAGATCAGGAACGCGCCACCGCGGTTGATCTCACCCGGGATCCGCAGCGGGAGCAAAGGATTGGACACGCGCATCTCGATGGCGATGAACGCGGCGAGCAGGACGACGCCGGCGATCAGCAGCGACACCGTCGATGCTGCGCCCCAACCGGATTCGGCGGCCTTGGTGAAGCCGTAGACCAGGCTGACCAATGCGGCGGTGACCGTCACGGCGCCGGGCAGGTCGTAGCTGCCGCGTCGGGTGACGGGCTGGTCGCGGATCACCAGGATCAGTCCGCCGATGGCGGCGATCAGGGCGATCGGGGTGTTGATGAGCAGGGTCCAGCGCCACGAGAAGTACTCGGTGAGAGCGCCACCGGCGATGAGACCGATCGCCGCGCCACCACCGGAGACACCGGCGTAGACCGCGAGCGCGCGGGCACGTTCCTTCTGCTCGACGAACGTCACCGTGATCAGCGACAGTGCTGCCGGTGCGAGCATTGCCGCGAACACGCCCTGGAGTGCGCGTCCGGCGAAGAACGACGCGCCGTTCCAGGCGAGACCCGCTGCGGCGGAGGACAATGCGAAGCCGGCGAGTCCGATGAGGAACATCTTGCGTCGTCCGAGGTAGTCGGCCATGCGCCCGCCGAGGAGCAGCAGTCCGCCGAACAGCAGCGTGTAGGCGGTCAGGGCCCACTGGCGGTTGGCGTCGGAGATGCCGAGATCGGTCTGGGCGAACGGCAGCGCGATGGTGATGATGGTGGCGTCGAGGACGACCATCAGTTGCGCCAAGGCGATGATGCCCAGGGCCCACCATTTGCGATTGCCGCCGGTGGACGGGGTGTCGGGGGTCGTCGACGTTGTGTCGGCGAGAAGGTCGGTTGAGTCTCTGATTGCCACGATTCCTCGAATCTCTGGTGGGTTGGCGAGTGGCTGAGAGCAATAGTGGCAGAGTCAGACAGAAGTCGTCAAGCGCCAGAAGTCGGAAATAGACAATTGGCGCTGACTGCAGAAAAGTGCCGATACGGCGAGTATGCTTGCGTTCGTGACAGTCGTCGAGTCGGAGAACCCCCAGGCCAGAGCCGGTCTTCGGGAACGCAAGAAGCTCCAGACCAGGGCTCGGCTCATCGAGGTCGCGTTGGAACTGTGCGACAGCCAGGGATTCGATGCGACCACGGTCGAGCAGATCGCGGACGCCGCGGACATCTCACCGCGCACGTTCAACCGCTACTTCGCGACCAAGGAAGACGTCATCCTCGCGCCCATCGACGACATGGTCACCGCCGTCGCGGCCGCTCTCGACGCCGAACCGCGGACCGGCAACGAGTTCCAGGCCCTGCTCAACGCGCACACCGCGGTGATGTGTGGGAACTGCCCGGCCGCGTCGAATGTCGATCTCGATCGCTTCGAGGTGATGAACCGGATCGCTCTGTCGTCGCCGTCGGTGAGCGGTCGTGGCGCCGAGATGAGCGAGGCGAAGTTCAGTCGGCTCAGCGAGAAGATCGCCGCCCGCACCGGAGCCGACGCCGAGGACCTCTCGGTCCGCGTCGTCGTCACCGTGTGGATGTCGTTGATGCACCTGGCGATGGACCGGTTGTGCGGCCCGGACGCGATGCAGATGGGTGACGCCGACGCGCGCGCCGAGGCGCTGCAGTCCACCTACGACGCGTTTCGTGCGTCGGTCGAGAACGTCTGACCTGCCGCACTTTCCGTCTAGTACGTTTCGCGAAAGCCTCCGATGACGGTGATGGTGTTGCCGTCGGGGTCGGTGATCGCCGACAGCTGAACCCCTTTCGTCACGGTCTGGATCTCACCGGCGGTCAATCCGCGCGCTGCCAGTTCGGCGACGTGCGCGTCGATGTCGTCGACGGCGAGGTTCAGCAGGCCCGATCCGGCTCGTTCGGTGTCGACGCTGACCTGAACCCAGCCGTTGTCCACGACCTGCCATTCCACGAGACTCGGCATCGGGTTGTTGGTGGCCGGGCGGCCGAAGAGCTTCCCGTACCAGTCGTTCGCGATGTCGATGTCGCGGACGGGTACGACGGCCAGCAGGTGAGCGATTGTCATGTCGATCCTCTCATCGAGCACGGTGGCGGCGTGCGGATCGGTGCCACACAGATACCGACTCGACGACATCCCAGAAGTCATCGGTCCCTCGGTCGGTGTTGACGTGAAGCTGACTTGAGGTTTTACCGTCGAACCATGAACGAGACGACAGACCGACCCGCACTCGACACCGGCCGCGACCACGACGCCGTCGCCGGGCTCCTCGAGCACCTGCAACACGGTCACGACACCGGCAACGCGGACACCTATGACCTGACCTTCGCCGACGACGTCCTCTGGGGGTCGCCGAAAGGGGAGGTGCTCAACGGGTTCGAGGCACTGAACGCCATTCACCGCTCGTTCATGCACGGCACCCCCGCCGAACCGCGGTCGGTCTTCGAACTCGCGCAGGTCGTGGCGCCGAGCGCCGGCGTCGTGGTGGCGCAGATCGCGCGCCGTGCGATCACCGGTGGCTTGTCCGAGATGGCGATGTACGTGCTGGTCGAGCGCGACGGTCAGTGGTGGGTGGCCGCCGGACAGAACACGCCGATCGCCGATGTCCTACCCGACTGAACCCTTCATCACCGGGTACCAGCTGGGCGCGATGAGCCCACTGGGCAGGTAGTCGGATTCGACCGCGATGGTGAGTCCGCGGTCGACAGCCAGGGCGCAGATCGCGGCGAGGGGGATCGAGGTGAAGCCTTCGCAGTCAGCGGCGAACTTCTCGTTTCGGGTCCAGTACCTGCGGTGGGTCTCGATACCCGTGACGAGGGCGTCGGTGAACGCGTCCTGGTTGTCGTCGTCGATGGCGATGAGCATGTGGAGCAACGGTTTGTGGATGTACTGCGCTTCCATGCCGTCGGTGGGAGCGGGACGGCCGACGGTCTCGAGCGCGAGGTGGACGTGGTCGATCCAGTCCGGTTCGTCGTTGTCGAGGGCGATGAACGCGTCGTACATGTGCACCCGGTGCCGCGCCCAGTGCCCGTCCCGCAGGATCTGGTCCCTGGTCAGGACATTGACCGCCGCACGCGACTGAGTGCTGCGGGACAGCCGGTACCACCAGTAGACCGGCATCCACGTGTCGAGCGCGATGTGGAAGTGAATGCCGTTCCCATGGAACGTCATCGGCGAGCCGTTCACGGTGACCGAGAAAGGGGCACCTGGCTCTACCGCGGCAGCCAGGAACATGCCGGCGGTGAGGTCGGACGTCAACGCCGCCGCGTCGATCGTCCGTACCTCCTGCGCGGATGGATCGTTCGCGATGAGCCACAAGGCGAGTGCCTCTGCGAAACCGGGTGCGCTTGTCTGGACCTCGGCCACTCCGCTCGTGATGTCCGGTATCTCGCCATCGAAGAGCACCTCGGCCGTTTCGCCGGCCTGGCGTCGTGCCTCGTCGTGATCGACGGGGTGGCGATCGGTGGGCATGATGTCCTCTCATGGTCGGCGCGGATGCGTCACCGGAAGGTCTGGATGCTGGTCCCGGCCCACGACCCGTCCGGAGTCACCGTGGCCCGCACCAGGAGGTATCGCAGAGTGCCCGAGCGAAGACCTTGACCGATGGCCCGTGCGAGTTTCGCATTCTTCGTGCGCAAGGCCTCGGCGATGCTCTCAGCGTATTCGGTGGTGCCCTGCTGAACGCGCTTACCTTCATAGAGCCTCGACCCCAGGCTGCTGCTGGGCGACTTGGCCTCGACGAGGACCGGGAAGGGCTTGCCCCCGTCCCTGGGGGTGACCATGTACAGCTGGTCGGGCTCACCGGGTCCACCCATGTGGTCGCGGTCGGTCAGCTCTTCCACGTCGTATCTCTCGGTCGGGAATTCCTGGTGGATGGCGGCCCGGGCCGACGCCTCGCCGAACGTCGCGCCCACCGTGGTGACCCGGTCGTGTGCTTCCTTCAGCGCCTTCTCGGCCGCGGGTGACGGCTCACCGTTTCGCTTCACCTCGTCGTCGAATCGTTGCCGGGCCGCACTGAGTTGCCCGAGTGCTGCGGCACGTTCCTTCGCGATGGGATCGATCGCAGCGCGATCGGTGTGCAGCGCGGGGACCTGCCGGGCCATCCCGGGACGGGCCTTGATGTCGATCTTCTCGTCGACAGGCGTCCACCGGCCCGCACTGTCGATCCGTGCCTGCGGAATCGGGTTCCCGAAATCGTCGGTGGCGTATTGATCTTTGCGCCGTCCAGCGGAGTCGTAGTACCGCTTCTGGAACGCGGGATCGCTGACACGGCTCTGCGGAGTGCTGCCGTAGTCGACAGGCTCGGGGGCCGCCGAAGTCGCGGTGTTCGGCCGCGCTGCGCCGGGTGACTGCGGCGTCGCACTCGACGGCGCCGCCCTGGGGGCCGGTGCAATCGGACGTGATGGTGCAGCGGGTGCCCGCTGGGCGACCGGCGGTGCGGTCCGGACCGGGGGTGCAGACGCTGTCGGGGCCGGCGGCGCACGCGGGGCCGCAGGGGCGGCAGCGGGCGCGGGCCTCGACGACGACGGCTCACCGGGAAGGCGGGGTCTCGCCACTCCCGAGCCGACACCGGCCGACTGGCACTGTGTGGTCTTGGCGATGAACGCGTTGCCCTCGGCGACTAGCTGGGCCTTGCGTGCGTCGTAGGCGGCAACCTGCCCGGGGGTGCCTCCGCCTGCCGCGTTCAGAGCCCCGACCTCGGCGTTGTACGCGGTGACCTTGGCCTCGAACCCAGCCAGTTCGGCGGTCAGGCTCGCGGCCGTTGCATCGCAACCGGTGGTCGCCGACGCCGACGTCTCGCCGAAACCGGTGACGATGCCGCTCGCCAGCGGTGCGGCCACGAGCATCGCCAGGACAAACGTGGTGATGGCGACGAATCGCCGGATGTGGCGGCGCGCGGCGCCACTCATGGGGTGCGTCATCGGGTCGAGCCTCTCGGTGCGTGTCGTCCGGCGAGAACCGGCGGATGACACTTCGATGCCGTGGGGAGAGTCGAATGTTCCCGGCGTCGACGGAGAGGCTGCGCTGTCGGTCAGATCGCGGTGGTACTACTCCGCATCGAATTCGCTGCTGGGCACTTCGCGCTCGCCGCCGGTGATGGCCGACAGGACGCGCTTCGCGACCGCGTCCGGTGAGATGCCCTCGGGCATCTTCGGCGGATCGCCGGCGATGGCCCGGTCGACCAGTCCGGTCTCGGTGTGCGGCGGCCGGACGTCGACCACGCGGATCTTGCTGCGGCGCGCCTCTTTTGCCGCCGCGATGTACAGCGTCGACGCGGCCGCCTTCACCGCGGAGTAGGTCGCCATCCCGGCGACGGGCTGTTCGGCCAGAACTGCACTGATCCCGACGACGACGCCGCCCTCCTCGACGGCGGACAACGCTGCCCGCAGCAGACGCAGCGGTCCGAGGAAGTCGATGAGTACCAGGTCGTCGACGGTGTCGTCGTCGATCTCGGCCACTGGCCCGAAGGCCGCGACCCCGGCCGCGTTCACGACGCCGTCGATCCGACCGTGCTTCTCCTTGGCGGCGTCGATGACCTGCGCCGCCGCGGCCGGCTCACGCAGGTCCGCGGTGACGGTGTGTGCACCGTCGATACCCAGTGCGTCGAGTTTGTCGGCCGATCGACCGGAGATCGTCAGTGTCGCGCCGGCGTCGGCGAGCAACGTGGCGATGCGGGAACCCAGGGCGCCGGTGGCGCCGACGACGACGAACACTGTGCCGGATAAATCAGTCATCACCCCATAGTGCACTTCTACCCGCGAGGTGGGGGCTGCGCGGCCCGCCGACCCGGCAGGACCAGCAGCAGCACCAGGCCGGTGACGATGTCCCAGCCGATGATCGAGTAGACGGCGCCGCGCTCGACGGCGCCCTCGAGGCCGGTGTCCGCGCCCGCGATGGCCAGGAGCGCGACGAAGCTCGCGATACCGATCACGCCTGCGACACGGGAGGCGACGCAGTACCAGCGCGGCGCCCCGATCTCGGCGAACACCCTGCCTGCGACGATCATGGCCGCGTTGCCTCCGACGATCGCGAGCAGCGCACCGAAGCCGTGCAGGGGACTGGCCCCGGCGTGGAACACCCCGACTCCCACGTTGCCGACGCCGTTGATCACCGTGAGCACGACGAACGCGGTACGTCCCCGACTCGTCCGTCCGATCGCGCGGACGAGCAGGATGCCGCCGGCGGCGAACAGGATGCCGTGGACGACGAACGCGCCGAGGTTCATCAGGACCGCCGACGGCGACGTGTTCGGGACACCGAGCGCGCTGATGTAGTCCCGGGAGTAGCTGTAGTCCGGGTAGCGGACCGCGGCCACGGCCTCGGTGAGGAAGTAGACGATCCCGCCGATCAGCCACGCCCACGCCGCGAGTCGAACCCCCGATCGACGGTCGGTCACCGACACGTCAGGCGCGCTCGGCGGCCGCGCCGAAGAACCACGAGATCACCAACGCGCCGGGGTCGATTACACCGCGCGCTCGATCGCCGACGTAGCTCGCGCGGCCGCGCGACGCGACCAGTTCGCGGGTGGACTCCGCCCCGTCGGCCGACGCCGCGGCGACGTCGGACAGCGACATACCGCGGGCGAGGGCGTCGGCGGCGGGGGACAGGGCATCGACAAGGGTGTTGTCCCCGACGTCGGCGCCGCCGAGGTCCTGGATCTGTCGCAATGCCTCGGCGACCCCGGTGCGCAGGGCGTCACCCCGATCGTCCGAGTCGTCGAAGGCGCGGGCGAGTTCGGCGAAGAACAGTCCGAACAGCGCGCCCGAGGTGCCCCCGGCGCGCACGAGGAACGACGTGCTCAGAGCGCGCAACACGTCCGGATCCGTCCCGTGCAGTGGCACGCTGAAATGACCCAGGGCCGCAGCCATGTTCGTGCCGAAATCACCGTCGCCGGCCTGACGGTCGAGTTCGGTCAGCTCGTCGATCGACTCCTGGACCCGGCCGACGAACGCGCTCAACCAGGGCGACTCGTCGCCGGTGTCGGCGGAATCGTCGGGCTCGGCGAAGCCCACGTCGACCGGGCGTGACCCGCCGGTCGCGGTCTGCGCGGGCCATCCGGGTGCGCCGGTGGGCGCGTCGAACAGGTCGACGATCTCGTCGTCGCAGCGCACCAGCGTGATCGAGAAACCCGCCATGTCCAGCGCGGTGACGAGCGTCCCGACGATGTTTCGGCGGACCTCGTGTCCGCGGTCGGTGAGCTGGCGGACGACCTGGTCGAACACCACGTTGAGCTCGAGCGGGTGTGTGGCGCCGAGGCCGTTGACGAACGCGATCAGCGGCTCACCGTCGCCGGGCGACAGGGAGGCGAGAATCCGGTCGAGCATGCCCGCGACCAGTTCGTCGGCGGGTTGCTGCGGTAGCCGGTCGACGCCGGCCTCGCCGTGGATTCCGACCCCGAACTCCATGTCGCCCGGCGGGAGGTCGAAACTCGGCCGGCTCGCGCCGGGCACGGTGCACGGCGCGAATGCGACCGAGAAACTGCGCGACCCGGCCGCGACCCGACGGCCGAGCTCGGCGACGGTGCTCAGGTCGTCGCCGCGTGCGGCGGCCGCCCCACAGATCTTCTCGACGATCACCGTCGCCCCGGTACCGCGGCGGCCGGGACCGTCGTGGTCGGTTTCGGTCGCCACGTCGTCGTCGATGAGCACGTGGTCGGTGGCGACCTCGTCGCGGACCATGTTCCTCGCGACCCGGAAGTTCATCACGTCACCGGTGTAGTTCTTGACGATGTGGAGTACGCCCGCCCCGCGGTCGGCGTGGCGGGTGGCACCGGCGATCTGCAGCGCGTTGGGGGAGGTGAAGACCAGGCCCGGGCACGCGGCGTCGAGCATGCCCGCACCGATCATCGCCGCGTGCATGGGTTCGTGGCCGGAACCGCCGCCCGACACCAGGGCGACCCCGTCGTCGGTGCGGTCGGTGCGGTGCAGGAAACCGGGGTCGGACTCCCATTCGATGTGGTCCTGCGCGGCGACGAAGCCGGCGATCGCGTCGGTGAGGAACCGGTCCGCGTGGACCGACACATAGGTGTGCGCGGGGCGATCGGTGCGGGGGTCGTTGTCAGACAATCGAATCCTTCTCGGTGGTCGAGTCGCCCGCGGCGTTCGAGCTGCCCAACGTGCGCTGTCGGTAGATGCCGATCGCGACGATGATCACGGCCAGCGCGACCGAGAACGAGATGGCCTGCTGCTGGTTCTCGTCGAAGGCCATCAGGACCAGCACCACGACGATGAACACGATGACCGCCGATGTCGCATACGGGAACAGCCACATCCGTACCGGCGGTGTCTCGCCGGAGGCACGCATCGACCGGCCCAGCCTCAGCTGGCTGACGGCGATCGCGAGGTAGATGAACAGAGCCACCGCGCCACTCGTGGCCAGCAGATATCCGAAGATCTTGTCGGGCAACACGTAATTGCCGACGACCGCGAGGAATCCGAGCACCATCGACGCGATGACGGCGACCCACGGGACGCCGTTGCCGGTGAGTCGACGGACCACCGAGGGCGCGTCGCCGCGCGCACCGAGCGAGAACAGCATCCGCGAGGCGGTGTAGAGCGCCGAGTTGAGACACGACGCGACCGCGGTCAGGACGACGATGTCCATGATGCGCGCAGAACCCGGAATCCCGATGGCCTGCAACACCGTCTGGTACGAGCCGTCGTCGAGCCTGTCGTAGGGCACCAGTGCCACCACGACGAAGATCGAGCCGATGTAGAACAGGAAGATCCGCCAGATCACGGAGTTGACGGCTTTGCTGATGCCCTTGGCGGGGTCGGGGGACTCCGCGGCGGCGATGGTGACGATCTCCGAGCCCATGAACGAGAACATGGTGGTGAGCATCGCTGCGATCACCGCGCCGAACCCGTTGGGCAGGAAGCCGTCGGGTTCCCAGAGCTTGCTCACCCCGCTCACGTCCGAGCCCGGGAATACGCCCACGATGGCCAGTACGCCGATGACGATGAAGGCAACGATGGCAACGACTTTGATGAGGGCGAACCAGAACTCGAACTCGCCGTAGTTGCCGACGCTGGCGAGGTTGGTCGCCGTCAGCAGCAGTGTGACGGCCAGCGCCCACACCCACTGCTCGCTGCCGATCACCCGGCTGAGGATGGACGCCGCGGCGGTCGCCTCGACCGGTATCACCAGGACCCAGAACCACCAGTACAACCACCCGACGGAGAAGCCGGCCCAGCGGCCCATGGCCCGTTCGGAGTAGACCGAGAACGACCCGGTGTCGGGGTTGGCGGTGGCCATCTCGCCGAGCATCCGCATCACGAAGACGACCAGCGTTCCCGCGAGTGCGTAGGAGATGATGACCGCGGGTCCGGCGGCCTCGATCGCGGTGGCGGATCCGACGAAGAGACCGGCACCGATGACCCCCGCGATGGAGATCATGGTGATGTGTCGTGGCTTCAGGCTGGCTCCGAGTGAACCGGGCTCGCTCTTGGTGGTGGTCATGGGCCCCTCATCACGTGGTCGGTGATCGTCTCGGGTGCGCTCGGCGGTGGTTCCACACGCTCGCGAGAAATCACTCTGGCACAGTGAGGCGCGTGACGTACCGATTCGATGACCAGGCGCGTGGTCGTGCCCGCATCGCCTACCAGACCCTCGAGCCGATGAATGTGCTGGCGTACTTCAATTCGGGACTGCAGCAGGCACAGGAGGACACCGGGCTCGATGCCTACGCCTGGTACGTCGGTGCGCGCGGCGCCCCGCTCGGTGAGTGCGTGCCGTCGGTGGTGTCGGCGGCGTTCTTCAACTTCAGCCCATCGGTCATCGATCCCGGGTGGACCGCGTCGAAGGCGTACGGCCTGGACAAGATCATCGATCGTCGGTTCCAGATGCTCGACGAGGTGCTGACCGTCGCGCTGGGCGAGCGGATCGACGACCCGGAGCTGTCGACCCTCGCCGACCGCTTCTACGACATCGGCGCCTCGGTCTCGTACGCGGGTCGCACACTCGCGTCGGCCTGGGTCGAGTCGGCGGCGCCGGACACGCCGCACCTCCGGTTGTGGCACGCCACGGCGATCCTGCGGGAGTGGCGCGGCGACGGCCACATCGCCGCGCTCGTCGGTGCGGGATTCGACCGCCTCGAGGCCGTGGTGTTCCACGAGGCGCGCCATCCCGATCCGACCGTCCGCAAACGGGGTCTCGGCAAGAAGATGTCGCAGATCACGCGCGGCTGGTCGGACGAGCAGTGGGATGTCGCCGCCGACGCCCTGGCCACCCGCGGTCTCGTCGAGAGGACCGCCGAGGGTGAGACGCTGAGCGCCACCGGAGCCGAACTGTACGGCGAGGTCGAGCATCTCACCGACGACGCCGCGGCCGCTGCATGGGCCGGGCTGTCGGATTTCGACGACCTCATCGCCGAGTCGAAGCGGTACGTCAAGCCGATCATCGATTCGGGGATGCTGCCGGGCACCACCAAGAAATAGACCGCGCCGCACCGGAGTCCGACCGGCCGAGTTGCGCTGACCGCAACGACCCCGAGCCCGTCGAGAACAGCCCGTCACCTGCGGCGATGTAGCTGTTGTCGCGGTCGCCGTCACGTGTCATCATCGGCACATGACGGACGAGGTGGGTCAGATCGGCATCGGGATGGTGTGTCCCTTCGACATGGCCCTCGACCGTGAGCTGTGGCGGTGGATGCCCGACTCCGTCTCGCTGCACATCACCCGGACCCCGTATCTGCCGCATCCGGTCGACGTCGAACTGTGCTCGGAACTGGCCGATCACGCGACCATCGACCAGGCCGTGCGATCGGTGATGGCGGTCCGCCCGTCGGCGGTCGGATATGCCTGCGCGTCGGGCAGTTTCGTCCGCGGCATGGCCGGCGCGAGCGCCATCTCGACCTGTATGCGGATGGCCGGTGCGCCCGCGGCCGTCACCACCTCCGAGGCGCTGCTGCGGGCGCTGGATGCGATGGATCTCGGTCGCATCGCGGTGGCGACGCCGTATGTGACGGCGTTGACCGATCTCCTGTGCGACTACCTCGCGGAGTCGGGCCGCTCGGTGGTCAGCCAGGCCGGGCTGGGTCGCGACCACGACATCTGGACCATCCCGTACGGCGTCACCTGCGATCTGATCCGCGCTGCCGATTCCGACGACGCGGACGCGGTCTTCGTCTCGTGCACCAACCTGCCGACCTACGACGTGTTGGCGATGCTGGAGCACGAACTGGGCAAGCCGGTGCTCTCGGCCAACCAGGTCACGGCGTGGGCGAGCCTGCAGGATGCGGTCCGCGTCTCCGAACGCCCCACCGTCGCAACGGGGTACACGTTTGCCGAGCAGTCATTGTTCGCCCGGGGGTCGGCCGCCTGACCGGCGCCGAACGCCTCAGTCGGCGTCCTGGATCCGGCGGAAGGGCGTCGCGGCCTCGAGTTCGAAGGCCACCTCGAGCATCGTGGCCTCGTCGCCGTGGTCGGCGGCGAGCTGCACCCCGATGGGCAGCCCCGTGCCGGTACGTCCGGTCGGCAGCGAGATCGCCGGTCCGCCGGTCGCGTTGTTGAGCGGTGTGAAGCTCACGTAGGCGAGCAGGCGGGGGAACAGGACGTCGAAACCGTTGGCGGGAGAGAGATGTCCGATCTCGGGTGTCGTGTGCGCGACGACCGGTGACACCATCAGGTCGACATCGGCGAAGGCCCTGTGGTGTTTGGCCTCGGACTGTCGCAGGCGCCAGATCGCCTGCGGGGTCCGCCAGAAGTGCCGGATGAACATCCGCGACAACCCCTGGGTCAGCGCGTCGGTCTTCGTCGGATCGAATCCCGGGCCCATCACGCGTTTGCCGAACTTCTGGATCGAGAACCCCATCAGCGCCCAGTAGTGCTCGAAGTCCTGTCGAAACGCCTCGAGGTCTTTCTCCGACAACGGCAATCCGATCTCGGTGACGTCGTGCCCGAGGTCGGCGAGGACTCGGGCGGTCTCGCGCACCGCGGCCTGCGTCTCGGCATCGACCGGGGTGTCCGGCAGCGACCGGTCGACCACACCGATCCGCAGTCGCCGCGTTCCCGGCCCCTCGACCAGGCCCACCGGCGCGAGGTGCTCGACCGACCGGTACCTCTCGATCTGGGCAACGAAGGTGGCGGTGTCGCGCACCGATCGCGTCACGACACCGTTCGAGATGATGTTGACCGGCAGGTCGGCGGCGTGGGCGTCGATGATCTCGCGACCGCGGGTCATCTTCAGTCCCACCAGTCCGCACGCCGCGGCCGGGATCCTGATCGACCCGCCGCCGTCGTTGGCGTGGGCGATCGGCACCACGCCCGCGGCCACCAGTGCCGCCGATCCACCCGACGACGCACCGCTGGAATGGCCGGTGTGCCAGGGGTTCCGGGTCGGGGGCAACGTCTCGTACTCGGTGCTGGCGTTGAACCCGAACTCCGGCAGCGTCGACTTGCCGAGGTTGATCATCCCGGTGGACAGGAACTGATCGGTGAAGCCGGCGTTGCGCGGCGCGGGTGTCGCGTTGATCGCCAGTGAGCCCTGGTCGGTGGGGAGCCCGGCGACGTCGGTGTTGTCCTTGACGAAGGTCGGCACGCCGGCGAAGACCCCGGCACCGGGGCTCCGTGCGAATCCGCGGGCCCGGTCGAAGTCGGGGGTCTGGATCGCATTGATCCGATCGTTCACGGCGTCGGCACGGGCGATGGCCGCGTCGACGGCGTCGGCCGAGCTGATGTCGCCCGAGGCGATCGCGGCGGCGACGCCGGTGGCATCGAGATCGCCCAGTGCATCGTCGGTGAAGGCGTGGACCCGGCTCGCTTCGGTCGTCATCCGATCGACTGTAGCGGTACACGAACGTTCCACCGCGGCGACGTCACCGTCGGAACAGCGACCCCAGACCAGGGCAGGTCACGCGCGCACCGGTCAACCGGAGGCCGTACCAGGCGGTCACCTGATTGGCGGTCAGCACCGGTTTGCCCAGCAGCGTCTCCAGCTCGTCGATCCACGCGACGGTGTGCAGCGCCGTGTCCGGGATCAGAACCGCCTGCGCGGCGGACGAGTCGTTGCTGCGGGCCAACTCGAGCACCTCGTCATGGCCCAGCTCGCCGGCGAGTTCGGCGGTCGGGATGTCGTGCGACACCAGCTCGGTCACCCCGATGCCTCCGTGGGCCAGGAACTCTACGAAGTGACGCGACACGTCGTGGGGATAGGTGGCCGCGACCGCGACCTTCTCGAGTCCGAGCGCCCGACACGCGGCGACGAAGGCGATCGAGGTGGAACCGGCGGGGACCCCGAGGTCGTCGGCGATCTCGGCGGCCTGTCGGTGCGCGCCGTCCCAGCCGAAGACAAAGCTGCCCGAGGTGCACGCCCACATCACCGCGTCTGGGCGCGCCGCGTCGGCGATGAGGGCCCGTGCGCCGGTCAACAGCCGCTCGCTCCGTCCCAGGTCGAGCAGTGCGGCGACCTCGTGGGCGTCCACGCCGACACTGGTGATGACGACGGGGAGTTCGACTCCGTCGCCGAGGAGGCGTTCGAGCCGGGGGTACTCGTCCTCCGCGCTCGATCCGGGGTAGAGCATCCCGACGCGAACTCCCATGTCGTCGCACCTCCATGGCGAACTCATCCCGGGCCGATGGATCGAACCGGTGGCACCCGGTACGGTCACCGAGGTAGATTGTCGACAATCTACCAAAGCGGACCCTACTTCTTGCGGAGGAATCATCGATGACGTCGCCCCGGTGGTTGAGCGCGCGTGAGTTGTCACGCGGCTACGCCGCCGGTGAGCTGTCCCCTGTGGAGGCAACCGCCGACGTCCTGGCGGGGATCGACGAGCACGACCCCGCGATCAACGCCTTCTGCCTGGTCGACCCCGATTCTGCCCTGACCGCGGCGCGCGCATCGGCGCAGCGCCACGCCGACGGGACGCCGATCGGTCCGCTCGACGGTGTCCCGGTCACCATCAAGGACCTGCTCTACACGGCGGGCTGGCCGACGCTGCGGGGGTCGATGCTCATCGACCCCGACAGCAGCGAATGGACCGAGGACTCACCCGCGGTCGCCAGGTTGCGCGAGGCCGGTGCCGTCCTCGTCGGCAAGGTGACCTCACCTGAGTTCGGCTGGAAGGGTGTCACCGACAGCCCGCGCACCGGAGTCACCCGCAATCCGTGGGACCACTCCCGTACCTCCGGTGGCTCCAGCGGCGGTAGCGCGGCGTCACTGGCCGCCGGCCTGGGAGCGTTGTCGGTGGGGACCGACGGCGGCGGCTCGATCCGTATCCCCGCCGCGTTCTGCGGTGTCGTCGGGTTCAAGCCGACCCACGGTCGGGTACCCATCTACCCCGCCAGCCCCTTCGGGACGTTGGCGCACGTCGGACCGATGGCGCGCACGGTCGGCGACGTCGCCGAGATGTTGACCGTCATCTCCGGATCCGATGCGCGCGACTGGTGGGCGCTGCCGGCCGCCACCGAGGACTTCAGTTCCGCGGCACAGCGATTCGCCGGTGGATCGCTGTCCGGTCTGCGGGTCGCCTACAGCTCCGACATGGGATACGGCACGACCGATCCCGCTGTGCGCGAGCGCTTCCTGGCGTCGATCGCGGCTGCCGCCGACCTCGGCGCCACGGTCGAGGAGGTCGACCTGGAGATGTCGGACCCGGTGTGGGCGTACCACGTGCTGTGGTTCAGTGGTGCTGCGACCGTGGTGGATTCGTACGGTCCGGGTGCTCTCGAGCGCATCGACCCCAACCTCGCCGCAGCGCTGGACCGACACCGGGACTTCTCGGCCGCGGACTACATCGCCGCCACGGCGGTACGGATGGACCTCGGGCGGCGGATGGGGCTGTTCCACGAGACCCATGACATTCTTCTCACTCCTTCGATGCCGACGGTGGCCATCGAGGCCGGTCGCGATTCGCCCGAGGGCGCCGATCCGGACTGGACATCGTGGACGCCGTACACCTACCCCTTCAATCTGACCGGCCAGCCCGCGATCACCGTGCCCAACGGCCTCGTCGACGGACTCCCCACCGGACTGCAGATCGTCGGTCCGCGGCACTCCGACGCACTGGTCCTGGCCGTCGCGGCCGCGGTCGAGGCGGTCACCGCCGTTCCGACACTGCGAGAAAGGGTCTCGGCATGAGTCGCTACCTCCGGGTGACGCTGACTGCACGGAAGGTGAGTGCCGTGGCCCGCCTGCTCGATGTCGAGGCGCCGACGACAGCGGGCGCGGTGTGGGATGCGTTGCCCCTCGGTGGGCAGGTCTACCACGGCAAGTTCGCCCGCAACGAGATCTACACCCTCGTACCCGGATTCGCCCCGGCCGAACCCGGTCTGGAGAACTCGACCGTGACGCCCATCCCCGGCGACCTCTGCTATTTCACCTTCGACGGAGTGCTGGAGAACCCGGCCTACGGCTACGAGACCGGCAGCGCCGCCGGGGAACATCGACTGCTGGTCGACCTGGCGGTCTTCTACGGCCGCAACAACCTTCTGCTCAACGGCGACGTCGGCTGGGTGCCGGGCAACGTGTTCGCCACCATCGTCGAGGGTCTCGACGAGTTCGCCGCCGCGTGCAACGACATCTGGATGGGTGGGGCACGCGGGGAGACGCTGCGCTACGAACGAATCGAGGAGACATGAGCGACCGCGCTGTGAGCGACGCGGCGGTGTCCGACACCGGCGGCGTCATCTCGGGGACACCGCGCAAACGTGTGCTCGAACCGCTGGTCCAGGAGTCGACGCCCGCGATCATCGCGCGCAAACTGCGGACGGCGATCGCCGCCGGTGACTTCCCGCCGGGATCCCAGCTCACCGAGGCCGGGCTCGCCGCCGACCTCGGGGTCAGTCGTGGCCCGCTGCGCGAGGCCATGCAGCGGCTCACCCAGGAAGGGTTGCTGGTCAGCTACCGCAACCGCGGACTGTTCGTCATCTCGATGGACGACGCCGACATCAATGACATGTACGTCGCGCGTTCAGCGGTGGAACGCGCTGCACTGGCGCAGGTCGTCGCACGTCGCGATCCCGACGACATCGCAGCGCTGAACCAGGCCATCGATCGCATGCAGTCGTTCGCCGACGACCCCAACGGCCCGGAGATCGCCGACTCCGACATGAGTTTTCACGCGCTGCTCGTCGAATGTGCCCGCAGCCCCAGGCTTTCACGCATCCACGAGACGATCCTCGTCGAGACGCGAATGTGTTTGGGCGCGATGCGCGGGACGTACGCATCGGCACAGGCCCGCATCGACGAACACACCGACATCGTCGCGGCCATCGTCGACGGCGACACATCGCGTGCAGATGAACTGATGATCGCTCACATGCGTGACGGACTGGCGCGTCTGCTACCGGACGAAACATCTTTCACCGCACCGGTGATGCCACCTGCACATCCCACGTAAGCGGAGGTAGAGCGCTTTTCTGCAGTGTCGGATAGGTCTTTTCGATCCTGTGAACCACTCCATTCGGTTCCCATCCACCACACGAACGGGCTACGGTCGACGCGATGTCCACTGCGAAAACACCAGCACAAGCGACAGCGGTTCTGCCATTCCGGGA
>NZ_JAEMTF010000139.1 GCF_016462415.1 Williamsia sp. | reverse complement strand
CGCAGGTGGACCCGAACTCGGGGCTCATGTTGCCGATGGTCGCGCGGTTGGCCAGGGGCACCGCGGCGACGCCCTTGCCGTAGAACTCGACGAACTTGCCGACGACACCGTGCTTGCGCAGCATCTCGGTGATGGTGAGCACCACGTCGGTGGCGGTCACGCCCGCCTTGGTCTCGCCGGACAGCTTGAAGCCGACGACGCGGGGGATGAGCATCGAGATCGGCTGGCCGAGCATGGCGGCCTCGGCCTCGATGCCGCCGACGCCCCAGCCCAGCACGCCCAGGCCGTTCTCCATCGTGGTGTGCGAGTCGGTACCGACGCAGGTGTCGGGGTAGGCCTGGCCGTTGCGGACCATGATCGAGCGGGCGAGGTGCTCGATGTTGACCTGGTGGACGATGCCGGTGCCCGGGGGGACGACCTTGAAGTCGTCGAACGCGCCCTGGCCCCAACGGAGGAACTGGTAGCGCTCCTCGTTGCGCTGGTACTCGATGTCGACGTTGCGCTCGAACGCCTGCGCGTTGCCGAACGCCTCGATGATCACCGAGTGGTCGATGACCATCTCGGCGGGCGCGAGCGGGTTGACCTTGTCCGGGTCGCCACCGAGTTCCTGGACGGCCTCACGCATGGTGGCGAGGTCGACGATGCAGGGGACACCGGTGAAGTCCTGCATGATCACGCGCGCAGGCGTGAACTGGATCTCGATGCTCGGGTCCGCGGAGGGATCCCAGTCGGCGATCGCGCGGATGTGATCGGCGGTGATGTTGGCGCCGTCCTCGGTGCGCAGGAGGTTCTCGGCGAGAACCTTCAGCGCGTAGGGAAGCTTCTCGGCACCCTCGACCGCGCTGAGCCGGAAGATCTCATACGAGTTCTCGCCGACCTCCAACGTCCCCTTGGCACCATATGTATCGATACTCGAGCTCACAGAACACTCCACTTCGCTGTGTCGGCGGGGCGGCGCCGACGTTTGTCACCGGCGGGCTGGCCGGCGCTGTTGCGGGCACCCGAGGCAGATCGGATGCGTGGGACAAGTCTAGCAGTACGCGCGTACTGGTTAAATCACCACCGGTGACGATATGTCGCGCGCACGGTGAACATCGCGTGTCTCCGACCCGCGCGAGCGGGCCCGGACACCGCGGTTCGATCACCGCGGGTCAATTGTGTCGTACTGTGCCTGTGGATGTGACCCCTATGGAGGGTCTTGGCGGGGTCGAGTCATCGACCCCGGAGCGGAAGGCAGCGACACGACATGGCCCCGAACGCGAGCACCTGGGCGCAGAGTCCGGCGATGTCGATCATCCCTGCCAACGTCGATCTGACGGCGATCGAGGCCGATCTGGCCGGTGACCACGTCGCCGCGCCCGCCGACATCACGCCGCGTCTGACGTCGGTGGTGTCGGAGGCCAAGGACAAGGGCCACGACATGTACTTCGTGGTGCTGTCGGAATCGCAGCCCAAGTTCACCTATTTCCGCGATATCGCCACCGCGCTGCAGGAGGAGACCGGCGGCACGGTTGTCGTCTTCGGTCCCGGCACCGTCGGGTCGGCCTCCGACGACTTCAGTCGGGTGCAGCTCGAGCAGGCGCAGGACAACCTCTCGACCAGCAACCCGCCGGTCGCAGCGCAGCAGCTGCTCGACCGTATGACCGACCAGCCCCAGGTCCCGTGGACGGTCGTGACCATCCTGCTGGTGCTGGTGGTGGCGCTGGGCGCCGTGGCCGCTCGTCTCCTGGGACGCCGCCGCACGGGCGCGGCCGCGCCGTCCGCTCCGACGGAGACGGCCTCGGTCGCCTCCGTGCCGGGGAACACGGGGGGGAGCGGGTCCGCACCCGACGACGGCGAGCAGGACCGCTCGAACCGATAGGTCGTCTCGGCAAATCGTCTGTTTGCCAGATTTAATGAATTACCTCCGTGTCATTCACGAAATACGTTCGTGATGACGCGCAGTTCATCGCATAAATGCAGGTAATCACCTCTTTGTAATTTGTGACTCATGTTTCGTTCGGGGCCTTTGTGGCGTACGGTTCGACATGTCATAGGTGGTGTTGATGGGGAAGTTGACACCTGCCGGGACACAAGTTGGCGGTGGTGATCGGTGATCGTGTCGTATCCGGCGATGTCGGAATCGACCGGATCGCGGTGTCGCCGGACGATCGGGCGTCCACCAGCCGCACGTCAGTTCTGCGAGGGAGTCATCAGTGAGGCGACGTTTCGTTCCCGTCGGCCGAGCACGCGCAGCGCGCGGCTCGTACCGTCGGCCACACGCCGCTCCGGGTCGTCGCGACCCGGGTCGTAACCACAACACCGAATCGTCCGAGAGCCGTGATCGCGGCCCTCGTGTGACCGCGGTCGCCACCATGGCCCTGGTCGTGATCATCGCCATGCTGGGTATGGGTGCAGGCCCCTCCGCGGCTGCGCCGTCCGCCGGTGACTCGCCACGGAGCCCCGGCGGTATCGCGGATCTGATCAATCAGATCGCCGGCACCGACCAGCACCTGGCCGACCTGGACAACACCGTCGCGCTCAAGCGGGAGTCGGTGAACCGCACTCTCGTCGACCTGCAGAACGCTCGCGATCAGGAACGACTCGCGTCCATCGCGATGAAGGGGTCGCAGGACGCGCTCGGCAAGGCCACTGCCGCGATCAGCACGGCACAGCGCGGCTTCGACGACTTCGTGCGCAATCTGTACCGCCAGGGCAGCTCGCAGAGTTCGATGACGAACTACCTGTCGACCTCGGACCCGGGTGCGGTTCTCGATCGCGCCGGGATCCTCGATCGGCTCACCAAGGAACAGAAGGCCTCGATCGACCGACTGAAGGTCGCCCGCAACGAGCAGGCGAACCGCGTCGCGACCGCGGCGGCCACACGCCAGCAGGCGTCGTTCGCCACCAAGTCGGCCGCGGCGCGCAAGAACGATGCGCTGCAGGCGATCCAGGACGCGATGGCCGCGGTCCGGACCGAGTCGTCCCGGCGCGCCGAGCTGACCGCCGCCCGCGATCAGGCGCAGGCCCAGCTCGACGCACTGCGTGGACGCGCCGCAGCGGCCGCGTCCGCCGCGGTCCCGGGCCAGGTCCAGGCCGCCGCGCCGACGCAGGCCCCGGCCGCAGGGGCACCCGCAGGTCAGGCCCCGGCAGCGCAGGCGCCGGCGATCCCCGGTCGTATCCCGGCCGCCGCACCGGTCAACCCGATGCAGAACGCGATCGCCACCGCCGCGCAGTCGGCGCTCAGGGTCGCCGCCGAGGCGGCCGCGAAACTCGCGGTCGATGCCGCGCAGCAGGTGTTGGCCTCGGTCGTGGCATCGATCCAGCGTCCGCACACCGATCTCAACGGCACCGACCAGGGCAGCGTCGCGACCCCGGGTACCGGTGGGTCGACCTCGGTCACCCCCGGCGTCACCGGATCGGCTGCGGTCGAGATCGTGGTCAACCGTGCACTCTCGCAACTCGGCGTCACCTATGCCTGGGGCGGTGGCAACGCCAACGGACCCACCAAGGGCATCCGGGACGGCGGCGTCGCCGACAGCTACGGCGACTACAACAAGTCCGGTTTCGACTGCTCGGGTCTGATGATCTACGCCTTCGCGGGCATCGGGATCTCGTTGCCGCACTACACCGGCTACCAGTACACCTCCGGCAAGCAGGTGCCGCTGTCACAGATGCAGCGCGGCGACATGATCTTCTACGGCCCCAACGCGAGCGAGCACGTCGCTCTCGTCCTGGGCAACAACCAGATGGTGGAGGCCCCGCAGTCCGGCGACGTCGTCAAGATCTCGCCCCTGCGGACCAGCGGCGCCATGCCGTACGTCGTCCGCCTCACCGGGTAGCCACCCGCACTCCGGTCGGCGACCTCGACACCATCGGCGTCGCCGGTGAGCAGCGCGTTCGCACGCATCCGACCCTCGGGTGCGTGCGACCGCTACTCTCGGTGAGGTCAAGTCCCCCCAACCGGCTCTCAATCGGAGGATCACGCGTGTCCGCAACGCACGACGGCAATGACCAGGGCGGCGAGTTCGCACTCACCGACGCGGACGTGAAGCTCCTGGAGCGCACGATGTTCGAGGTCAAGCGCGTCATCGTCGGGCAGGACCAGCTCATCGAGCGGATCCTGGTCGGTCTGCTGGCGCGCGGTCACATCCTGCTCGAGGGTGTCCCCGGCGTGGCCAAGACGCTCGCGGTGGAGACCTACGCGCACGTCATCGGCGGCAGCTTCTCCCGCGTGCAGTTCACCCCCGACCTCGTGCCCACCGACCTGATCGGTACCCGTATCTACCGGCAGGGCCGCGAGGAGTTCGACACCGAACTCGGTCCGGTCGTGGCGAACTTCCTGCTCGCCGACGAGATCAACCGCGCGCCCGCGAAGGTGCAGTCGGCCTTGCTCGAGGTGATGGCCGAGCGACACCTGTCGATCGGCGGCACCACCTACCCGATGCCTGATCCGTTCCTCGTCATGGCGACGCAGAACCCGATCGAGAACGAGGGCGTCTACCCGCTGCCCGAGGCGCAGCGAGACCGCTTCCTGTTCAAGGTCCTCGTCGACTACCCCTCCGTGGAGGAGGAGCGCGAGATCGTCTACCGGATGGGCACCCGCGTCCCGACCGCCGGACAGATCCTCGACCCCGCGTCGACCGTCCGACTGCAGAAGGTCGCCGCCAACGTCTTCGTCCACCACGCGTTGGTGGACTACGTGGTCCGCGTCATCACCGCGACCCGCCGTCCGGCCGACTTCGGCATGAACGACGTCGCGAGTTGGCTGTCCTACGGCGCATCGCCGCGCGCCACCCTGGGCATCGTCGCCGCCGCTCGGGCACTGGCCCTGGTCCGCGGACGTGACTACGTGATCCCGTCCGACGTCGTCGAGATCATCCCCGACGTGCTGCGCCACCGACTGGTGCTGAGTTACGACGCGCTCGCCGACGAGATCGACGCCGACCAGGTCATCACACGCGTGCTGCAGACCGTCGGACTGCCGCAGGTCAGTGCTCAGCCGATCCAGGGCGGGCCCGCACCGCAGTCCGCACCGGTCGGGCCCCAGCAGGGTGCACCCCAGCACGGCGCACCCCAGCACGGCGCACCCCAGCACGGTGCACCGCAACCCCCCAACGGCGCGCCGGTGGGCATGGTCAAGCCGCAGCAGGCGGCTCCCGGCCAGGCGCCGGACCCGCGCGCCACCGGTGCCCACCCGGCGCCGACGCACGGCCGCATCGATGGCGGACGCTGACCGCCTGCCGTCGTTCGGCGCGGGCACCCTCGACGACCCGACGCTGACCGCGGCACTGAAAACGCTCGAGATCACGGTGCGCCGCAAGCTCGACGGCGTCCTGCAGGGCGACCACATGGGTCTCATCCCCGGTCCCGGCTCCGAGCCCGGCGAGGCGCGGATGTACCAGCCGGGCGACGATGTCCGCCGCATGGACTGGTCGGTCACCGCACGGACGACGCACGCCCATGTCCGCCAGATGGTCGCCGACCGTGAGCTGGAGACCTGGTTGGTCGTCGACATGTCCGCCAGTCTCGATTTCGGCACGGTCAACGGCACCAAGCGGGACCTGTCGGTCGCCGCGTGCGCCGCGATCACCCACCTCACCCTGGGTGGCGGCAACCGGATCGGCGCGATCGTCGCCACCGGTGACACCATCGTGCGGATCCCCGCCCGTAGCGGGCGGGCGCACGCACTCAATCTCCTCAAGACCATCGCAACGACCCGTCGTAGTTCCGACGGCGTGCGGGGCGATCTCAACGCGGGCATCGACGCGCTGCGCCGCCCCGAACGCCGACGCGGACTCGCCGTCGTCGTCAGCGACTTCCTCGGCCCCATCGACTGGGACCGCCCGCTGCGCGCGGTCGGTGGCCACCACGAACTGCTCGGCATCGAGGTCCTCGATCCCCGGGACATGGCCCTCCCGGACGTCGGGGAGGTGGTGCTGCGCGACGCCGAGAGCGGACAGGTCCGTGAGATCACCGTGACCGACCGCGTCCGAGACGACTTCGCACGTGCGGCCCAGGCCCACCAGGCCGATGTCCATCGAACGTTGCGTACCTGTGGCGCACCGACATTGACGTTGCGCACCGATCGCGACTGGATCTCCGACGTGGTGCGTTTCGTGGTGCGCCGCCGCCGTGGTCTCGGCGCCGGGTCGGGACGGTAGCTGCCGTGTTCGATCTCGCGACCCCGTGGTGGCTGCTCGTCCTGCTGCTGATCGTCGGCCTGGGCGTCGGCTACGTCTACATGCAGCGGCGCAGACAGAACCGTGCGCTGAAGTTCGCCAACCTCGAGTTGTTGAACTCGGTCGTCCCGACCCAGCGGAACCGACTCCGTCACGTCCCCATCGCGGTGATGCTGGTGGGCCTGATCCTGCTGACCGTGGCGTTGGCCGGTCCGCAGGCCGATCGCCGGATCCCCCGGAATAAGGCGACGGTGATCCTGGTGATCGACGTGTCGCGGTCGATGAACGCGACCGACGTCGCACCGTCGCGGATCAAAGCGGCGCAGCAGGCCGCGAAGAAGTTCGCCGACGACCTCACCGACGGCATCAACCTCGGCCTGATCTCCTACGCCGGCACCGCCGCCACCCTGGTCTCGCCGACCCCGGACCACAACGCGACGAAGACCGCGGTCGACAAACTCCAGCTCGAGGACAAGACCGCGACCGGCGAGGGCATCTTCGCGGCGATCCAGCAGATCAAGACCCTCAACGCCGTGCTCGGCGGCGACAAGGGTGCGCCGCCCGCACGGATCGTCCTCGAGTCCGACGGCAAGGAAACGGTGCCCGACGACCCCGACGATCCCCGCGGCGCGTTCACCGCGGCCCGCAAGGCGAAAGAGGAACAGATCCCGGTCAACACCATCTCGTTCGGTACCTCGACGGGCTCGGTGGACCTCGAGGGAGACCGGATCCCGGTGCCGGTCGACGACGAGTCGCTGAACAAGATCGCGAGCCTGTCCGGTGGCGAGTTCTTCACCGCGTCGAGCCTCGACGAGCTGACCAAGGTCTACGACACCCTGCAGCAGCAGATCGGGTACGAGACACGCAAGGGCGACAACTCGCGCCCCTGGTTGATCGCGGGCACCATCCTGGTGTTGCTGGCCGCTGTGGGTGCCGTGGCACTCAATCGGCGCCTACCGTGACGCGTCACAACACCGGTTCGCCGAGCCGTGTACTGCGCGCCCGGGATTCGACCTGCTCCACGCCGTGCCGCGCGCGGACGATAGGTTGACCTCCATGGCAGACACCACGACATCGACAGACGAGTCCACAGCCACGGGGGGCCGGATCTCCCGGTCGGTACTGGTGACCGGCGGCAACCGCGGCATCGGTCTGGCCATCGCGCAGCGCCTGGCCGCCGACGGACACAAGGTCGCGGTGACCCACCGGGGTTCCGGTGTGCCCGACGGCCTGTTCGGAGTCGTGTGCGATGTCACCGACGCCGAGTCCATCACCACGGCCTTCGCCGAGGTCGAGAAGCACCAGGGCCCGGTCGAGGTACTGGTCTCCAACGCGGGCGTCACCGACGACACCCTGCTCATGCGCATGAGCGAGGAGCAGTTCTCGAAGGTCATCGACGCCAACCTCACCGGATCGTTCCGGGTCGCCAAGGCCGCGTGTCGATCCATGCTGCGCAAGCGATTCGGTCGGTTCATCTTCATCGGCTCGGTGGTCGCCACCATGGGTACACCCGGCCAGATCAACTACGCGTCGTCGAAGGCCGGCCTGATCGGCATGGCGCGGTCGCTGACCCGTGAGCTCGGGTCGCGCTCGATCACCGCGAACGTCGTCGCCCCCGGTTTCATCGACACCGAGATGACCGCCGCGCTGCCCGAGAACTACCAGGAGCAGGCGCTGCAGTTGATCCCGGCACAGCGGATGGGTCGCACCGACGAGGTCGCGGCGGTCGTCAGCTGGCTCGCCTCGGACGACTCGTCGTACGTGTCGGGGGCGGTCATCCCCGTCGACGGCGGCCTCGGCATGGGGCACTGACGCACACCAATCACCCGCACGACCATCCACATCCACAGCCAGGAGGACACACGTGAGCGGACTGCTCGAGGGCAAGACCATCTTGATCACCGGCATCATCACCGACTCGTCGATCGCGTTCCACGCCGCGGCGATGGCGCAGAACGAGGGCGCCAAGGTCATCATCACCGGCATCCCCGAGCGTCTGCGCCTGATCGATCGCATCGCCCGCCGTCTCCCCACCGAGGTCCCTCCGGCCATCGGTCTCGACGTGACCAACGAGGAGAACCTCGGCGAGCTCGCCGACAAGGTGCGTGAACTGGCCCCCGAGGGTGTCGACGGTGTCCTGCACTCGATCGCGATGGCACCGAAGAACCTGATGGGCCCCGACGCGGTTCCGTTCCTCGACGCGCCGGGCCCCGACGCGGCCAAGTCGTTCGAGATCTCCGCCTGGAGTTACGCCGCGCTGGCCCGCGCCGTGCTGCCGGTGATGAACGAGGGCGGTTCCATCGTGGGCATGGACTTCGATCCGCGGACCGCGATGCCGTACTACAACTGGATGGGTGTGGCCAAGGCCGCGCTCGAGTCGGTGAACCGTTACGTCGCACGGGAAGTCGGCGCCGCGAAGCGGGTCCGGTCCAACCTCGTCGCCGCCGGCCCGATCAAGACGCTCGCCGCGAAGGCCATCGCGGGCACCGCCACCGACGACGCCAAGCAGCTCAACATGCTCAACGAGTACTGGGACGGCGCGTCGCCGATCGGGTGGAACGTCGACGATCCCACCGTGGTCGCGAAGTCGATCTGTGCGTTGCTGTCGGACTGGCTGCCCGGCACCACCGGGTCGATCGTCTACGTCGACGGTGGCGCGAGCCACAACACCTGGTTCCCGGAGGGTTTCACCGGTTCATGAGCACTCCCTTCGACTCCATCCTGGTGCTGTCGTTCGGGGGTCCCGACGGGCCCGAGGACGTCCGTCCGTTCCTGGAGAACGTCACGCGGGGTCGAGGGGTGCCACCGGAACGGCTCGACGAGGTCGCCGAGCACTACCTGCACTTCGGTGGTGTCTCACCGATCAACCGCCTCAATCTCGACATCATCGATCATCTACGTGCCGGTCTCGACGCGGCCGGTATCGACCTCCCGGTGTACTTCGGGAACCGGAACTGGCATCCGATGATCGAGGACACGGTGTCGGCGATGTACGACGACGGCCGCCGTCACGCCCTGGTGTTCCCGACCTCGGCATGGGGCGGGTACTCCGGCTGCGCCCAGTATCACGAGGACATCCGACGGGCCCTGGATGCGTTGTCGGACAAGCACGATCAGCCGGGTACGGATCTGATGGACCTGCGCAAGCTGCCGCACTACTGGGACCGTCCGGAGATGACCGCGGCGTGCGCCGACGCGATCACCGCCGCCCGTGACCGCCTCCCGGCCGATCGACGTGATGACGCCCGACTCGTGTTCACCGCGCACTCGATCCCGTCCGCGGCCGACAAGGCAGCGGGTCCACCCGCGCAGGGCGGGCACCTCTACAGCCGACAGGTGGCCGCCGCGTCCGAACGCGCAGCCGCTGCCGCAGGTTTCGCCGCGCACGACCTGGTGTGGCAGTCGCGATCGGGTCCGCCGCAGATCCCGTGGCTCGAGCCCGACATCTGCGATCACCTCGAAACCCTTGCCGCACAGAACCTCGACCCGGTCATCGTGTGCCCGATCGGGTTCGTCTCCGACCACCTCGAGGTGGTCTGGGATCTCGACACCGAGGCGGTGGAGGTCGCCGA
>NZ_JAEMTF010000042.1:3310-36839 GCF_016462415.1 Williamsia sp. | reverse complement strand
CAGAAAGACGAGCGCACCGACGGTCCGCGCACACTCGGACACGACCGACTGCCACAGTGCCGCTGCCGTCATCAGGTACGGGTGCAGTGCGACGACGAGGTCGCTACGCGAGACCCGCACCAGTCCGACGTGCTCGGCCCCCATCGCGAACGCACCCTCCGCGGTGACGAGGGTGCCGCGAAGGCCGGTCACGAGACCGAGCAACTCATCGGCCCACTCGTCCGACTCGGGACGCGCCACACGCCCGGTCGCGGTCAGGTGATCGACAATCGCGCGGTCGAGCATCCGTGGAGCGAGATCGCTGTCCGTGCGTTCGCCGACCCGGACTCCGGACTCGGCGTCCACCACGGTGGCCGACAGCCCCCGGTCACCCAGGTCCACCACCACGAATGCATCGCAGTCGGACGGGCCTGCCGCGCGAATCCGCTCACGGACATCGCGGAGCGCGGAGGTGTCGAGCACGACCAGAGCAGGGTCGGACGCCCGTTCGGCTGAAGACATGATCCCCCTGGCTACCGGTCCGACGCACTCCCCATGCTGCGGACCCTCAGGTCAACATAACATCACCGCGTCGTGACCGATGCCTCCAGATCGTCCGGCGCGAGCGCCACGGCGGTGAAGTCGCGGGTGAGATCGATACCGCGCATCTGTGCGACGTACTGACTCGCGAAGCCCGGGAACATGGTGGCGTTGAAGCCGTCCTCGGTGAGGTACCAGCTCTTGCAGCCGGAGTTCCACGTCGTCTTCTGCAGTCGACGCTGGATGTCGGAGTTGTAGTCCGCCTGCGCGGCGGGACTGACGTCGAGCACGGCCAGACGACGACGCAGCACCGTGGTGACCGCCATGACGATCGCGTCGATCTGCGCCTCCATGTACACCAGCGCCGAGCTGTGGCCGGGGCCGGAGTTGGGGCCGAAGGTGAAGTACAGATTCGGGTAGCCGGAGACGGCGATGCTCTTGTACGCGTACGCGCCTCGACTCCACTCGTCACCCAGGACCCGTCCGCCGCGGCCGGTGATCGGGATGGGGGTGCCCTGCTTGGACACCTCGAAACCGGTCGCGAACACGAGCGCGTCGAACTGGTGCTCGACACCCTCTACCGTCCGGACCCCCTTCTCGCTGATGCGCGCGATGGGCCACGTGATCAGTCGGCAGTTGTCCTCCTGCAGCGCGGGGTAGTAGGCGCTGGTCATCAGCAGGCGCTTGCAACCGGCCCGGAAGTCGGGGGTGAGCTGACGACGCATCCACGGGTCCTTGACCTGGGCGCGCATGCTGATCTTCGACACGGCCTCGACGACCCGCGTCAACGGGGAGTTCCACACGACGCCCAGCGCGACGGACTCATGGCCCCAGAACCAGGCTGCGCGGGAAGCCGACTGCAGCAACGGGATCCGCGCGTAGGCCTTCTTGGTACGCTCGCTGACCGACGGGTTGATGCGCGGGAGCACCCAGCCGGGTGTCCGCTGGAACACCGACACGTGCGCTGCCGAGCGGACGAGTTCGGGGATCACCTGCACCGCACTGGCCCCGGTGCCGATGACACCGACCTTCTTGCCGGTGAAGTCGTACTCGTGGTCCCAGTCAGCACTGTGCATGCGCTTGCCCGCGAACTCCTCGATGCCGGTGATGTCCGGGTAACCCGGCGTCGACAGCGGTCCCGACGCCACCACGACGGTGCGGGCGTAGAGCGGCTCGGAGTCGGCGATGGAGCACTCCCACACGCCGTTGGCCTCGTCGAAGACGACACCGGTCACGGTGGCGCCGTAGCGGATCCGCCGATCGAGGTCGTGGTCGGCGACCATGGTGTCGATGTAGGAGAGGATCTCGGCGCTACCCGAGTAGGTCTTGCTCCAGCCCGGGTTCGGGGCGAAGGAGTACGAGTAGAGCCGCGACGGGATGTCGCACGCTGCGCCGGGATAGGTGTTGTCCCGCCACGTTCCGCCCGGGCGGGTGTCGCGCTCGAGGAGCACGAAGTCCTCGACCCCGCTCTGCCGCAGCCGGATCGCTGCGCCGATGCCCGCGAAGCCGGCTCCGATGATCGCGGTGTCGACGACAGGTTTGTCGTTGAGGTCGGTGCGCACGTTCGATGCCCCGGTCATGTCATTCTCCTACGGTCGTGGTGAGTGCCGGCACGGCCGACGGTGTCCCCGTTTGGGGCAGGATGCGGTTCAGCAGGCCGAGGCCGGCGGTGTAGGTGCGCGGCAGATGTCGCTTGGCCGACCAGATGGCCTTCGCGTCGAGCTGCGGGACAACGTAGAGCTGTCCGCGGTCGTGGGCGTTGAGCGTGCCCTTGGCGACGCGGTCGGGCGAGAGGCCCGTGTAGCGCATCAGCGTCCCGGCGAGCTTCGACGCGTCGGCGGTGATCCGCCCGTCGACCGCGACGTTGGTCTTGACGAACGTCGGGCACAGCACGGTGACGGCGAGGTCGGTGCCGCCCAGCTCCGCGGCGATCGTCTCGGACAGGGCCAGCACGCCGGCCTTGCCGACGTTGTAGGCGGCCATCCCCGGCGCCGCGGAGAACGCTGCGGTGGACGCGACGTTGATCAGACCGCCGCGACCGGCCTCGCGCAGCTGCGGGAGGAACTTCTCCGAGCCGTAGACCATGCCCCACAGGTTGATCCCGAGTGCCCACTGCCAGTCGTCGATGCCGATCTCGCCCACAGGTTTCCCGCCGATACCGACACCCGCGTTGTTGATCATCAGCGAGGTCGGCGCACCGAACCACTCCTGCGCCTGCGCGGCGAGTTCGTCGACGTCCTCGCTCACCGACACATCACAGAAGACCGGGTGGGCGCGACCGGAGGTGAGCCGGTCGATCATCGACACCGTCTCCTTGACGCGGTCACCGTCGATGTCGGAGCAGACGACGCGCGAACCGCGACGGGCGAGCTCGAGCGCGAAGGCGCGGCCGATGCCGCTGCCCGCGCCGGTGACCACCGCGTTCGCGTTGCGGGTCCGGTTGGGTGATTTGCTCATTCATGCACTCCGTTGCTTCGAGGTCTGGGCCGTGGTGTGGAGGGTGATGAAACGGTCGATGGCCGCGAGAGCGCGATCGGCCTCGGGCACCAGGCGCGGGAAGGCCTGGAACACGTGCATCTGTCCGTCGTAGATCTGCAGCTCGCAGGTGCCGCCGGCTGCGATCACGGCGTCGGCGATCGCCTCGGCGTCGGCGCTGAGCATCTCGGCGCCACCGGCCTGCACCAGCATCGGCGGCAGGACGATGCCCTGCGCCAGCGCCAACTTGAGTCGCGGGGTGTCGTCGGCGAGGCCGTGTGTGTAGTGATCCACGAGTCGGCGGGCCGCGCGGGCGGAGATCATCGGGTCGCGCCTGTGCTTCTCGCGTTCGGCCGCGAGGGAGAACGTGAGGTCGAACAGTGGCGAGAGCATCACCGCGGCACCGGGCTGAGCGAATCCGGTCCGTGCGTTCTCGGCGACCAGGTCCAGGATGAGGTGCCCGCCCGCCGAGTCGCCGGCCAGGATGATGTCCTCCGGGGCGTGGCCGGAGGAGATGAGCCATCGGTATGCGGCGCGCACGTCGTCGGCGGCCGCAGGAAAGCGGTGCTCGGGAGCGAGCCGGTACTCGACGGTGAACGCCTGCACCCCCGTCGTACGCGAGAGCCGGGCCACCAGGGCGCGGTGCGTCGCGGCCGAGCAGATCGCGTAGGCGCTGCCGTGTACGTAGAGGATGACCCGCCGGGTGTCGGTGACCGCGGCATCGGACACCCATTCACCGCGGATCCGGGCGCCGTCGGCACCCCTGACGTCGATCTTCTCGACCCGTGCGCGGCGGGGCGTGGAGGCACCGAGACGCATGGAACCGGCGACGAGGACGCGGGCGAACTTGACGCCCGATGCGGTGGCGGGCACTCGGTCGGCCAGCGGGCGCAACCAGAGCGCAGTGGACGCCACGAGGACACGAGAACGAAGCGAGGGACTCACCCCACGACATCACCACACAGCGTGCCACTTGTCAATGTAACAATGAACGGTGTCAGTGACCTGCGGTTCGGTATGCTCATGCGCTGTTATGACTGAATATCGGATCGATGACCTGGCGCGGGCTGCCGGCACCACCACCCGCAACGTACGCGGGTACCAGGACCGTGGGCTACTGCCCCGTCCGGCCAAGCGCGGCCGGATCGCGATCTACACCGACAACCACCTCGCGCGCCTGACGCTCATCAACGATCTGCTCAAACGCGGCTACAACGCCCGGCACATCGCCGACTTCATCAAGGGCATGCAGCGCGGCGACGGACTGGCCAAGGTCCTCGGCGTCGAGGAGATCCTCTCCGAGCCGTGGTCGAAGGCGCCGTCGGAACGGGTGTCATCGGCGACCCTGCAGTCGATCGTGAGTTCCATCGACCCCAAGGACTTCGAGAAGATGGCCGCGATGGGCCTGATCGAGGCCGACGGCGACGACTACCTACTGCTCGACCGCGACACCGTCTACGGCTTCGGACGCCTGATCGAGTTGGGACTCAATCTGGGATCGTTGATCGACCTCTTCGGTCGGCTCGACGGAAATCTCGACGCGGCCGCGGCGACGCTGATCGGCGCCGCGCGCGACGAGTTCGAGGCCCGCCGCGGCAAGGGATGGGTGCCCCGCGGCGACGAGGAATCCGAGTGGGCAGCCATCCTGTTGAACGAGATGCGTTCGGTGGCGACCAAGGCCGCGCACAACGCGCTCAACCGGGCGATGGACCGCACCCTGGCCGAGGAACTGAAGGACTACCTGCGCGGCTGATCGACCACCCGCGGCGTGCCACCGAGACCGTGGTAGGTCCACCCCGCCGCCATCCAGACGGCCGGGTCCAGGCATCGCCGACCGTCGACGATGACCTTGCCGCGCATGACCGGTTCGAGGTCGGCGGGCTTGAGTTCCAGGAACTCCGCCCATTCGGTGAGGACGAGGACGACGTCGGCGTGCTCACAGGCCTCAGCGGCCGAGTCGGCATAGCCGAGGGTCGGAAAAAGCTTGCGCGAGTTGGCCATCGCCTTCGGGTCGTACACGCTGACCGCCGCGCCCTTGAGCTGCAGCTGGCCGGCGACGTTGAGCGCGGGTGAGTCCCGGACGTCGTCGCTCTCCGGCTTGAACGCGGCGCCCAACACGGCGATGTTGGCCCCCAGGAGGTCTCCGCCGCACGCCTTGGTGGTCAGCTCGACCATCGCGGTCCGCCGACGCATGTTGATCGAGTCGACCTCGCGCAAGAACGTCAACGCCTGATCGGCTCCGAGCTCACCGGCACGCGCCATGAACGCGCGGATGTCCTTGGGCAGGCAACCGCCACCGAATCCCAGTCCCGCGTTGAGGAATCGGCGACCGATGCGTTGGTCGTAACCGATCGCGTCGGCGAGGGTGGACACGTCGGCACCGGCGGCCTCACACACCTCGCTGATGGCGTTGATGAAGGAGATCTTGGTGGCCAGAAAGGCGTTGGCCGAGACCTTCACGAGTTCCGCGGTCGCGAGGTCGGTGCGCAGGAACGGCGTGTCATCGGCGAGGATCGTCGCGTAGATCTCCTCCACCTGCGCCACGACGGCGTCCTGGTCACCCTCGGGATCCACGCCGAGCACGATGCGGTCGGGGTGCAGGGTGTCGGCGACGGCGAACCCCTCGCGCAGGAACTCGGGGTTCCAGGCCACCGATATGTCCGCCTCGGTCCCCGACGCCTTGAGACGACGGATGATCTCCACCGACGTACCCACCGGCACAGTCGATTTGCCGATCAACAGGTGTGATCCGGTCAGCGTTGCGGCCAGCTCGTCGACGACCGAGAAGACGAAGCGGAGGTCGGCGGCGTACTCGCCCTTCTTCTGCGGCGTACCGACTCCGAGGAAGTGCACGGTGGCGAACGCCGCGGCCTCCGCGATGTCGGTGGTGAAATGCAGCCGCCCCGAATCGAGATTGCGTTGCAGCACTTCGGGAAGACCGGGTTCGTAGAACGGCACCTCGCCGCGCGAGAGCATCTCGACCTTGTTCGCATCGACGTCGACACCCAACACCTCATGGCCGAGTTCGGCCATGCACGCCGCATGGGTCGCGCCGAGATATCCACACCCGAAGACAGTGACCCTCATGCGGCGAACATTACGCGGTGAATCGCCTGAGCCACCAGCCGAACATCGCAGGTGTCGGCCGGTCGGGTGAACGTGACCCGACGTCGTGATTACGAGCGGGTGACACCGCAGGCGAGAGGCGGCTCGGTGGTCAGGGTTGCTGAAAGTTGAGGTACGCCTTCGACGGTGTCGGACCGCGCTGCCCCTGGTACTTCGACCCGATGCCGGCACTGCCGTAGGGGTTCTCCGCGGGGCTCGACAGCCGGATGAGGCACAGCTGCCCGATCTTCATGCCCGGCCACAACGTGATCGGAAGGTTCGCGACATTGGACAGTTCGAGCGTGATGTGGCCGGTGAAACCCGGGTCGATGAATCCCGCGGTCGAATGGGTCAGCAGCCCCAGTCGGCCGAGCGACGACTTGCCCTCGAGTCGGCCGGCGAGATCGTCGGGCAGGGTGCAGACCTCCAGCGTGGAGCCGAGCACGAACTCGCCGGGATGCAGGACGAACGGTTCTCCCTCGGTCGGCTCGATCAGGCTGGTGAGCTCGTCCTGCTGCTTCGCCGGGTCGATGTGGGTGTACCGGGTGTTGTTGAAGACACGAAAGAGGCTGTCCAGACGCACGTCGATGCTCGACGGCTGCACCAACGCCGCGTCGTACGGTTCCAGCGCGAGACGTCCACTGGCGAGTTCGGCGCGGATGTCGCGGTCGGAGAGCAGCATGGGGACGAGGTTAACGCAGCCCTGAACCACCCCACGGATCGCTGCGTTCGGGGTGCTCTGCGGTGCGAGCTCGTTCCCACGCCTGTTCGAGGAGTTCCTCCGGGTGGTGGGCGTGGTTGATCCGCGGTTGTCGCTCCGGGTCGATCGAGGCCGGTGGGATCCACCCACACCGTCCCTTGTAGCGGCCGTGCTCGATGATGACGGTCTGCCACTGTTCGGGGCCGTCGCCGACCATCGAATGGTGACCCGGACACGCCGGCGTCAATTCGTTGATGTCCGTCAGCCCACCCTTGGACCAGTCGGTGACGTGATGGGCCTCGGTCCAGCTGAACGGGGCCGTGCAGCCCGCGAAGGTGCAACCACCGGCGCTGATCCACATCGCGATCCGCTGTGCGGCCGACGCCAGCCTCTTGCTGCGACCGAGGAACATCGGCAAACCCTGCGCATCGAGGACCGCGAGCAACAGATTGTTGGCCTTGGCCAGTTCGAGGGCGTCGACGACCGGCATGAGACCCCCGGACATCGTGGTCGCCACACCGGCCATCTCGAGAATCTGCTCGTAGGTCATCGTCACCACGACCTGCGCGGGTGCACCGCGATGCGATCCCAGGGCGCCCGACGAGATCAACCGCGCCAACCCGGCCTTCAACGCATCATGGCGTCGCTGTGGGGCCGACCGGGTGTCGCGCTTGGCCGCGGCGTCGGCGGCATCCCGATCGGTCGCCTCATCCGTGTAGGACCCCGACGGCGATTCCGGGTCATCGGGATTGTTCATCCCGGGCCGCGCCCACACGTCGAACAGCACCTCGAGCATGGCGCGCGCCGCCGGGTCCAGCTCGGCGACGAACTTCGACATCTGCGACGCATCCTGCGGCGACAACGACGCCGTGCGGCGCTTCGCACGATCGCCGTCGGTCGTGAGTGATCCGTCCGGATCGAGATGGGCCAGCAACCGATCACCGACGGCCTCGATCTGCCGCGGGACGAGGTCGCGCGCCGACTCGGTCATCACCCTCTGGGCGCGCTCGTGTTCCTCCGCGCTCACGGCGTCCGGGATCTTCTCCAGCACCTTCAGGATCTCGTCGGCGTGATGTTCGGAGAGTTCGGCGTCGAACACCGCCTGCGACAGATCGAAGTGCGTAGGCTCCTGCACCTCACCGGTGAACGACCGCGTGCACACCGTCGCCGCAGCAACCCGGAGCCGGCGCGCGGCGTCGGACGCGGAGATCTTCAACTCCCCCATGACCATCTGCGCGACGCGCTTGTATCCCCAGCGCGTGTGGGAGCCACGGTCACCGATCTCGGTGATCGTCGTGTGGGAGGCGACCGCCGCCTTCCGCGCGACCCGCTCGACGCCGTGGAGCAGTGTCCGCAACTGCGATTCATCGAGCCGGGAGAGATCGGCGGCGTTCACCTCGTCGAGCGTCTCGTCGAGTGCCGTGAGCAGGTCCAGGACAGGGCGCGACGTAGGCATCGGCATCGCAGAAACCGTCATCACCGCCCCCTCCCCGAGACCGTCCGACCAACTGGGGCAAGTGTAAGAGAGGGGTCTGACAATGGCCGGGTCGTATTGCCGAAACTGTGGAGCGGCCTGCAACTGTGGACGAATCCGGTCGTGGACCTATCCCGCTGCAGCCCAATCGAGTACGTCGTCGACGGCCCACGTGGTGACGATCCGTTCGGGCGGGATTCCCAGTCGCTCCGCGCGTTCGCACCCATAGGCCTTGAAGTCGAGCTGTCCCGGCGCGTGTGCGTCGGAGTCGATTGCGAACAGACACCCCAGATCCCGTGCGAGTTCGATCATCTCGTCCGGCGGGTCCACGCGCTCTGGCCGAGAGTTGATCTCGACGGCAGTGTTGTTCTCCGCGCACGCGGCGAACACCGCCTCGGGGTCGAACTTCGACTGCGGTCGCTGTCCGCGGCCGCCGGCGACGAGTCGGCCGGTGCAGTGGCCGAGCACGTTGACCCGCGGGTCACTGACCGCCGTCACCAACCGACGCGTCATGGGTCCACGATCCATCTTGAGGTTCGAATGCACCGACGCGGTGATGATCTCGAGGCGGTCGAGCATCTCGTCGCTCTGGTCGAGACTGCCGTCGTCGAGGATGTCGACCTCGATGCCGGTGACGAGACGGAAGTCGTCGCCGCGGGCGGCGTTGAGGTCGGCGACGACGTCGAGCTGGTGGGCCAGCCGCTCGGCCGACAGACCGTTGGCGACCCGCAGGCGGGGCGAGTGGTCGGTCAGCGCCAACCATTCCTGACCGAGTGCGACCGCGGCGTCGACCATCTCGTCGATGGACGCCCCGCCGTCACTCCAGTTCGAGTGTGCGTGCAGATCGCCGCGCACCGCGGCGTAGAGGTCCTCGCCACCGGTGACCAACGGGCCCACCTCCTCCTGGAGCGTGAACAGGCGGGCGGGCACCTTCCCGCGGACGGCCTCGTTGATGACCGCCGCGGTGGACTTGCCGATGCCGCTGATGTCGGCGATGGCGTGGCGCTCCACCCGGGCGCGGGTCTCGTCGAGGCCGAGCTGGGCCACGATTCCGGCGGCCTTGCGGAACGCCTCGACGCGATAGGACCCCTCGCGGGCGCGTTCCATCAGGAACGCGACGCGCAGCAGTGCGTCGTACGGGGTCATGGGGGCGGTCAGGTCGGACACGGGCCTCATCGGTCCAGTCTCCCACCACCGTGCGGTGAGCCCTTGCTACTCTTGCCTTCGCGACTGCGTTCGCGCGCCGATGTAGTTCAATGGCAGAACATCAGCTTCCCAAGCTGAATACGCGGGTTCGATTCCCGTCATCGGCTCCATCCCGACCGGGGCCCTCGATCGCATCGGGCACTGTGGAGAGCGGCAATCCTCCACGAAAGGCGGACCGTGCGTTCCCTGCTCCTCACCTCCGCGGCGACGGCTGCGACGTCGGCCATCGGCGCCCTGGCGTCCAAGGACGCGAACTCGCTGTGGTTTCGCACCCTGTCGAAGCCCGCGTTCCAGCCACCGCCGATCGCGTTCCCCATCGTGTGGACCGCGCTCTACGCCGACATCGCCGTCAGCTCGGCCACCGTCATCGACGACCTCGACGCCGCAGCACGCACCGACGAACGCACGGCGTTCACCGCTGCGCTTGCCGCCAACCTGGTGCTCAACGGGTCGTGGACCTGGGTGTTCTTCCGGGCGCACCGACTCGCAGAGGCCACCGTTGTGGCCGGCGCGCTCACCGTCAGCAGCGCGGATCTGGTGCGCCGGTCGTCGGCGGTCTCGACACCGGCGGCCGCGGCCCTGACTCCCTACGCCGCGTGGTGCGCCTTCGCGACCGTGCTGTCGGGGACGTTGTGGTGGCGCAACCGCTGAGCGGGCACCGCCCACCCCTCAGACGACCGTCTTCCCCTGCGCCTCCACCTGCTTGATCGGCCCGGTGAACCACTTCTTCACCGACAGGTGCCAGTAGATCCACAGCAGGATCAGTACGCCTCCGACCAGCAGCGGCGTGTAGTTGACGAACTTCCATTCGAAGCTCGGATCCCACGGCATACCGCCGAGTGAGGTGGGGAACAGAGCGATGATCGACGTCACGACGATCTCGACGAGCGCGACGGGCGCCAACCATCTGTGGTGCCCGCGTAGGTTCCAGGAGCCGACCGCGAAGTCGTCGCCGGCTTTCCAGCGGTAATAGATCGGTACGGCGAACGCGAGGTACAGCCCGACGACGCCGATCGACACGACCGCGAAGAACGCGACCGGCACGGGCGCGCCGTTGATGTCCACCTGCACCAGCGCGGGCAGCGTGATGATCGCCGCGATCACCGCCGAGAGCAGCACGCCGTTGGCAGGCACCTTCTTGGCGTTCAGCGACGACCACAGCCGATGCCCGGGCACCGCACGGTCACGGCTGAATGCGTAGAGCATCCGCGACGAACTCGTCATGCACGCCATCGCGCAGAAGAACTGTCCGGCCGTCGAGATCAACAGCACCGTGCCCACCCAGCCCGAGCTCATCGCCTGGGCGAAGATGACCGACACGGCGCCGCCGCCCTTCGAGACCCCGTCGGAGTCCTGGACCGCGAACAGGAAGGCCAGCAGCAGGATCCAGCCGCCGATGGCGGAATAGAAGATCGACCGCCAGATGCCCTTGGCCGCACCGTCGGCGGCGCTGTGGGTCTCCTCCGACAGATGAGCCGACGCGTCGTATCCGGTGATCGTGTACTGCGTGAGGATGGCCGAGATCGGCAGCACGAAGAACAACCACCCGACACCCGAGGTCGCGCCGGAGAAGATGCCGCTGTTGTTGACCGTCTTGGCGAACACGTCGGACAGGCTCGCGTGGTGCGACGGGACCAACGCGAGGATGAGTATCACCGCGGCCGCACCGAACACGTGCCACCACACCGAGATGTTGTTGATGACCGCCAGCAGGTTGGACGAGAAGATGTTCACGACTGCGGCGACGACCAGGATGATCACGAAGATGATGAACACCCGTGTCAGGCTGTAGCCGTCGAGCCAGCTCTGGCTGAACGTCCCGAGCGTCAGATCCAGGAACGTCGCACACCCGTAGGCCACCGACGCGACGATGGCGATCAGCCCGATGAGGTTGAGCCACCCGGTGTAATAGCCGGCCTTGGCGCCGCCGAGTTTGCTTGCCCACCAGTAGATCCCGCCCGACGTCGGGTACGCCGACACCAATTCGGACATGCACAACCCGATGACCAGGATGAACAGCGAGACGATCGGCCAACCCCACGCGATGGCGGCCGGTCCCCCGTTGTTCCAGCCGAGGCCGAACGACGTGAAGCAGCCCGCGAGGATCGAGATGATCGAGAACGAGATCGCGAAATTGCTGAACCCCGACCACGACCGTTGCAGCTCTTGCGTGTACCCGAGACTGGCGAGATGCTTCTCGTCAGCACTCAATTCGGACAGATCTTGACCTTCGGGCACGACGGCTCCCCTCTGACATCGCACAACGCGATCATCTGATCGGGACGGTAGAGCCTCGACTGTCCGTCGAGCCGCTCAAATCGATGACAGTCGTGTTAATCGTGCCGGGAGCCTCCCCGGACCTACCGCGTCAGCGCCTCCGTCCGGTGACGCGTCGGCACCGGGTCGAGGCCGTAGTGCCCACGCAGGGTGTCCGCGGTGTACTCGCGACGGAACAGACCTCGGTCCTGCAGGATCGGCACGACGTGGTCGACGAACAGATCGAGCCCACCCGGCAGTGACGGCGGCATGATGTTGAACCCGTCGGCGGCACCGGCGACGAACCACTGCTCGAGGTTGTCGGCGAGCTGCTCGGGCGTTCCGGCGAACGACCGGTGCCCACGCCCACCACCGAGCTTGCCGATCAGCTCTCGGACCGTCAGCTCCTCTCCCTGCGCCAGGCTCTTGACGAGGGTGAACCTGCTCTTGGCGCCCTCGATCTCCGACTCGTCGGGCAGCGGGGGCAGCGGCTCGTCGAGGGGATGCCCGGTCAGGTCGATCCCGACCATCCGGGATAACTGCCCGAGCGCGTGGTCCGGCGAGATGAGATCGGTGAACTCACGCTCCAGAGCGATCGCGGCGCTCTCGGTCTCGGCGAGGTAGGGCACGACACCCGGCAGTACCGCCACCTGGTCTGGCGTCCGACCGTGACGCTCCAACCGGCCCTTGAGGTCCCAGTAGAACTGCACCGCCTCCTCGATCGACCGCTGCGCGGTGAAGACGGCCTCGGCGTGCCGGGCGGCGAATTCCTTGCCGCTCTCCGACGACCCCGCCTGCACGAGAAGCGGCCTGCCCTGCGGGCCGCGCGGCGTGTTCAGCGGCCCGTGGACGCGAAAGCGTTCTCCCACATGGTCGATGTCGTGGACGCGCGTCGGGTCGGCGAACACGCCTTCCACGGGGTCGAGCACCAGCGCGTCGGATTCCCAGCTGTCCCACAGTGCGGTGACCACGTCGAGGAATTCACCGGCCCGCTCGTATCGGCGGGCGTGCTCGGGGATCGACTCGTGCCCGAAGTTGCGCGCCTCGGCCTCGGTGCCGGAGGTGACGATGTTCCATCCGGCCCGCCCGTTGCTGATGTGGTCCAGTGAGGCGAACTCCCGCGCGAGGTTGTAGGGCTCGTTGTACGACGTCGACGCGGTCGAGATCAGCCCGATTTTCTCGGTCACCACCGCGATCGCCGAGAGCAGCGTGACCGGCTCGAACGTCGCGATCGCATGCCGCTGCACACGCGGTCCGACGGCGACGTTGTCGGCGAAGAAGATCGAATCGAGCTTCCCGCGTTCGGCGATCCGGGCGAGCTCCTGGTAGTGCCGGACGTCGAGCAGACGACGCTCGTCGGTCGACGGGTGACGCCACGCCGCCTCGTGGTGTCCGACGCCCATGAGGAACGCGTTGAGGTGCATCTGGCGAGCGGGTTGCGCAGTCATGGAACGCCTTTCACTGAGCCGGGCGCCAGCGCGAGAAGCGCCGCTCGATGGCCACCAACAGGTAGTTGAACGCGACTCCGATCGTCGCGACGGTGAGGATGCCCGCGTACATCTGCGGGATCTGGAAGTTGAACTGCGAGCTGCTGATCAGATACCCGAGACCGGCCTTCGCCCCGACGAACTCGGTGGTGATCAGCACCAGGATCGACGCCGCCCCGGCCAGACGGATACCGGTGAAGATCGTCGGCAGCGCCGCGGGCAGGATCACCTTGCGGAACAGTGCGAGGCTGCCGATGTCGAACGAGCGAGCTGACCGGATCAGCAACGGGTCGACGTTCTTCGCGCCGCCGATGGTGTTGTAGAGCACCGGCCAGAAGCTGGCGTAGGCGATGATCGCGATCTTCGACGTCTCACCGATGCCCAGGACGAGGGTGAAGACCGGCAGCAGCGCCACGGCAGCGGTGTTGAGGAAGATCGCGAACAGCGGACTGAACACCTCCTCGACGTGCCGGTACCAGGCGATGAGCAGACCGACGGGCACCGCGACGACGATGGCGATGGCGAACCCCGACAGCGAACGCGTCAGGCTCGCCTGCACATTCGTCCACAGCTCGCCGGACGTGGCCAGTCCCCACCACGCCGTGATCACCTCGCTGAACGGGGACAGGAACGTCGAATCGACCCACCCGAGCCTTGGGGCGAACTCCCACAGCAGCAGGAACGCCACGATGGCGACCGAACGCTTGAGGACCGTACCCACCGCCGCGAGCGGTCGACGTCGACGCCGCGGTGCGGCCGCGGCCGCCTCGGTGATCGGCGCGGCCGCGGCCGGGGCTCGGGTCGGTGAGGTGAGCGTCATCGGATGGCCTCCGCCCCGGTCGGACCGCCGGCGAGGACGGTCGAGCGCAGCACCTCGTCATGGAGCGACTCCCAGATCCGATGGCGGTGGGCGACGAACTCCGGCGACGAGCGGACGTCGGTGGTGGTGTCCACCTCGCCGAGGTCGACCTCGACGGATTCCTTGATCTGCCCCGGCCGTGACGTCATGATCAGCACCCGCTGGCCGAGGAAGATCGCCTCCTCGATGCCGTGCGTGATGAACAGGACGGTGGTGCTCAGCCGCTCCCAGATCGACCGCAGCTCCACCTGCAACTGCTCGCGCGTCTGGGCGTCGAGCGCGGCGAACGGCTCGTCCATCAGCAACACCTCGGGCTCATAGGCCAGGCTCCGGGCGATCGCGACGCGTTGCTTCATGCCACCGGACAGCTCGTGCGGGTAGCGGTCGGCGAATGCCTCGAGTCCGACCAGCGCGAGCACCTCGCGGGCCCGTCGGGCGCGTTCGCGGCGTGCGATGCCCTTGGCTTCCAGTCCGAACTCGACATTGGCCTGCGCGGTGCGCCACGGGAACAGCGCATACTGCTGGAAGACGATCCCGCGATCAAGGCCCGGCCCGGTGATCGGTCGGCCGTCGATGCGCAGCTCTCCCGACGTCGGCTCGGTCAGCCCTCCGACGAGGTCGAGGAGGGTGGACTTGCCGCAGCCGCTGGGACCGACGATGGTCACGAATTCACCTGGTGCGACGTCGATGTCGATGTCGTGCAGCGCGGTGAACGCGCCGCCGCCCTCACGGTCGGGGAAGCTCTTGGTGACACCGCGCAGCGAGATCTTGGGCGCGACATCAGGTGACGGGGTCATCCGCGATCACCCGGCCTTCGCGTCGGACTTCGCGCCCTGATCGGCGTACGGGTTGAACTCGTTGGTGTAGAACTTCGACGCGTCGAGATCACCCTTGATCGAGCCGGTGTCCTGCAGCCAGCTCTGCCACCGCGTGAAGTCGGAGTCGGAGAGCAGACCGCCCTTCGACGGGACCCCCACGCTCAACCAGTATTTGAGGCTCGAGGTGTCGTCGTTGGGTCGTTTGCGCTTGGTGACGATGTCGCTGAACGTGGCCAGCACCTTCTCCCGCGGGGTGGTGCGCTCCCACTCGATCGCCTTGGCCACACCCGCGGTGAAGGCACGTACACCCTCGGGGTTCTTCTTGATGAGGTCGTTGCGGAAGACGTACGGCCCTCCGTTGAAGGGACCGTAGAGAGACAGGTCGGTGAACACCGCCCGGAGACCGCCGTTGATCACCGCGCGCTGCTGGAACTGTCCCGACAGTCCGGCGGCGTCGATCTGTCCCTTGCGCAGGGCGTCCTCGGTGTTGGGTGCCGGGAGCGCAACCAGCTGAACGGTTTTGATCTGCTCCTGGCTCAGACCGTCCTTCTTGAGCTGATCGTGGATGTCGGCCTCGAGCTGCCCGCCGAGGGTGTTGACGCCGATCTTCTTGCCGACCAGGTCGGTCGGCTTCGTGATGGGGCTGTCGTCGCGGACGTAGAAGCCGGCAATCGTCTGCTGGTCGGTGCCGTAGTAGTTGATGACCGAGGTGATCGGTGCTCCCGAGGTGATCAGCTTCGCCACGGCGCCGGCGAACGCACCCCCGAAGTCGGTCTGTCCGGTGGCCGCGGACTGGATGTCCTGCGGCCCACTGATGGTGTTGCCCACCCAGTCCAGCGTGATCTTCCCGTCGAAGAAGCCGAGATGTTCGGCCACCTCCGGGAGGATGACCTGTCCTGGCCATCCCTGATAACGCAGGGTCGTCACGCCGTTCTTGTCGACAGCGGCGTCGCCGGTGCAGGCGGTCACACCCACTGCCGTCATCAGCACGGCCACGGCCGCGATGAGTACCCGGGGTGTTCTCACGTCGATCTCCGTTCGTCGGTCACAGTTGACCAACAAGATCGCGTGATACCCGTTGGCGGAACAACCTTTCTGCGCGCCGGGGGCCAAAGTGTTGTCGCCGGGAACCCAGAACTGTTGACTTCGCCAGACCATCGCGACGTCGTGGCGGTGACCTCAGATCGCGAAAGGGATTGTTGTGACCACAGAATTGACGGTGACCAAGCTCGGTGGGCGTATCGGCGCCCGGATCGACGGGATCGCCCTGTCGGGTGACCTGGACCCGCGGACCGTCGCCGACATCAACTCGGCCCTGCTCGAACACAAGGTGGTCTTCTTCCGCGATCAGCAGCATCTCGACGACACGTCGCAGCAGGCGTTCGCACAGCTGTTGGGAGACTTGACGATCGCGCATCCGACCGTGACCTCACGCGGTGACACGGTGTTGCCCATCGATTCCGAGAACGGCAAGGCGAACAGCTGGCACACCGACGTCACCTTCGTCGATCGGGTGCCCAAGGCGTCTGTGCTGCGGGCGGTGACGCTGCCTGCGTACGGCGGGACCACGGTCTGGGCGTCGACGGTCGCGGCCTACGAGGCACTACCGGAACCGCTGAAGGTGCTGGCCGAGACCCTCTGGGCCACCCACACCAACGTCTACGACTACGCCGCCAACCACGAGGAGACCTCCACGGCGGTGTCGGACAAGGTCGCCGACTACCGCGCGGAATTCCGCTCGCAGTACTTCGAGACCGAACACCCGCTGGTACGCGTGCACCCGGAGACCGGTGAGCGCGCGCTGCTGCTCGGGCACTTCGTCAAGGGCTTCGTCGGTCTCGGTGGACGGGAGTCGGCGAAGCTGTTCGAACTGTTCCAGGAGCGGATCATCCGACTGGAGAACACGATCCGCTGGTCCTGGGCCGAGGGCGACCTCGCGATCTGGGACAACCGTGCAACGCAGCACTACGCCGTCGCCGACTACGACGACCAGTATCGCCGCCTGAGCCGGATCACTCTGGCCGGCGATGTCCCCGTCGACGTCCACGGCCGGCACAGCCGGGTCATCAGCGGCGACGCCTCCCACTATTCCGAGATCGTCGAACCGGTCGCGCACGCCGGCTGACACGAGAAATCGACCGACTGCGATTTCGCGATCTCTATCTACCCATGACCGTTGTCACGTTATCGTGGCGACATGGCAGTCAGTGGAAGCAGCAGCATCGACATCGCGGCACCGATCGCGAACATCCTGGACGCGATCGCGGATCTCGAGAACTATCCGTCGTGGTCCCCCATCCACAAGGAGGTCGAGGTACTCGAACGCGACGACAGTGGACGCCCCACGAAGGCGCGCATGTCCGCGTCCTTGATGGGCATCGCCGACGAGCAGGTACTCACCTATGACTGGAACGACACCGGGGTCACGTGGGACCTGGTCGAGAGCACGCAGCAGAAGGCGCAACACGCGGAATACCGGCTCACCGAGACCGAGAACGGGACGCACGTCGATTTCGAGATGAGTCTCGACCCGAAGATCCCGGTCCCGGGCTTCCTTCTCAAGAAGGGCAAGAAGACCATCATCGAGATGGCGACCACCGGCCTGAAGGATCAGGTGAAGTAGCCGCACCCACCACGAAGAACCCGCCCCGGAGACGTTCCGGGGCGGGTTCTTCGTTTCGTGCGGGACCGGCTGATCAGCCGACAGCGGCCACGACTTCCTTGGGCTCCACCGTCTTCGGTGCGTCCGGGGTCGCCGAGGACGTTGCCTGCGGAACCGGCACGGTGGTCGTGGTCGGCCGGGTCGAGGTCGGCACCGTCGACATCGTCGGCTGCGATGTCGCCGGCGAGGTTCCCGGTGACGCCGTCTCCGGAGTCGACGCAGGGGTGGTCGTCTCGGGGACGGTGGACGACGGGGCCTCGGTCGACGGAACAGCCGCCGACGTCTCCGGATCCGTGGACTGCGGCACCGTCGAGTCGGGAACGGTGGACGCGGGGACCGTCGATTCCGGCACCGTGGTCTCCGGCGTGGACGGAACCGCCTCGGTGGACGGGGCGGAGTCGGTCTGGGCCTTGGACGCCGACGAGTCGGCCGCGGTGCCATCTGTCGCCGAGTCGGTGACCGTCGTGCCCTTGTCGTCGGCCATGACGCCGTCGATCACCGCGACGGCCTTGGCGGCCGTCTCCGGGGTGGCCTCCGGGACCACCGGTGCCGTGCCGCCGAATGCGCCGTTGAGCGCCGCGATGATCGCGTTGAGGATGGCCTGCACGAACTGCTGGAACACCTGACTGAGCAGCTGCCCCAGGGCCTCTCCCGGATCGGTGGCGGGCGGCGGCGGCGGCGTGTGGGCGGCGATGAAGTCCTTGATGACCTGGGCTGCCAGCTTCTGCGTCCAGTCGTCGCGGAAGACGCCGAACGTGCTCTCGGGGTCGTTGACGTCAGCGGAGTTCCGGTCGACGAGCGTGTACAGGAACGCCGGACCCGCGAACGGGAGCGAACTCCACTTGTTCAGGAAGTCCTTGATGTAGTCCGCCTGGTTCTGTTCACCGACCACAGACGTCGGCAGGCCGTACTCCGAACCCCAGATCAGTTTGGACGCATCGCCGTTGGCGACCATCAGCTGGTAGATCGAGGTGACCTGGTTCAACGGCGAATCGAGCAGCGGACCGCCCTGCGAGAACGGGGTCGTGTACTGGTACGGGTGAAAAGACAGGGCGTCGAAGTAGCCCGCCGCACCGGATGCGTACATCTGCTCGACGAATGCGACCGGATTGAGGGTGAGGTTGCCCCAGGTGACCACCGAACCGAGCACGCCTCCGATGACCGTCGCCTGCGGGTCGGCAGCCTTGATCGCCCCGTACGCCGCCTTCAGCAGGCTCGTGTACGCGGCCGGATCCGGGATGGGCGCGAACGCGAATCCGGCGTTCGGCTCGTTCCAGACCTCGTACGCCGACACCTTTCCGGCGTACCGAGAGGCGAGTGTGCTCATGAAGTTGCCGTAGTCGAGCGGGTTCGACGGCGGCTGGTACGGGGACGTGAACGGCTGCTTCGCCCAGGCCGGGGTCGTGGTCACGACCCCCATGACGCCCATTCCGCGTGCGGTCGCCGCGTTGACCATGTTGTCGATGGCCGTCCAGTCGTAGGAGCCGTCAGCGGTCTCGACCAACGCCCAGGGCACGACGATCCGGAGGTCTTTCACCCCCAGCGACTGCATCTGGTCCAGGGATTTCGCCAGTGCCGCCGGATCCATGGCCTTCAGATACAGATCACTGTCGGAGATTCCGACCGTGTCATTCGCCTGGGAAATGGTCGCGGTGTTGATGATTTCGTAAGCGGGTCGTTGCTTCGGCAGAAAGACCTCCGAGGCGACGGCGAGGAAAATCGCGAGCGCCACGAACCCACCGAACAACTGGGTGAGGGCAATCCGCGTCGGGTGGGGAAACCGGTGCCGCACGAGACATCTCCGTTCAGTAGCCCCCCGCTGACGCTAAGTAGATCACCCGGATCGAGTTTTTGCTAAGTGAAAAGTGAGAAAAGTTTTTGGATTCGATAACTAGCGTTCGCCGACGCTTCCGGTCGGTCGACAGAATCACGGGAATTCGTTCCAGGATGTAACGGAATGCGATGCAGGTGAATTGTCACCGTCCGCGATCGAGATAATTTCACCTGTGATGAAATATCGCTATTCGTACAACAAAACGAATAGCCCATCACGCTTTCGTCGTTGCCATTCAACGCATTCCCACACAATCGGGCACGGCCCGCCGGTCCCGGCGTCCTCGACCGCTCAGTGATCCGACTCCATCTTTGTGAGCCGCCACAAAGAGCCCGTTCGACTTCGCGCGCACGTGAGCCGTGTCATAGGCTCGACGAGTTGTCGGCACAGTTGCCGGATATCCGGGGGGAAAGATGGGGAACGAACCAACATGAAAACGACGGTGAAATCGCTTCTGCGTGCCATCGGTGCGGGGGCGGCCATCGCGGCGGTCGTCGCAACCGGCACCACCACGGTCGCCAACGCCGCCCCCGAGGTGAGCACGGCGACACAGTCACCCGCCGACGTCAGTTTCTACACCCCGCCGAGCCCGCTTCCGGCCGGCAACCCCGGCGACCTCATCCGGGTGCAGAACTTCCGCACCATCATCGGCGCCCCCAGCGGCAACGGTCGGATCCCGGCCAAGGCGTCGCGCATCCTGTACCGCTCGGTCGACGCCAACGGTGCCCCGATCGCCGTCTCCGGCTACGTCCTGCAGTCGCCCAAGCCGTGGAACGGCCCGGGCCCCCGGCCCGTCGTCGCCTACGCGCCCGGCGCGCACGGACAGGGCGACCAGTGCGCCCCGTCACGACTGCTGCAGTCCGGCGCGACCATCGTCCCCGGTGGACCGATGGCCGAGATCGAGTCGGTCATCACCTTCAACCTGCTGGCCAAGGGCTACACCGTGGTCAGCACCGATTTCGTCGGCCTGGGCACGCCCGGGCTCCACACCTTCGGCGTCCGCCTCGACATGGCGCACGCCGTGCTCGATTCGGCCCGCGCCGTCCGCCAGATGACCGACGTCGTCTCCCCTGACGCCAAGGTCGCGATCGCCGGCTACTCCGAGGGCGGTGGCGCCGCGGCAGCCGCGGCCGAGGTCGCCTCGACCTACGCACCCGACCTGCCGCTCGTCGGCGTCTACGCCGGTGGCACACCGACCGACCTCCGCAAGCTGATGGCCTACCTCGACGGCAACCGCCTCAGCGCCGCACTGGCGTACGCGGTCAACGGTCTCGAGGAGCGCTATCCGGAGTTCAAGGCGGGCTTCGACCCGTTGCTCAACGCGACCGGCAAGTCGGTCAACGCCGGTGTCGCACGGGAGTGCATCGTCGCCACATCCTTCCGCGGGCGTCCGCAGACCAAGACGTGGACGAAGTCGGGCAAGAGCTACAACCAGGTCCTCGCCGAGCGCCCGGATCTGGCGAAGTTCGTCGACGAGCAGAACGTCGGCGGCATCAAGCCCGAGGTGCCGGTCTTCCTCTCGGCCAACCCCGACGACCCGACCGTGCCCCCGACCCAGACGCGCGAGCTGTACTCCAAGTGGTGCGCACTCAAGCCCGAGTCGGTGCAGTTCGGCGAGTACCCGTTCCCGGTGCGACTGATCGGCGCGTCGCCGATCGGCCACATCGCCGGCGGTATCACCGGATTCGAGAAGGCCTTCGACTGGTTGCAGGCCCGCTTCGAGGGCAAGGCTCCCGTGGTCGGTTGCCAGCGGAGCTGACCGCCTGCCCTAGATGAAGTCCCGGTCACGGCCGGACGTCAGATCACCGCACTCGACGGTGACGACGTCCGGCCGTTGATCTGTGTAGGCCCCGGCGCCCCGGTCGCCGGTGATCGTCGTGAGCACCCCGGCGAGATGGTCGGCGCCGAGGTACACCGGATGCCCCGGGCGTCCGCCGAAGACCGCACGGACCAGGGCCTCGCGTCGGGCCCCCGCGGCGTCGAGGACGCGACGCACGACGGCTGCGCTCGTATCGGGCACGTCAACAACAAGTAACGCCACACCGGCGCAGTCGGCTCGTATCGCCTCGATCAGCCCCGACCGCACCGACTCCGAGAGCCCGTCGGCCCAGCGCGGTACGACCACCGCGCGTGCGGGTACGGGAACGTCGACGAGGGCGGCACCGAGGGTGACGACGACCTCGTCACAGCCGCCGTCAGCCAGGGCAACGACCGCGGCACGAAGCCAATCACCCTGCTCGGCAAGCACCTTGGGCATGCCATACCGGGTGCCGGCGCCCGCGGCGAGTACCACCCCGACGACCTTCCCGGCGCCGAGCGGCCCCGCGGCCGCCTCCGACGGTGAGGTCCGCGGCTGCGAACCGTCCGGCGCCGGGCGCCCGTCCGCGGGACGCTCGTCACCGGTTAACACGGCCATGTCGTCCACGCGATATATCTTGCTGCCCAGGTCGCGGTCGGTGCACATCCGGTTCATCCTTTTCCGCAGGGGACGTCACCGACCGAACGGAGGGGCCGCATGAACACGCCCGCGGCATTGAAGAACTTGGGAACGAGAAAGACGGGCAAGGTTCACCCGGTCGACCAGGTGCCCCCGACGGGCAAGCTGCTCACCCTCGGTCTGCAACACGTCATCGCGTTCTACGCCGGCGCGGTCCTCGTGCCGCTGCTGATCGCCAACGCCATCGACCTCGACTCCGAGGCGTTGACGATGCTCATCACCGCGGACCTGTTCACCTGCGGCATCGCGTCGCTGCTGCAGTCCGTCGGCATCTGGAAGATCGGTGTGCGGCTGCCACTGCTGCAGGGCATCACCTTCGCCACGCTGGCGCCGGTCATCAAGATCGCCAACGACAACGGCGGCGGCCGGGTCGGGCTGCTGACCGTCTACGGCGCGGTCATCGCCGCGGGTGTCTTCACGTTCCTCATCGCGCCGTTCTTCGCGCGTCTCATCCGCTTCTTCCCCGCGGTGGTGACCGGCACGTTGATCACCATCATCGGTATCTGCCTGCTGCCGGTCGGGGCCGGCGACGCCACCCGCGACCCGGCCTCGCACAACCCCGACCCCGGTAACGGCCGGTGGCTGCTCTACGCCATCGGGACCATCGTGCTGATCGTGTTGATGCAGCGTTTCTTCCGCGGGTTCTGGGCGACGATCTCGATCCTGCTGGGCCTCGGCGTGGGGACGATCGTCGCCTGGATCGTCGGGGACACGAACTTCGACAAGGTCGGCGAGGCGAGCTGGGTCGGTTTCACCAACCCGTTCGCGTTCGGCTGGCCCCGGTTCGACGTGATCGCCATCGTCTCGCTGATCGTGGTGCTGCTCGTCGTCGCCGTGGAGTCGACCGGCTCGGTCTTCGCCACCGGTGAGATCGTCGGCAAGCGCATCAAGAAGGAGGACATCGCCGCGACGGTCCGCGCCGACGGCCTCGCCACCATCATCGGCGGCATCTTCAACTCGTTCCCCTACACCGCGTTCTCGGAGAACGTCGGCCTCGTCCGCCTGACCGGCGTCAAGAGCCGCTGGGTCGTCGCCGCGGCGGGCGGCATCATGATCGTGCTCGGCCTGCTCCCGAAGACAGCGAAGATCGTCGAATCGATCCCGTCCCCGGTCCTCGGTGGCGCCGCGCTGATCATGTTCGCGACCGTGGCCATCGTCGGCATCCAGACGCTGACCACCGTCGACTTCACCGATCACCGCAACCTGATCATCGCGAGCACCTCGCTGGCCATGGGCCTCTACGTGCAGTTCTCGCAGGCGGCCGCACCGGCGACGGTGCTGGAGAACGGCGTCGAGGTGAACGTGCCCGCGCTGCCCGGAGTCGACGAGGCGGTCCCTGGGCTCCTGCAGATCCCGTTCAGCACCGGCATCACGATGGGCGCGATCACCGCGATCCTGCTCAACCTGCTGTTCTTCCACACCGGCAGTCGCGGTCCCGCCGTGGCCGGACGTGGATCGATCCGGCTCGCCGAGGTCAACGAGATGAGCATCGACACGTTCCGCGAGACGTTCGGCGGCCTGGTCCAGGGTGCACAGTGGGTCGTCGACCGGGCCTACGAGCAGCGCCCGTTCGAGACCGCACACGACTTGCGGGCGTCGTTCCAGGAGGCCATGCTCACCGGCAGCGACTCCGAACAACTCGAGCTGATCAACTCGTTCCCCGACCTGGGTGCCGAGGACGAGACCGGAGACCCGATCGCCGTCGACCACACCGGGCTGTCGCACCTCGAGGAGGACGAGCACGAGAACGTGGTGTCGCTGGCGTCGGCCTATCGGGAGCACTTCGGCTTCCCGCTGGTGATCTTCGCCCGCGAGGCCGAGCGGTACGAGCGGGTCCTGCGCAACGGATGGAGTCGGATGGACAACTCACCGACCAGTGAGCGCGCGTTCGCCCTCATCGAGATCGCGAAGATCGCCAACCGCCGCTTCGACGATCTCGTCGCCGACGCCAATCCCATTGCCACCGCGCGGTTCAGCCGATTCGACGAATTGGTCCGCTGACGATGCGGCGTCCGAACTGGCGCGGGATCGACAGCTTCAACGAACTGACCGAACGCCAGGCCGTGCACTCGCTGTTCGAGTGCTGCTCGTCGCGGATCTGGGCGGTGCGGGTGGCGGCGGCGCGTCCCTTCACCGACGCCGAGAGTCTCTACGACCGCGCCGATCTCATCCTCGCCGAGCTCACCGACGCCGATCTCGACGAGGCGCTCGACGGGCATCCACGGATCGGGGAACGGTCGTCGAGTGCGGCCTCGACCCGGGAGCAGTCCGGGGTCAGCGGGGCCGACGAACTCGTCCTGGCGGAGCTCGCGAAATACAACGCCGAGTACGAGGACAAGTTCGGGCACGTCTACCTGGTGTTCGCCAACGGACGCCCCGCCGAGGTGCTGCTGGACATACTCAAGGAGCGGCTCGACAACGACGCCGCGACCGAACGACGAGTCCTGCGAATGGAACTGGGTAAGATCAACCGCAGCCGGCTCGAGCGGATGCTCGGTCCGGCGGCGCAGTACTACGATGATCCCGGACAGACGGAGGAGCCCGGATGAGTCGAGCGGGATGAGCCACTTGAGCACGCACGTGCTCGATGCGGTGCACGGCACCCCGGCGCACGGGATCGCGGTCCAGCTCGCGGACGTCGACGGCACACCGATCGCCTCCGGCGCAACCGATTCCGACGGGCGCATCGCCGACGTCGCGGGCGAACTGGCCGCCGGAACCTACCGGATCCGTTTCGACACCGGCGCATGGTTCGCCGAGAACGACGTCGAGGGTTTCTACCCGGAGATCACCATCTGCTTCGCCATCACCGACCCGACCCGACACCACCACGTCCCGGTCCTGCTGAGCCCGTTCGCCTATTCCACCTACCGCGGTAGCTGACCGAACACGAGAGGAAGCCGCACATGGGGATCACCCTCGGCGAGAACCAATACGGCAAGGCGGAGAACCGCGTCGTGCGGATCTACCGCGACTCGCCCCGGCACGAGATCAAGGACATCAACGTCGGGACCGCTCTGCGCGGCGACTTCGCCGCGGCGCACACCGCAGGTGACCAGGGCAACGTGTTGCCCACCGACACCCAGAAGCAGACGGCCTACGCGTACGCCAAGGAGAAGGGCATCGCGACCATCGAGCAGTACGGGCTCGATCTCGCATACCACTTCGTCGACGGTTACGAGCCCGTGCACGGTGCGCGCATCGAGATCGAGGAGTACGCCTGGGAGCGTGCGGTTGTCGACGGCGCCGAGCACGACCACACCTGGGTGCGCAAGGGCCAGGAGGTCCGTACCGCCGACATCACGGTGGAGGATGTCGGTGACGACCAGCGGACCTGGGTCGTCTGCGGCCTCAAGGAGTTCACCATCCTCAAGTCGACCGGCTCGGAGTTCCACGGGTTCCCGGTCGACGAGTACACGATCCTGCAGCCGACCAACGACCGCGTCATGGCCACCTCATTGGTCGCCAAGTGGCGCTTCTCATCCACCGACATCGACTGGGACGCCGTGTACACCGACGTCAAGGCGATCATCGTCAAGGAGTTCGCGACGCTGCAGTCACTCGCACTGCAGCAGACCCTGTACGCGATCGGTTCGGCCGTGCTCGAGGCCCACGGCGAGATCGCCGAGATCCGACTCTCCGCCCCGAACAAGCATCATTTCGTCTACGACCTGTCACCCTTCGGCCTCGAGAACCCGAACGAGGTGTTCAACGCCGACGACCGGCCCTACGGTCTGATCCAAGCGAGCGTGATCCGCGACGACGCGCCGGACGCCGGGCCCGCGTGGACCATGCAGCGCGGCTGGATGGGCTGAGCCCAACCCCGCACACCCGTCGTCGGTGTGCCCTATGATCACTCCTCGACGTATGTCGCACGTGCACGAGTGATGCACGGCGACAACAATATCGGGGGGTAGGACACATTGGCCGGCTTACGTGGTGACGTGACCCAACTACTGCGCATCGCGGTTGTGACGATGACAGCAGCCGCGCTGGGGACGGTCGGTGTCGCGCAGGCCGCACCCGGGCCCGCCACCCCGACCGCCGGGGTGAGCGAGGCGTTCTATCAGCCGCCGAACCCGCTCCCCGCGGGATCACCGGGTGACCTGATCCGCACCGAGAGCTTCCCGGTCGCGATCACCGTGCCGACGGTCTGGGGCAAGGTCCCCGCCAAGGGCACCCGGTTGCTCTACCGCAGCACCGACGCGAACGGTCAGCCGGTCGCCGTCTCCGGCTACTACCTGGAGCCCACCCGCGCGTGGCCCGGTCCCGGACCGCGACCGATCATCGACTACGCCGGTGGCCTGCACGGACAGGGCGATTCGTGCGCCGCGTCGAAGATGCTGCAGTCGGGCGTCGAGTTCTTCGGGGCGGGCGGACCGCGCGCGGAGATCGAACGCCTCGCCACCTACAACATGCTCGCCAAGGGCTACGCCGTGGTGTCGTCGGACTACATCGGCGGCGGTACGCCCGGCACCCACACCTTCGCCGTGCGGGTCGACCAGGCCAACGCGGTCCTCGACGCAGGCCGGGCGGCGCTGAAGCTCCCCCAGGTCGCGCCGGGCACCAAGATCGGCATCGCCGGGTACTCCCAGGGTGGCGCCGCGGCGGCCGCGGCGGCCGAACTCGCGAAGAGCTACGCACCCGACCTCCCGCTGGTCGGCATCTACGCCGGCGGCGCCCCGACCGACCTGCGTGCTCTGCTCGACCATCTCGACGGCGGACGGCTCGGCGGGATCATCGGCTACGCGCTCAACGGCGTGTTGGCCCGCTACCCCGATGTCGACACCAAGGTGGAGCCACTGCTCAACGCCAACGGCAAGGCGACCCTGAAGCAGATATCGACCGAGTGCATCGCGGCCACCGCGGTCCGGTTCCCCAAGAGCTCCGAGTGGACGGTCTCGGGAAAGACGATCGGCCAGATCATCGACGCGACCCCGGAGTTCCAGCGCGTCATCGACGATCAGGACGTGGGGAACGCCAAGCCCAGCGTCCCGACGTTCCTGTCCGGCAACCCCGACGACCCGACGGTGCCGATCGCCGTGAGCCGTGAACTCCACCGCAAGTGGTGCGCGCAGAACCCGGCGTCGCTCAAGTACGACGAGATCCCGTTCCCGGTGCGCTTCATCGGCGGATCGCCGGTCGGACACGTCGCAGGTGGCGTCAGCGGTCTCACGCGCGCACTCGACTGGCTCAAGGATCGCTTCGCGGGCACACCGGCACCCACCGGTTGCTACAGCTGAGACGTCCGGGACCACGTCGCGGGATGGGGCGTCACGCGACGCCCCTGGACCCAGACCTCGGTGATCGCCGGTTCGCGTAATCCCATCAACAGCGCGAACAGCGTCTGCGCGGTGGCGGTCTCGGTGTCGTCGGCCCGGATGCCGTGCTCGAGGGTGCGCCCTAACGGTTCCCACTGCTGCGGATCGACGACGACGAAATCGGCGGCCTTCCCGGCGTCGAGGTTGCCGAAGGCGTCCTCGCGGTCCAGCGCCCGGGCACCCGCCAGGGTCGCGGTGAACAGCAACTCGGCCGGATGCAGCGACACCCCGGCGTCCCCGGCCTCGGACATGTGGACCTTGAAACAGTCCGCCGCGACCTGGGGGATCAGCCATTCGTCGCCCCCGCCGATGTCGGTACCCAGGGCGACCGTGACCCCCGCGGCGGTGGTCCGCCGCCACGGCATGGTCCCCGATCCGAGGAACAGCTGCGACGTCGGACAGTGCGCGATCGACGTCTCGGACTCGGCCATCCGGGCAAGTTCCGCGTCGGTGCAGTGCACCGCGTGCGCGAGGATGCTGCGCCGACCGAGCAGTGACGACCCGCCGACCTGCGAGCCGGGCCGGAACCGGCCGTCGTAGGTGTCGAGGTAGCTGTTCACGTCGTAGGCGGCGAGGGTCGCGGCGATCTCGCCGGTGCCGGGACGGTTGTTCTCGTTCAGGTGGGTGTGGAAGTACACACCGTGGCCACGCACCTCGTCGTACAGCTCGCCGAGCGCGACGAACGTGTCCGGCGTGACCGACAGCGAGAACCGCGGCACCAGGGCCACGTCGAGGAGGTCCCGACCGTGCCACCGATCGATCTCGTCGACGCAGTGCGCGATGGCGGTGTCGATGTCGGTGATCAGCGCGGCCGCCGACGCCTGGCCGGTGGTCTGGATCCCGCGGCCGGACACCATCCGCAGCCCGACGCGTTCGGTCTCGGTGAACAGCGCATCCTGCGCGGTCGGGAACGCCGACCCGAAGACCATGGCCGCGGTCGTGCCTGCGGCCACGCGCCGACGACAGAAGTCGACCGCGGCACGCTGCGCGAACGCCTCGTCGGCGTAGCGCGCCTCGGACGGGAAGATGCAGTTGTCGAGCCACTCCAGCAGCTGGCCGCCACCGTAGGAGTCGGTCGCGTAGGTCTGCGGGTAGTGGATGTGGGTGTCGACGAAGCCCGGCAGGATGAACCCGCCGCGGTGGTCGGCGACCGGCCACCGGGAGCACTCGACGGGCAGTTCGGCGTGGGATCCGGAGAACGCGATGGTCCCGTCGTCTGCGACCGCCAGCGCACCATCGGGGATCGAGATCAGATGTGTGCGTGCGTCGTCGAGCACCGGCGCACCGCCGATGTGGAACAGGTGCGCCCGATGCACCACGGGAGATCCGGAACCCATTGGGCCCATCCTGCCCGTGCGGCCGGGGATCCGCTCGACGTCATGCGTCCGTAACCGATCGAACGTAGCGTGGACGTCCATGGACGGGCAGGCGGTGACGTTGATCGAGCACGCACACGTCGTGACCGTCGATCCCGACGATCGCGAACTCGCCGACGCCACGGTGGTGATCGCCGACGGACGGATCAGTGCGGTCGGTGAGGTGGATCCGGCCGCCCACCCCGGCGCCGAGCGGATCGACGGCACCGGTTGTGTGCTGACGCCGGGCCTGGTCAACACCCACCACCATCTCTACCAGTGGATCACCCGCGGACTGGCCGCCGATCACACGCTGTTCGACTGGCTGACCACGCTGTACCCGGTGTGGGCGGGCATCGACGCCGACGGGGTGCGGGCCGCGGCGTCCGGCGGATTGTCGGTGCTGGCGCGTTCCGGTGCCACCACCACCACCGACCACCACTACGTCTTCCCCACCGACGGCGGCGATCTCCTCGGGGCCGAGATCGACGCGGCCCGATCGGTCGGACTCCGTTTCCACCCCACCCGCGGGTCGATGGACCTCGGCCGCCGCGACGGTGGCCTGCCGCCGGACTCGGTGGTCGAGAGCATCGACGACATCCTGGCGGCGAGCAGCGAGGCCGTCGACCGGTGGCACGACCCGAGCCCGGAGTCGATGCTGCGCATCGGCCTCGCGCCGTGCTCGCCGTTCTCGGTGACCGCGGATCTGCTTCGCCAGTCGGCGGCACTCGCGCGCGAACGGGGCGTCCGCCTGCACACCCACCTCGCCGAGACCGAGGACGAATCCGCCTTCTGCGCCGAGCGGTTCGGCTGCACCCCGCTGGAGTACATGAGTGATCTCGGCTGGCTCGGCGACGACGTCTGGTTCGCCCACGGCGTCCATTTCACCGACGACGCCATCGGCGTGCTCGCCCGGTCCGGAACCGGTGTGGCGCACTGCCCCACGTCGAACGCCCGGCTCGGCGCCGGCATCGCGCGCACCCGTGACCTGGTGGCGGCGGGGGTTCCCGTCGGTCTCGGCGTCGACGGCGCCGCGTCGAACGAATCGTGCCGGATGCTCGAGGAGGCGCACATGGCGGTGATGATGGCGCGGGCGGTCGGCGGTCCCACCGCGTTGACCACCCGGCAGTCGCTGCGCCTGGCCACCATGGGCGGCGCACGGGTCCTGGGTCGCCACACCGATCTCGGTTCCATCGAACCCGGGAAGCTCGCCGACCTGGTGCTGTGGGACCTGAGCACGGTGGCCCACAGCGGCATCGACGATCCGCTGGCCGCACTCGTCCTGGGCTCGCAACCCCCGATCCGGCGCTCCTGGGTCGGCGGATCGACCGTCGTCGCCGACGGGCAGGTCGTCACGGTCGACGCCGACGTCATCGCACGCGACGTCGAGACCGAACACCGTCGTCTTCTCGAGCGGGCAGGCTGAGGACACGACATGGATCTGCACGAGGTGACGTCGGTCCTGCGACCACGGGCGCGCGACGAGTTGGTCGGCCTCGACGACCACGACGGTCTGCTCGCGGGCGGGACGTCGTTGATGAGCGACCCGAACCCGTCGTTGCGGCGACTGGTCGATCTCACTGCGCTCGACTGGCCCGCTCTCGTCGTCGACGACCGCGGCCTCGAGATCGCCGCCACCTGCACCATCGAACGTCTGATCACGGCCGAGTACCCGGCGCACTGGCAGGCGGCACCGCTGTTCGAGCAGAGCGCACACACCCTGCTGGCGTCGTACAAGATCTGGCACACGGCCACCGTGGGCGGCAACATCTGCCTGGGTCTGCCTGCGGGAGCGATGATCTCGATGTGTTCGGCGCTCGACGCCGAGCTGCGGGTGTGGCACCCCGACGGCACCGACAGCACGCACAGCACCGCCGAGATCGTCACCGGGAACGCGCAGACCTCGTTGGCGACGGGTGATGTGCTGCGCTCGATCCGGTTCCCGGAAGCGGCGCTCACCCAGCGGACGGCCCTGCGCAAGGCCTCCTACGCCCATCTCGGGCGGTCCGGCGCGGTCGTCATCGCGCGCCGTACCCCGACCGGTGTCGTGGTGTCGGTGACGGCGGCGACGCGACGCCCGTACGTCATCGAGGTGGCGTCGACCGGCCCCGATGTCGTTGCTCGGCAGGTGCTCTCGGCCATCCCACCAGACGGATTCCACACCGATGCGCACGGCACCGCCCCCTGGCGGGTGTCGGTCACGGAGTATCTCGTCGGCGATGCGGTCGCGGAGGTGATGTCGTGAAGGTCAACGGGCGCTCGGTCGACGAGGACCCTCGGCCGGGTCAGTGCCTGCGCACCTACCTGCGTGAACACGGCAACGTCGAGGTCAAGAAGGGCTGCGACTCCGGCGATTGCGGTGCGTGCTCGGTGCTCGTCGACGGCCACGTGCAGCATTCGTGTCTGGTGCCCGCGTTCCGGGCGACCGACGCGGAGATCACCACGGTCGCCGGGCTCGGCACCCCCGATCACCTGCACCCGATGCAGGAGCGGTTCATCGCGTCCGCCGGCTTCCAGTGCGGGTTCTGTACCGCAGGCATGGTCCTGACCGCCTCGAGTTTCGACTCCGAACGCGTTGCCGACCTCGAGCGGTCCATCAAGGGAAATCTCTGTCGCTGCACGGGATATCGCGGTATCCGGGAGGCCATCTGCGGCACCGGCACGGCCGACGACTCTGCACGTGCACCGGCCGGAGCTCGCGTGGTCACCGGGACCGAGCGGTACACGATGGACGAGATCCCCACCGACGCCGGTCATGTGGCGATCCTCGGCAGTCCCCACGCGCACGCGGAGATCGTGTCGATCGACACCACCCGCGCGGAGGCGGCGCCGGGGGTGCGTGCCGTGCTCACCCACCGCGACGACCCGGGCATCGCCTTCTCCACGGCACGTCACCACTCACGCACCGACGACCCCGACGACAGCCGCGTGTTCGACCGACGCGTCCGCTACACCGGGCAGCGCGTGGCCGCGGTGATCGCCGACAGCCTCACCGAGGCGCACCGGGCGGTGGCGCTCATCGACGTGGAGTACACGATCCTCGACGCCGTCTTCGACCCGATCGAGGCACTGAGCGCCGACGCGCCACTCGTGCACGGCGACAAGGGCGCCGACGCCCGCATCGCCGACCCGGCCCGCAACCTGGTGGCCGAGGTACACGGGGAGGTCGGGGACGTGGCCGCCGGGGTGGCCGCGGCGGAGACAGCCGGCGCGGTGATCCGGGGGGCGTTCCAGACCGCACGCGTACAGCACGCCCACCTCGAGACCCATGGTGCGGTCGCCTGGCGTGACGACGACGGACGCTACGTCATCCGGTCCAGCACGCAGGTACCGTTCCTCGTCCGCGACGAGCTGAGCTACATCTTCGGCATCGATCGCGAGCAGGTGCGGGTCGTCGCGCCGCGGATCGGCGGCGCGTTCGGCGCCAAGCAGGAACTGATCACCGAGGACGTCGTGCTGCTCGGGGTCCTGCGGACCGGGCGCCCGGTGGTCTGGGAGTTGAGCCGCACCGACCAGTTCACGGTCGCCCCGTGTCGCCACCCGATGCGGGTGGACGTGACCGTCGCCGCCGGCGCGGACGGGATCCTGACCGCGCTCGCGGTCGACGTGGTCTCCGACGCGGGCGCCTACGGCAACCACAGTCCCGGCGTGATGTTCCACGGCTGCAACGAATCCGTCGCGCTCTACCGCTGTGCGAACAAGCGGGTGGACGCCCGCACGGCGTACACCAACAATCTCCCGTCCGGCGCGTTCCGCGGATACGGACTGGGACAGATCATCTTCGGGATCGAGAGCGCGCTCGACGACCTCGCCCGCGCGCTGGACATCGACCCGTTCGACCTCCGCCGCCGCAACGTCGTCGTCCCCGGTGACGACTTCGTCGCGTGGGAGGTCGAGGAGGGCGATCTCGACTTCGGAAGCTACGGGCTCGATCAGTGTCTGACGCTGGCACAGGACGCCCTGCGTTCGGGCGCAACGGTTCCCGAGAAGAGCGGGACGGGTGTCGACGGCGTCGACCTCACCGCCGATCCGACGTGGCGCGTCGGAGAGGGCATGGCCGCGTCGATGATCGCCACCATCCCGCCGCGCGGGCACATCGCCGACGTGCGAGTCGAACTGCGCCCCGACGGGACGTATGTGGCCTCGGTCGGCACCGCGGAGTTCGGCAACGGCACCACGACGGTGCACGCGCAACTCGCCGCCGATGCCCTGCGCACCCGTCCCACCGCCATCACCATCCGTGGTGGTGACACCGACGCGGTCGGCCACGACACCGGGGCGTTCGGATCGGCGGGCACCGTCGTCGCGGGGTCGGCCCTACAGGCTGCATGCCGCGAACTCGCCACCCGGATCATCGCCGTCGGCGCATCCGAACTCGGCGCTGATCCCGGCGACTGCACCCTGGACGGCGTCGGCGTCCACCACGGTTCTGCAACCGTCGATCTCGCGGCGATCGCGGCCGCCGCGGGCGGCATCGTCGTCGACGGCCATCACGACGGCACACCGCGGTCGGTGGCGTTCAACGTCCAGGCGTTCCGGGTGGCCGTGCACCTGCCGACGGGTCGGGTGCGGATCCTGCAGTCGATCCAGGCCGCCGACGCCGGTGTCGTGCTCAACCCGCAGCAGTGTCGGGGACAGGTCGAGGGCGGAGTGGTGCAGGCGATCGGATCGGCGCTGTACGAGGAGATGATCCTCCACGACGGCGTCGTGACCACCGACATCTTCCGGAACTATCACATCCCGCGGTTGTCGGATGCGCCTGACACCGAGGTGTACTTCGCCGACACCTACGACCGCATGGGGCCGTCCGGCGCGAAGTCGATGAGCGAGTCGCCGTACAACCCGGTGGCCCCGGCGTTGGCGAACGCCATCCGGGACGCGGTGGGCGCCAGGGTGTATCAGCTTCCGATGAACCCGGCCCGGGTCTGGGCCGCCCTCACAGCCAACCCCTGACCCGTCGA